>NZ_JBBOCA010000001.1:1520531-1824638 GCF_038002225.1 Paenibacillus sp. FSL R7-0204
TCTGGCACTTGAGCTTGCAGTTGACGGCTATCATGGCTGGAGCGAGCATTACGAGACAATTGTCGGACAGATCCAGATTCCTTGTGAAGAAGACGGGGAAGAGAAGCTGCTCTCTGCCGGGCAAGCCTTCAACAAGCTGACGGATGAGAATCCTGAGGTCCGCAGTACGATGTTCCGCAAATGGGAAGAAGCCTGGGGCGGGGCAGCCGACTATTGTGCAGATACTTTGAATCATCTGGCAGGCTTCCGCCTGAAGCTGTACAAGGGCCGCGGCTGGGAGGATGTGCTGAAGGAGCCGCTGGGCATCAACCGTATGTCCCGTGAGACTCTGGATGTCATGTGGGACGTGATCACGAAGAGTAAGCCTGCACTGATATCCTATCTGAAGCGCAAGGCGGAAATTCTGGGTCTGGAGTCACTCGCCTGGGTCGATGTGGATGCGCCAGTCGGCAAGTCCTCCGGCAAAATCCCCTATGAACAAGCAGCCGCCGACATCGTGACCCAGTTCCGCAAATTCAGTCCGAAGCTGGCGGATTTCGCCGAGCGCGCCTTCGACAAGGATTGGATCGAGGTTGAAGACCGTGCCGCGAAGCGTCCGGGTGGCTTCTGCGTCTCCTTCCCGGAGAGCAAGGAATCCCGTATATTCATGACTTACAGTGGTACGCCGTCCAATGTATCCACTCTTGCGCATGAACTGGGCCATGCCTATCACTCCTTCCTGCTGGAGGACCAGCCGCTGTTTAATCAGAACTATGCGATGAACGTGGCGGAGACAGCTTCCACCTTCGCGGAGGTCATTGTGTCGGATGCACAGGTGAAATCTGCGACGGACAGTGAAGAGAAGCTGGCACTGCTTGAAGCGAAGATCCAGAACAGTGTGGCGTTCTTCATGAATATCCATGCCCGCTTCCTGTTCGAGACCCGCTTCTATGAGAAGCGCAAGGCAGGTCTGGTAAGCAGTGAGGAATTGTCCGCGCTGATGGAGGAAGCCCAGAAGGAAGCCTTCTGCGGGGTTCTCTCCGAATATCATCCGCATTTCTGGGCGTCCAAGCTTCATTTCTATATCACAGATGTACCGTTCTACAACTTCCCGTATACGGTAGGGTATATGTTCAGCACCGGTCTATACCGGCTTGCACTGCAAGAAGGGGCTTCCTTTGCCGATAAATATGACAGTCTGCTGCAGGATACCGGAGTGATGACGCTGGAGAATCTGGTGTCGAAGCATCTGGGTGTTGATCTGTCTAAGCCGGATTTCTGGCAGGGGGCTGCGGATTTAATCGTTGCCGATATTAATGAATTTCTGGAAATGACAGAACAACGCGGCTAAGAATTTGTCAGAAATGAGAAGAATTGATTTTTTGCCGTGAAATGATGACAGTTGAATATGGTGTGAATGTGCAAAGACCCCGGTTTCGGGGTCTTTTATTGCTGTTTATTTGTCGATAAATGGCGACAAAAGTTTGTATTTTGCTATAAATACTAAATAACGTGCGCATTTATAGGGATTATAACCCAATTATGTTGAATAATGTTGTGGGCGTTTAAATAGTACCCTATAATGAGCCTAAAGCCTTATATAAGCGCTGCTATACCCACGAAATTCAAACAACTGCTTACGAAGCAAGTGTTGTGTGAGGCAGAGCCATGAGGCTGCATCACCCACAAGACTTTTAGGAGGAAATGCATGTGAGGACGGAACAATTATCGCTTGCAAGACAGATGGATCTGGTATTTCATGAGCTGCAGGAGGAATTGTCAGGACTAAATTCAGGGACCGTATTTGTACAGATCAGGAATAATATCATCGGCAAGTTCGGGGTCCGCCACAATCCGCTCGCCGGACGCAGCGGAAGCTTCGCAGCCGGGCAGGAGGGGCTGACTTCAGGCCAGCAATCCTCATTCCGCGTCATGGCGCTGGAGAGCCTGAAATATAAGAAACGGTGGACGCATGGAGAGATCAGCTACGAATTTGCTGTACGCCAGGGAATGGTGGTGGTGGATGCCACGCTGGAGTCCAATTACAATATGGCGAATCTGATGATCCGCTATCCGCGCAGCAGCCACGGCGATGTCTCGGATCAATCCTTCGGCTGATTCTATATACATATAGAAAAGCCCCCCTGCGCTTCGACGAGAAACGCGGGAGGGCTGTGAAGCTGCTTTGGTCTATGCCTCACGGCTTAGACGGTTTGTAAAGATAAGGTAGCGATTACGAACGACCGGACAGTTGTTGCTCTGCCAGTTGCACCAGACGTTTGGTGATATATCCTCCCAAAGAACCAGTTTCGCGGGAAGTATAGTTTCCATAATAACCGTCAGCCGGAATAGTTACTCCAAGCTCTTGTGCTGCTTCATATTTCAACTGCTGCAGCGCTGCATTCGCTTGAGGAACGACCAGGTTGTTAGAACGGCTACCACGACTTTGTTGACCTGCTTGACCCATGTGTGCTCACCTCCTTCGCCCGTTGTGAAGATAGTATGAGCGCGGGAGGGAGAATTCATGCACGGATGTTGAAGTTTTATAGGATGGTAATTATATGAAATTTATCGTTCCGGGTAGATCATCTGCAGGGTGCCCCCCAGCACTAGCGTCTGTCCGGGTTCAAGCGTGATCAGCCCGGTAGAAGAGGCGTCCTGCTGGAGATTAGGTGCATCCGGGAGCCAGGTGAGCGGTTCAATGCACAGGAACTGGTCGGCTTCGCCTTTGGTATAGAGAATCCAGTGGCGGAAGAATTCAGGATCGGCTGAGTAACGCAGCCCGTATCCATCGTCCCGCATCAGCACGGCCTCGGCAGGCTGGCCCTCTGCTATACGAAGGACGGTATCCAGGTCCGCACCTTGAAGATTCAGCCGGGTGTGCAGGCTCGTAAGCTCCCCGAGCGGCAATAGCTGTCCGGTAGGCAGGAGATCGTCACTTAGCTCGCAGACGGCTCCGGCAGGAAGGGTAACATTCCAGCGGGAGGGCGTTCCGTCCAGCATGAACCATGTGTGATAGCCTGCGCCAAAAGGAACACTCTTGCTGCCGAGATGAGTGACCCTGAGCGTCTGCTGGAGCCGGTCATCCTGAAGCCGGAAGGTCATTTCTAGCTTCAGCGGCTCAGGGAATTGTCTGATCCACTCCGGATCATCGGTGGTTATGAATTCAGTGGTGACCGCACAGCCTTCCTCGTCCTCTTCAATATCACTGACACACCAGGCCTGGGTGCGGTGCAGTCCGTGAATATGATGTTCTCCCGCATTGCGGTCAAATTGGTAGCTTGTGCCATCGAATTGGAAGCTTCCGCCGCGTATCCGTCCGGGCGGCACCAGGAGGGGCAGGCCGAAGTGATAAGGTTTCTGCATATATGATGCCAAGTCGCTTTCTTCAGGCTGACGAAGGATCTGCCGCTCCATGGTGCGGTCCCATAATGAAATTACGTTATTACCCAGCCGGGGCAGAAGCGTGACTTCCAGTTCCCGGCTATGCAAAATATACGTATCATAACCGTTCCACTGCCCTTTGGTCACCTGTTTCATAAGAGATATGCTCCTTTGATAAGCTGTAATCAGATAACATAGACACGAATATCTTTATCATACCAGATTTATCCGGCGGAGGTTAGGGATTTGACAACTTCTCCGGGCCGATCTATGATGGAGGCATCAAGTAACACAGGTAACGCGATGACAGGGACAAGTAAGCATGGACTGTACCTCCAGAAAGCCGGTGGCTGATGTGAACCGGTGGTGCACCTCTGACTGAATGGACCCTTGAGTGCCGCGCTCGAACAGGCTGCATAAGCCTTAAGTAGACCGGCCGTCTCTTCCCCGTTAACGGAAGCCAAGGCTGTTTGCATAGAGATCCCTACGGGAACTCCAGGCAGCGAATAAGGGTGGTACCACGGTCTCACGTCCCTTGCGGATGTGGGGCCTTTTTGCGTTCTATGCGCCAGCGGATATTAATTATGATGATGGAGGATAAAAGAATGGCTAAAAAAGTATTGTCGGGCATACAGCCCAGCGGTTCACTAACACTCGGTAATTATATCGGGGCAATCAAGAATTTCGTCAAGCTTCAAAAGGAATACGAATGTTACTTCATGGTGGTCGATCTGCATGCTATTACGGTAGCCCAGGACCCCGCAGCTCTGCGTGAGAATTCCGAATCAGTAGCCGCGCTGTATCTGGCTGCAGGCATCGATCCGTCCATTGCGCATGTCTACATGCAGTCCCATGTGCCGCAGCATGCCGAGCTGGGATGGATTCTGACTACGCTCACTGCCATGGGTGAGCTGGAACGGATGACACAGTTCAAGGACAAGTCGGCCGGTAAAGAATCCGTGGGCGCAGGTCTGTTCGTCTATCCGTCGCTGATGGCCGCCGATATTCTGGTCTATAATGCGGATCTGGTACCGGTAGGCGAAGACCAGAAGCAGCATCTGGAGCTGACCCGTGACCTGGCGGGACGCTTCAATCACCGGTTTGGTGACTTCTTCACCATCCCTGAGCCGTACATTCCGGAGGTCGGAGCGCGGATTATGTCCCTGGATGACGGCACGAAGAAGATGAGTAAAAGCGATCCCAACCCCGGCAGCAGAATCGGACTCCTGGACCCGCCTGATGTGATCCGCAAAAAGATCAGCCGGGCCACAACGGATTCCGGCCGTGAGGTTATCTTCGACCCGGCGGCTAAGCCGGAGATTAGCAACCTGATGAGCATCTATGCCGAGTGCTCAGGAATGAGCCTGCAGCAGATTGCCGACAAATATGAAGGCCAAATGTACGGCGGCTTCAAAAAAGAGCTGGCTGAAGTGGTCGTAGCCCTGCTGGAGCCGATCCAGCAAAGATATCAGGACATTCGCAGCTCAGGGATGCTGGGCGATATTCTGGCTCAAGGTGCCGAAAGTGCACGGATAAGTGCCGCCCGGACCCTGGAGGGCGTGAAGGAACGGATGGGCTTCCTGCCTACCCGTTAAGGAGAAGGCTGGTTGCTCTCCGCCTTGCGTCTCAGCCTGGCCTTGACGATGAAGCCCCAGCCGATGTTAAGCACGCATAGCGCGCCGAGCAGCAGTGCCAGCCAAATGTTATAGCTGATCGAGATGGAAGCTGCTGTGAGGAGTAGAATTGAAGAGCAGGCGAACCACAGTGACAGACCTTTACCCATATGTTCCAGCCTTCCTTTCTGCTTCAAATAGTGTACAAGTGAATCCCGGTGTGCCTCGCAGCATGCCGGGATTTTGCGTAAAGTGAGCGAATATAGGCTTTGAAGTGTAACCGCTTTTATTGTAGATTGTGCCTTATGCGGTCCCGTTACGTCAAGAGGGCTGCCCCAATCAGCCAATTCATTCCTGGCTTCCGGGACAGCCCTCTACATAGTGCTAACCTGTGCTAACCTGCTACAGCTTGACGGTTCCCGGATCAACGGCGAAGCGCTCATCCAGCTTCTCGCTGCTCAGCCAGCCGACATAAGTATTTAGCGGTTTATACTCATGGTCCATGACCAGCACAGCCACGAACGGGAATTGCTTACGGTGTAAATAACGGACATCTCCCCAGCGTACAATATAACCAGAGGGCAGCTCCTCCACCTCCGCGACAGCGTACGAGGTGAAGTACAGGAAGGCCTGAATATCCGGATGAGATTTGGAATGCTCGACGGCGGGGTGAGTGGAGCACACCGCATGCTTGAACCATTCCAGCCGCCCGCTGTTCAGCAGCCCGACATTGTAGCTGCCATCCGGCTTGGCTTTGACCAGATTCCACCGCGTTGGCGAAATGGTCGGGATCACATAGTAACGGTCGCCTGCACTATGGTGAACATCCTTGTTCTTGATGCTGCGGGTAATGCGGGCATGAACGAGGGTCCGCCAGATGTAGTACAAGACGATGCAGGCATACAAGGTGATGAACAGGGGAGCGGGCGGCACCATTCCGCTGATCCAGAGAATAATCGCCGCTGCATGGCTGCCGAAGATAAACGGATCGAAGATATGGATGATGTTCCAGGCGATCCATTTCTCGGTGAACGGGCGGGCGGCCTGAGTCCCGTAGGTGTTGAACAGATCGGAGAATACATGGACGGCAACCCCGATGAAGCTCCAGAGCGCGATATGGCTTAAGGTGCTAAGGTCCGTGAAGCCGAAGAGCGGCCCGATAACCACTGTGATCAGTGCCGGCCACAGCAGTAAAAAGGGCAGGGAATGGGTGATTCCCCTGTGATTGCGGATATATACCGCGTTATCCTTCAGACGCAGGGCGGTATCAGCATCCGGTGCCTGAGAAGCCAGTACAGTAGCTACCATCACCGCTCCGGCAAGTGTTCCATTCGAAGCGACGAGCGGATCGACGAAGGACAGACCTGCAAGTCCAAGTCCCATAACAAAATGTGTGGCAGTATCCATTAGTCAGATCTCCTTTGTACGGAAGTTCTCTATTAATAACTACCCATTATTGGGCTTAGTTATTTAAGGACGGGGAAATAAATATTGTCACGTAATTGTCGATTTAATGAACATCATGGTCAATGATTGTCAAAGTCTTTCCCGGTTGCTATGATAAAGTTAATAGCGGAGTGTTTAGAAGTTCCCTAGAAGGAGGAACCCGATACGTGGACAATCAATTGAGATATCAAGCTTCTTCCGATTCCGCATCAATGTCTGCCAAGTCTCCACCTGAAGGTGCAAGCTGGCGCGACTTTATTACCGTTACGAAGCCCGGCATTATCCGCTCCAATCTGATTGCGGCATTCGCAGGCTACTGGGTGGCATCAGGCTGGGATGTACAGTATGGCCGTCTGATTCTGACTTTGCTCGGCACCATGCTGGTCATGGCTTCAGCCTGTGTCTTCAATAATTACTTTGACCGCGATTTGGACATGAAGATGGAACGGACCCGGGAACGCGGGTTGCCTACTGGAAGGCTGAAGCCGACAACAGTACTTATCTATGGCATTGGACTAGGCATTGCCGGGCTGGGCGTGCTGTTCGCATTCTGCGGCGTACTGGCCGGATTGTTCGGCATAGTCGGCATGTTCGTATATGTTGTAGTGTACACCCTTTGGCTCAAAAGAACCTCTACCTGGAGCACCTCGGTAGGTGCGATCTCGGGGGCCATGCCTCCTGTCATCGGCTATGTGGCTGTTACAGGAACAGTGGATCTCGGAGCCTGGCTGCTGTTCGCAATGCTCTTTCTGTGGCAGCCGCCCCATTTCTGGGCGCTTGGCATCCGCCGCAAGGAGGAATACAGAGCGGCAGGATTCCCGCTCCTTCCGGTTGTGAAGGGGACGCGCCGCACCAAATTCCAGATGATTCCTTATGTGGCGCTGCTGCTGCCGGTGCCGGTGCTGATGTATGCCTATGATTATGCAGGTATTTATTATCTGATTGTATCACTGGCCTTGTCGGTTGGCTGGCTCTACTTAACCCTCATCGGATTCAAGGCAAAGGATGATGAGGTCTGGGCGAAGAAAAGCTTCCTCTTCTCCATTAACTATCTGACCTTAAGTCTGATTGCCCTCGTGCTGAATACCATTCATGTGTAAGCATTCTTAGGATAGAGGGGGAAGGTGTCCTGTGCAGACCTTGAAACGTTACAAATGGACCTGGCTGCTGCTGCTGCTTGCAGTGATTATGGCGGTCTATCTGGCAGTCAAATCGTTTGAATTCGGAGGTGAGAAGCTGCCGGTTATCGGTCAGGTACAGGACTTCTCCCTGGAGAATGTGGACGGGAAGCAGATCAGTCTGGCGGATACGGCGGGCACAGCAAGGCTGGTCTATTTCTTCTTCACGGTCTGTCCCGATGTGTGTCCGATTACCACCTATATGCTGTCAGAGACGCAGGATATACTGGTTAAAGACGGCAGCTTCGGCAAAGACGTTGAATTCGTCTCGATATCTTTCGATCCGAAGAATGATACAAGGGAAGCGATCAAGGCCTTCGCCGACAAGTTCCATGCCGATTACAGCGGCTGGTACTTCCTGCGGGGGGATCAGGAGCAGGTGCGCAAGCTGGCAGCGGAGTCCTTCAAGGTGCTGATCTACGGCACGAGCAAGGATGACTTCGCCCACGCGAACCTCATTGGTCTGGTGGACAAGAACAACCAGCTCCGGGGATTGTACGATGCCGGGGATACGGAGAATGTAACACCTGAGTTCCTGGCGAGAACGGTGAAGAAGCTGGCCCGTGAATAGCATGGGCATGAAATAAACGAGGGTGTCCGTGGAGCAGTGGAGCTGCTGCACAGGACACCCTCGTTTTGTGCTAAAGGTTAAGAATGTATATGCTTCATGCGATGAATTATCCTTCTATTCCCTGAGGATACGGCTGGGGGTAGATAATGAAGTCTTCAAGCCCGGCCTTTTCGAGCTGGGTGATGTTATATTCATCCGGTGTTCCTTCCACCCCGGCGTAACCCTTGCGCGTATACATATGAACGGCATCGGGAAAGGCGTCGCGCAGGACTGCACGGATTTTTTTGCCTGAGCTGTCATTATCCATGTACAGGTAGACATCCCCGTCCCGGATGGTATTCCGCAGGGATTCCAGCTTCAGGGTATTCAGCGTACCGAAGGTGCACAGAATGTCGACCTCTGGTTCAAGCAACCGCCTCAGTCTGCTGCGGTCGTTCTTACCTTCGACAATAATGGTGATGGACATATGCAATCAGCCCCCGGATCTTAGTTGTTATGACGATATTGTACCTAAGCTGCGCTATTTTTAACAGCGTAGCGGAACAATATGTATTCATTCCCCGGGAAATGTCGCATTCAGGCGGCAGGGCTGTTCCAGCCGGGGGCGTAGGAGGAGAGACGGCCGGATCTGCCCGGAGGCAGCAGCATAAGAGCTGTCATCAGCAGCACGAAAGCGATGAAGTAAGGGGAGACATATTCTCTAAGCTGTCCGGCGGCTACAGGGCCGGCGAATGCCCCGAGGGACATGGCGATGGATTGCAGCGAGAAGGTCCGGCCCAGCCGTCCTGCGCCGCCCAGACTAATGAAGAGGGAGGCCATAGCCGGAAACAACACGCCTTTGGCAGAGCCGAGCAGGAAGAGAACCACTCCCGCCGGGATGCTGCGGAAGGCAGCCAGGGTGAAGAAGCAGAGAGCCATTCCCAATAAAGCAGCGGCAATGCGGATGCCTGGCGGGATGCGGTTCAGGAAGAATAGGCAGAGGGTCGCCAGCGCCCCAAGGCTGAGCAGGGAGAGCAGAATTCCGGTGGAGACCATTCCGTCCTGTCCCTGTGACAGGGGAAGCTCGAAGAAGAGCACGCCCTGAGAGCAGGATACGAAGAAGGGCAGCAGATAATAACGCCTGGAGACAGGGGGCCGGGCAGTAGCGGCCGCCCCAGGCGGCACATTCTCCTTCACCGGGAGTGCAGGCTTATGCAGGGCCAGGGCCGGATTGTGCTTCGGCACGCTGAAGAAGGCCATCACACCGGTGAAGATCAGGAGCCAACCCAATGTACTGAACGTGCCGGAGTAACCGGCTTTGGCGACGATGAAGGCTCCGGCAGCAGGGGAGACCACCGAAGCTAGCGTGTGAATAATTCCGTTGCCTGACATGTATTTACCCTGGGTCGCCGGGTCAGACGAGAGCGAAGCCAAGAGGGTCATACAGGCAGGGGAGAGGAACGCCAGGGCGAACCCGCTCGCTGCCCGCAGCAGGAGCAGATGCCAGGGCAGCTGGGCATGCGCCTGCAGAAGCAGGATCAGACCTGCTACGGTAAGGGCGAATACGATATAGCGGCGGCTGCCGTTGCGGTCTACAAGCACACCGGCCAGCAGATTGCCCGGGAGGTGAGTCAGGGAATACATCCCCATCATCCAGCCAATGAAGGCCGGGCCCGCTCCCAGGGACATGGCAAAGGGTGTCAGGATAGGGTACTGGGCATGTAAATCGAAGAACGCCAGGAACATGAAGAGGTACAGCCACATTGCAGTTTTCACGGATAACACCTCCAGATTAGCGGCCAGCCGCTGATGACGGAACGGATTCCAGCAGAGGGAACAGCCTACTTGTACTTTACGTGCGGCAGCGGGGGCTTATACCATTTTCTTGGCCAGCCCCTGTATGCAGTTCTGCATTCCGGCAACCATGAATTATAAGGGTCATTCATGTATAATAATTAATATTAATGAAATGTCTGACGGGACAGCGTCCCGGAGTGGCGAAATTTGCGATTGGGGTGTTGTGAAATTGATGAATCCGGAAGTTTGGTCACAGTTTATCAGAGAGAATTGGCTTGTTATCGTTATTGCGCTTGTCCTCCTGTTCGCAGTCGTTAACATCGTTAAGACTATGCTGAAATGGGCTATCGTCGTCGTTATTATTGTGGGGCTGTTCATTTATAGCGGGGTAACCATGGACCAGATCGGTAATGCCGTTAACAAAGTAGCAGACGGGACAGTCAGCACGCTGAAGAATGAGGCACAGGAGGTCATGCTCAAAGAAGCGCAGGAGGCGGTTTATACCTCCGGCGGTGACGGCACCTTCACCATCAGTACTCCTAATCTGGAGGTGAAGGGCTCTGCCGCAGAGGATAAGGTGGAAGTGGTCTTCCGCGGAGTCAGCCTCGGGAAGTGGAGCGTTACGGATACAACCAAGACCTTCATCGACGAAGCCCGGAAGCAGGCGGGCAAGTAACAGTGCAGCGGGCTCAGGGTTACCTGCAGCAGCAGAAGGAGGAGTGATTCATTGAACAGCTGGATAGAAAGTCTTCGGGAAGCCAATATCATCTCCATTGTTCTGCTGCTGGTAGTTCTCTTCTCTGCGCTGCAGGGCTGGGGCCGGGGCTTCCGCAGAGCAGCCGGAGGGCTGTTCGGCATGCTCGGATCTGGCGTGCTTGCGGCAGCTTCGCTGGTGATGGCGATTCCGGCAGCCGTATACCTCTCGCCTGCTGCCGGAAACTGGGCTTCCGGCGTTACCCCGCAGGATGACAAACTAAGCCAATGGCAGCAGCTATATTATACCGGTGCCTCTGTACTGGCGAATTCACCAGTAGTGCGGTTTCTGCTGCTGCTCTTGCTGTGCTATAGCTTGATTCGTCTGCTGCTGGGTCTGCTGTTCCTGCTGCTGCCGTTCCGCCTGCCGCGCCAGTCCGGGAGGGGGTCAGGGCGGATCACAGGCACCAGCCGGCTTGTCGGGGCAGTGCTTGGCACCGCCGCAGGGCTTACCCGCGCCTTGGTGCTGGTCTTTGTCCTGTTCATCAGCGTCGCCCTGAACCCGGACAGCGGCTTCAGCCGCTATGTGCAATCATCACCGGTCTACAGCCAGAGTGCAGAAGCGGTATTTGAGCCGCTGGCCGGTGAACAGGTCAGGGGAAAGCTCCCGGTGCTGACCAAGGCGGTAGCCGCCGAGATGAGTGATATTCTCCGTCGCAAATATGAGGTGATTGACCATGATATATCGGAGGATATTGCTGGTGCTGCCGCAGATATTGCCGGACAAGCCAGCGGGGATGAAGAGAAGGCCAGACTGCTTTATGACTGGGTAGGCTCGCGTATTGCGTACGACTATACCAAGGCGAAGAATTATGAAGAGAAACGGATCTGGCATGAGCAGACCCCGCAGGATACGATGGATACGCGGCTTGGCGTATGTATTGATTATGCGCGGCTCTATGCCATGATGGCCCGCTCACAAGGCCTTCAGGTACGTGTCGTCACCGGCAAAGGCTATGACGGTCAAGGCGGTTATGGCCCGCATGCCTGGAATGAGGTCTATATCAGCAGCAGTGCAGCCTGGATTCCGCTTGATTCCACCTGGGCCAGCAGCGGCGACTGGTTCAATCCGGGGGATTTCGACTCCACGCATATCAAGGAAAACATCCTTTGAGAAGGAGCGGACGCTCTTAGATCTATGGTACAATAACAGCGGGCAAGTGGAAACGGCTGTGCCGTCCTTTCAAAGGACGGTACCGTTTCAGCGAGAAATAGAAGGATAAGTTAGTACTGCAAACCGTACAAGGAGAGGACTTGCTGTGAGATGGTTCGGTAAGCCGGGCTCCGGCCCGGGTGATGGAGAGACCCGCAACTACCTGAGCTTACGCATAAATCTGTTTTTCTTCGGCACTTTTTTTATTTTTGTGATCATTATGATCCGGCTTGCGGGACTGCAGTTCGTAGAGAGTCCCGAGCTTAGCGAGGTGGAGGCCAGCAGGGAGACCAAGGATGTTCCGCTTGCGGCGATCCGGGGGACTATTCACGCGGCGGGCGGGGAAGACATTGCCCATTCCACACCGATTCAGTCCTTATTCGTTACGTTAACCCAAGAATACACTGCGAAGGTCAAAAATAAGAAGACCGGCTTATATGAACCCACCGCTGAAGCCAAGGCAAATACGAAGGCGCTGGCGGCGGGGCTGTCATCCGTTTTTGAACAGTATGGTGATCCTTCTGCTAAGAAGCTTCTCCAGGAGGATATCCTGCTGCTGCTTGATCTTGAATATAAGAAGTCACTGGGGTATGTCCCGCGCAAGATCAAGACCGGTCTTACGATGAAGGAAGTCGCCCATCTGATGGAGAACAGGCAGCGCTATCCCGGAGTGTCAGTGGTGGAGGAGAGTATCCGCCATTATGACAAGGACACGGTGGCCGTCCAAACGGTAGGCTTTATGAAGCAATTCCGTTTTACAGAGGATTATAATGTATACAAAAATATCCGCAGCGCCATGAAACGAACGGGTGCGGACCCGGGGCTTAGCTACAGGGAAGATGAGTTCGTCGGCATCTATGGTCTTGAACAGCAATACCAGCGCGAGCTTAGAGGGAAGAATGGGTATCAGACGATCTCTGTCAATGCCCAGAATATGGCCGAAGAGGTTATCGCGTTGGTCCCGCCCGTCAAGGGCAACGATATTTGGATGACGATTAACAAGCAGGTGCAGATGAGCACAGAGCAGGCGATTATGGATCAGCTCAACTGGCTGCACCGTAACCCTGTACAGGGGAAGCTTCATAAGGATGCGCTCACCGGCTATGCCGTTGCGATGGAAGTCGATACAGGCAATGTAGTGGCAATGGCGAATATACCGGACTATGATACGAATGTCTGGAATGCCGAGAGGCTGCCGCCAGAAGTGTGGGCCAAAATTGAGGATTATTATCGGAACGGGACGATTAACGATATTTCCTCCGGTGTCTCCGGCAACGGGCTGAAGTCATTGATCTTCCTGGGTTCTACGATTAAGCCGTTAAGTGTCCTGATCGGTCTGGAAGAAGGCTTATTCACTACCGGTGATACTTACCTGGATAAAGGGATTGGTTATTTCGGTAAGGATAACAGCTCCTCGGTCAGAAATTCCTCCGGCCATGTCCTGGGCCCGCTTAGTCCGGCGAAGGCTATTCAGGAGTCCTCGAATGCTTTTATGGTAGAGTGGGTCGGTAATGCTCTGTACAAGAAGTATGCGGTAGAAGGTATTGCCGTATGGGACAAATATATGAAGGCATTCGGGCTTGGGGTATCTACGCAAAGCGGGCTTCCCGGTGAAAGTGCCGGAGTAGCCGATTATCTTGATCCTAAGAAGGCAGGCTCTGCCCAAGCGGCGCTGGTACTTGCCTCCTTCGGCCAAAAGGGGAAATACACCGCACTGCAGCTTGCCCAGTATACGGCAACACTTGCGAATGAAGGCGTGCGGATTAAGCCCCAGCTCGTCAGTAAGATTACAGATCCTGAAGGGAAGACGGTTAAGCAATTTGGACGGGAAGTCCTGGACAGCATCTCGTTTCACCCTGCTTTCTGGAAAGAGATCAAGCGCGGGATGAATACAAAGGTATCGGCTTTTGACGGATTCCCGTATGACTTCGCCCGCAAGACAGGAACCTCTGAGATGGAAGCCTTCGGGGCCATCCGCGACAACGGGGTATTCATTGCTTATGCTCCGCGTGAGCATCCTAAGCTTGCGGTGGCCGTAATTATTCCCGAAGGCGGCTTTGGATCGAACAGTGCCGCACCGGTAGCCCGCCAGATCTTTGAAGCCTATGACCAGGAGTATGGCCTGGATGGAGTCCCTAAGAAGAATGTGCCCGAGTCAAGAGTGGACTAAACGGTTTATTTTGATGTAGAGGAGTGAAAAACTGTGGGTGTTTTCCGAAAGCAGGCCTCCCCCCCGGAAGAGAAGAACAGCAAGAGCTCGCTTGGCCTGCGGCTTAACGTGTTTTTCTTCAGCACGTTTGTCATTTTTTGTGTAATTATTATCCGTCTCGCAGTTATTCAATTCGTTGAGGGACCGACGCTGACCGAGGTGGAGACTAGCCGGGATACCAAAAGCGTACCCCTCGCCTCCATCCGTGGAGGCATCCGCGCAGCCGCAGGCGAGCAAATTGCCTACTCCACCTCCATTCAATCACTGTATGTTACGCTTACGAAGGAATATACAGCCAAAGCGGTGGATAAGGAGACGGGAATCAGCTCGTTGAAGCCGGAGGCCAGGGCCAATGCGTATGCGCTGGCGAATAATCTGGTTGCGAAATTTGACGAATATGGCGACCCGAACGGCGAGAAGCTGACCGTTAATGAAGTGATTAATTCTCTGGATTTATATTTCAAGAAATATTCCGGCTATATGGCCCGCAAGATCAAATCCGGTCTGACCACCAAGGAAATCGCTTATTTCATGGAACACAAAAGCGAATTCCCCGGCCTTGAGATCGTGGAAGAAGGCGTGCGCCATTATGACAAGGATACCGTTGCCGTACAGACGGTCGGCTATATCAAGCCCTTCAAATCCTCCAATACGCTCAACATCTACAAGAATATTCAGAGCGCGATGAAGAAGATCGGCGCAGATCCCGGCCTGAATTATAAAGACGATGAATTCGTCGGCTTCGACGGCCTGGAGCTGCAATATCAGCGGGAGCTGCGCGGCAAGAACGGCTATCAGGTCATCTCGGTGAATCCGCAGAACATGGCCGAGAAGGTGGAAGAGGTAGTGCCGCCTGTCAAGGGTAATGATATCTGGATGACGATTGACAAGAATGTTCAGCTTAAGACGGAGCAGGCTATCACCGAACAGATCAATTGGCTGCACCGCAACTCTGTACAGGGCAGGACTCATCCTGACGCCAAGACAGGCTACGCCGTGGCGATGGAGGTCGATACCGGCAATATCGTAGCCATGGCCAGCATGCCCGATTATGATACCAATGTCTGGACAGCGGAGAAGCTGGATTCGGATACCTGGAATAAGATCATGGGCAACTATCAGAACGGGACGATCACCCCGTACTCTTCCGGCCTGTCTGGCCATGGATTTGGTTCCACGGTACTGCTCGGTTCCACCATTAAGCCGCTGACGGTGCTGATCGGTCTGAATGAAGGCTTTTTCAGCACTTCGTATACGTACACAGACAAAGGGATTGCTTATTTCGGTAAGGATGATAAATCCTCAGTCCGAAATTCCTCAGGTCACGTATACGGCCGGATGGGTCCGGCTAAGGCGATTGAGGATTCCTCCAATGTGTTTATGGTGGATATGATCGGCAAGAAGCTCTATGAGCAATACAAGGGCGAGGGAATTGGAGTCTGGGATAAATATATGAAGGAATTCGGCCTGGGCGTCTCTACGCAGAGCGGTCTCCCTAATGAATACTTGGGACAGATTAACTACACGGATACTAAGGCAGCGGGCAGTGCGCAAGCCGCATTAGTCTATGCCTCCTTCGGACAGCAGGGCCGTTATACGGTGCTGCAGCTAGCCCAGTATGCCTCGACGCTTGCGAATGAAGGGGTGCGGATCAAGCCTCAGCTTGTCAGCAAGATCACGGATTCATCGGGCAAGGTGGTCAAGAAGTTTGAGCGCGAGGTGCTGGATGAAGTGACGACCTTTGACAAGTCCTTTTGGAGAGAGATTAAAAAGGGCATGAACAGTAAGGTCTCCGCATTCACAGATTTCCCTTATGATTTTGCCCGTAAGACAGGGACCTCACAGCAGCTGGGAAAAGGGCAATTGCGCGATAACGGGGTATTTATTGCCTTCGCCCCGCGTAATAATCCTAAGTTGGCTGTTGCTGTAGTCATCCCCGAAGGGGGATTCGGCTCCAACAGTGCGGCTCCGGTTGCGCGTAAAATTTTCGATGCTTACGACTGGGAATACGGGCTGGACGGCGTGCCTAAGAAAAGCCTGAAAACAGCGAACCCAAATGACGGCGCTGCTTCCGGTGAGAGTTCCGATAATACTGCCGCAACAAACTGATGATATTATAGCCATGATGGAGATGGATCTGCGTAATACCAAATATACGGTTGCCTTCAAACGAAAGAGCAGCCAAGAATGGAGGGGTGGCAAATGACTGCCAAATACCGCCTGCTAGCCTTGGATATGGATGGAACCCTACTGAACGACGAACAGAAGATTACTCCGCTTACGGTGGAATGGATCAAAAAAGCGATGGAGGCCGGCGTACATGTCTGCCTGTCTACCGGACGCTCCTCGCGCAGTGCGATGCCGTATGCTGAACAGCTTGGCCTGAACACTCCGATGATCATGGTGAACGGAAGTGAAGTCTGGCGTGCGCCTCATGAGCTGTACCGCCGGTCCCTGATGGATGTGGAGCTGGTCAAAGAGATGCAAAAGATTGCTGAGGAATTCGATATCTGGTTCTGGGCCTACTCCGTAGATGAAGTGTACAACCGGGATAGCTGGGACGGGGAGATTGACAGCAGGGAATGGCTGAAATTCGGTTATTCCACCGAAGATAACGATATCCGCCATAAGCTGCTTATGCGCCTGCAGGATCTGGGCGGGCTTGAGATCACCAACTCCTCGCCGTTCAACCTGGAGATCAATCCGCTGGGCGTCAATAAGGCTTCAGGGATACTTGAAGTATGCAAGCTGCTGGGCATTAACATGTCCCAGGTTGTTGCCGTAGGCGACAGCCTCAACGATCTGGCGGCTATCCAGCAGTCCGGCTTCGGGGTGGCTATGGGCAACGCCCAGGAGACTGTCAAGCAGGAAGCGGATGCGGTAGTAGCTTCGAACAATGAAGACGGGATAGCGGAAGTGATTCAGAAGTACATCCTGACAGAGGCCGGAACCTCGGCCGGACGCATATCCAAGCGAGCTTAAGATTAAGGAGTTGAGGGAATTGACAATTCTGGGCTGGATTCTGATCATTGCTTTGTTCGCAATCGGGCTGGCGGGGGCGGTATATCCGATCCTGCCGGGGGCGCTTGCGATTTATCTGGCCTTCTTCGTATATGGCTGGTTTTTCTCCTTCGACTCCTTCGGTCCCTGGTTCTGGATTGCCCAGACCCTGATCGTTGTCGTTCTGTTCATTGCTGACTACGTGGTCGGGGCCTGGGGCGTCAAGAAGTTCGGTGGCTCCCGCGCCTCCGTGATCGGCAGCACCATCGGTCTGATTGCCGGTCCGTTCCTGATTCCGGCGTTCGGCCTGCTGATTGGCCCCTTCCTGGGTGCCTTCATCGGCGAGCTGATTGCCGGCGAGAAGGCCGGCAAAGCGGTTAAGGTCAGCTTCGGCGCACTGCTAGGACTGTTCAGCAGCACAGTTGTAAAGATTATTCTGCAGATTGCGATGATCGTCCTCTTCTTTATCTGGACCGGACGTTATTAAATTTATTGTGAAGAAGGCGAAACAGCTTGTCCACCAAGAAAGAATCCTTTGTCAAAGGCACGCTTATTCTGGCGGCAGCCGCGCTGGTGGCCCGTGTTCTCGGGCTTGCCCAGCGGGTGCCGCTGGAGCATTTATTCAATACAACGGGTAATGCTTCATTTACGATAGCCAACAACGTATATTTGCTGCTGCTGCCGCTGGCGACAGCCGGAATACCCAGCACACTGAGTAAAATGGTATCCGAACGCTATGCTTTGAACCGCCCGCAGGAAGCTCAACAGGTGTACCGGGCCGCTCTTATCTTTGCTGCAATTGTTGGTGTGATTATGGGTGTGACGCTATACATAGCCGCTCCATATTACGCAGAATACAGCAAGGTTCCCGAGAGTACGCTTGCGATCCGGGCGATTGCCCCGGCGCTGCTGCTGTTCCCCGCTATTGCGATGATGCGCGGGTATTTCCAGGGCCGTAATAATATGATGGCCGGAGGCATCTCACAGATTGTCGAGCAGATTGCCCGGGTATCCACGGCTATTCTGCTTGCATTCATCCTGCTGCGTCAGGGCTACAGCAACACCTGGATGGCAGCAGGCGCATCCTTCGGCAGTGTGCTCGGCAGTATCGGCGCCTTCGGCGTGATGCTGTATTATGCGATGAAGCTGCGCCGCAGCGAGGAGAAGGTCGCATTGTATGAATCCAATGAAGCCCGTATCCCGCTGCTGAAGATTTATAAGGATATTTTCAAGCTGTCCATACCGATTGTGTTATCTTCCGTTACTGTGCCTGTAGTGAACTTTATTGATACTTCTTTCATTGTTCCGCTGCTTAGCGGTAAGATCGGGATGGAGCAGGCTACTTGGGCCCTAAGTATCTTCGGCAGCCGGGCACAGAGTGTGGCCGGGATTCCTCCGGTCTTGTCGATCGCCCTCAGTGCATCGCTGATTCCGATTATATCTGCCGCTTTCGCCCGCAAAGATGAGCAGCACCTGCAGCGCCAGATCACACTCGCCATGCGGGTTTCCATTCTCACCGGCACACCGGTTGTGCTCTCACTGGTCGTGGCGGCGTATTCCGTTAATGGCCTGCTGTTCAAAACACTGGATGGCAGCGGCATTGTGGCGATGCTGACGCTCGGTACTATTTTCCAGATTACGATGATGACTACGAACTCGATCCTGCTCGGAATGGGCAAATCGCGGATATCGATGTATTACGTGCTTGTGGGTATCCTCGTGAAATTTGGTTCCAACTTCCTGTTCAGCCAGTGGTTCGGCATCTATGGCATTATCGGTTCTACGGCACTGTGCTTCATAGTGATTACACTGCTTAATCTGCGGATGCTCAAAAAAATCGTCCCCTTCGCCATTCTCGGCAAACGCTGGGGAGGCTTCTCCATTGCGGTCCTGGCTTCAGGGGGGATCGGTTATGGCCTTAATGAAGCAGGTATATTGATGACTCAGCTGATGCCGGCCCGCTTAGCCTTCCTGATTACCTGTCTGGTAGTTGGAGCGGCAGTGGTGATCGTCTATCTGGTTCTCCTGATTATTCTGGGCGTCCTCAGCAGCCAGGAGATTGCCGGGTATCCCCGTCCGCTGCGCAAGGTGCTGGGTCCTTTGATGAAACTGCAGCCTGCCCGTGTGCGTGCCGGTGAATAATGATATGACTATTGTCTTGATTTGTCATTATTGTTTGACTTATTCCGTACATTTTGATTCACTTAAAGAGCAAGCTTCGTGTGGAACTCTTTAATAGAAGGGAATGGTCAATTGATGGACAAAATCAGCTCGCCTGCCCAGTTCCAGGTGGCAATTCAGTCTCCGCGCCTGACGGTGGCAGTCTTCAAGGCAGATTGGTGTGTGGATTGCAAATTCATTGATCCGTTCATGCCGGATGTGGAACAGAAATATGCAGAGCGTCTTACCCTGGTTGAAGTGGATGTCGATGCCGTAGGCGATGTCAGCCAGGAACAGAATATACTGGGCATCCCAAGCTTTGTCGCGTACACTGATGGACGGGAATTGGTCCGGTTCGTGAACAAGCTCCGCAAGTCCCGGGAGGAAATTGAGAAGTTTCTGGATACGGCACTGGACGTTTATCTCAGCATTCACAAGTAATTACGCAGCACCGCTTTCGCCCTATCCGAGCAGAAGCGGTGCTTTTTTCTTAACATAATAAGAATTTATATGTTTCGCACTCATTCCTATACAATACGGGTGATACTATTGACGACACTTCAATTAAAATGGCTCAGCTATCTGACCTGTCTCATTATGTTCATGGCGCTGTTCGGCGGGGTTGTGGTGACAAAGACCGGTTCAGGACTGGAGTGCGGAAATCAGTGGCCGTTGTGCCACGGAAAGCTGATTCCGGCCTATACGATCGGCTCATTGATTGAATATACTCACCGCTTGTTCAGCGGCCTGGCAGGCCTGTTATCACTGGCTTCCATGGTTGCCTTCTGGCGTTATGCCAGGCACCGCAGAGATCTGCTGGCTTACGCCCTGCTGACCTTGATCTTCGTCATCGTTCAAGGCGGGATGGGAGCGCTTGCAGTAGTGAAATCGCAGTCGGCTGCGGTTATGGCCCTGCATATGGGCTTTTCGCTGATCGCCTTCGCTGGTTCGCTGATGCTGGCGCTTGGGACCAGGCGGGCATTTTCCCCGGGAGCGGAACTAAGCACAGGAAGTCCCAAAGTCCGCCTAGCCTTCCGCAACTTAACCTGGGTTACTGCAGTATATTCATATATCGTTGTCTACATTGGGGCCTACGTAAGCCACACCAGCTCCCAGGGCGGGTGCTCCGGCTGGCCGCTGTGTAACGGGCAATGGATTCCGGAGATGAGCGGCGGAGTAGGGATCGTATTCGTGCACCGGATTGCGGCGGCGATTCTGTTCCTGCTTACGGCTATACTTGGGCATCTGGCCTTCTGGAAGTATAAGGAACTGCCGGAGCTGAGGGCTCTGGGAGTAGCGGCAGTCCTGCTATGCCTGATGCAGGTATTCAGCGGAGCGGCTGTAGTATACACACTGAATAATGAAAGATTGTACATATTTGCTGCAATGTCTCATATTGTGCTGATCTCCGGACTCTTCGGGGTTCTGTGCTACATGAGTGTACGG
The DNA here is from genome assembly GCF_038002225.1 of Paenibacillus sp. FSL R7-0204. NCBI lineage: Bacteria > Bacillati > Bacillota > Bacilli > Caryophanales > Paenibacillaceae > Paenibacillus > Paenibacillus sp. FSL R7-0204. Next base: position 1,541,200 of record NZ_JBBOCA010000001.1, read on the forward strand.
GTCTGGCAGTTAAGCGGAACTGGCAGGGGCAGCAAGTGATCAGCAAACGGCAACGGTGGACGGGATAAGCATAAGGTCCTGTTTGAGGAGGAACGCTATAGTGCGATACAGTAATTTACGACAATGGATCGAGCAGCTCCGCAGGGATAAGGATCTGGCAGTGATAGATACGCCTGTTGATCCTTATCTGGAGCTTGCCGAAATTCACCGCCGGGTAGTGGAGGAGGAAGGCCCGGCACTGCTGTTCACGAATGTGCAAGGAACACCGTTCCCGGTCGCTACGAATCTGTTCGGCACCGTCCGGCGCGTCAACAAGGCCTTCGGGACCAGACCGGAGCAGCTGCTGAAGTCGCTGACAACGGCGATGGATCAGCTGATTCCGCCTTCAGGCGCCGGCTTATGGCGGGAGAAGACGGTGCTGCTGGAGCTGCTGAGGGCAGGAACCAAGAATATACCGCAAGGAGAGGCTCCGGTACTCGGCGTCTGCAGCAGCAGTGATCCGCTGAAGGAGCTGCCCCGGATTACGGCCTGGCCTAAGGACGGCGGGGCGTTCATCACGCTTCCTCTGGTCTATACGGAGAATATCACCAACCCCAAGGATCATAATCTCGGACTGTACCGGATTCAGATGTATGACGACAGCACCACAGGCATCCACTGGCAGATTCACAAGGGCGGCGGCTTCCATCACTCGCAGGCAGAGCTTCTCGGCGAGACCCTGCCGGTGTCTGTCTTCATCGGCGGGCCGCCGGCCCTGATTGCAGCGGCAGTGGCACCGGTGCCGGAACGGATTTCGGAGCTGCTGCTAGCGTCGCTGATGCTGGGCGGCAAGCTTCCCATGGTGCAGGACCCCTTAGGCGGGCACCGGATTCCGGCTGAGGCGGAATTCTCCATCCGGGGACGCGTGTCTCCGCTGGAGCGGAGAGCGGAAGGGCCTTACGGCAGCCAGTCCGGCTACTATTCCATGCAGCATGATTTCCCGGTCATGCATGTTCAGCGCATGTGGCACCGCAAGGACGCCATCTACCCGGCGACCATCACCGGCAAGCCGCGCCAGGAGGATTATTATCTGAAGGATTATTTGCAGCGGCTGCTCGCTCCAGCCTATCCTATGCTGATTCCTTCGGTCAAAGCGCTCTGGTCCTACTCCGAATCCGGTTCGCACTCATTGACCTCAGCGGTCGTTAGGGAGAGCTATCCCCGTGAGTATATGGTGTCAGCGTTTCGGATTCTGGGGGAAGGCCAGCTCTCCTTAACCAAATTCCTCTTGCTGACAAATGTACAGGTGGAGCTTACCGATTTCCCCAAGCTGCTGGAAACGGTGCTTGAGCGCTTCAACCCCCAGTCGGATCTGACGATCTTTGCCAATACCTCCATGGATACACTGGATTATACCGGACGTAAGCTGAATCATGGCAGTAAGGCGGTGATGGCGGGCATCGGCAGCCCGGTCCGTCAGCTGCCAAGGACCTATACAGAGGGTCTGCTTCCATCAATCACCGCCGCTGTGCCTTATTGCGGAGGATGTTTAGCCGTTTCCGGTGCATCCTATGAAGAGGACCCGGAGCTGCCGGAGCGGCTGGTGGCTGCCTTCAAGGAGAGGGAGACCGCCTGGCCGCTGATTGTGCTGGTGGATCAGGCGGAAGAGGCGGTAAGCACGCAGACCTCCTTCCTGTGGACCGTATTCACCCGCTTCAATCCGGCAGATGATATCTATTCGGCGGCCGGGGTACACCGGGGCAGCGTCAGCTATACACTGCCGATCATTATAGATGCCCGGATGAAGCCGGGATACCCGGAGGAGCTGGCTCCGAGCGAAGATATTGCGAAGCGCGTAGGCCGCAACTGGAACCGTTATTTTCCTCTGGCGTAGAAGTGAATTTTAAGGAGGGTCAAAATATGCTGCGGACGTTACTTGGAGAGCCGCCCCGCGTGAACAGCGGTGTGCTGGCTGAAGCTATGGAGTCCATGGCGAAGGCAGCCTCCATGCTGCGCAAGGAGATGGCGGCACATGAAGACCATGACCATGAATACCGCAAGCTGGAAATTTGGACACGCGGCCTGATCTCCTCTCTGGATGAGCTGGAGCAGAGCTGGTTCGCAGCAGCCTTTTTCCGGAAGTCAGTGATAGCCGGTTATATGGACGACATGTCGTCCACAGAGCAGGGGGAGTACGCCAGATATGTGTATTTCTACAAGGATGGCTTCATCCGTGTCTTCTCGCTGCTGGACAAGCTGGGCACGGTGCTGAATAATCTGTACAATCTCAATACAGGCAAGGTGAAGACGCATTTCTCTTATTTCACGGTGCTGAGGCAATTTCAACTGCTTCACCCGCATCATCCGCTGGCGGAGAAGCTGGAGCGAATTAGGAATTCCTACCGGGAGCCGGTGGAGAATCTGCGTAAGCGGCGCAACGCTGAGATCCATTACATGAACGCGGAGATGACCGACGACCTCTGGCAGCGTCACCAGGGATTGCATGATAAGATTCGTCTGGAGGATCTCGACAGCCACCTGGAGGATTTGAAGCAGAGCCTGGAGATGGTATGCCAGTCACTTGCCGCCGCATACAGGTACGGGAATGAACAATGGCACAAGAACAAAGCGGCCCCAGGTCCGAAATCCGGACAAGCCCGTCCGTAAAAACTTACCTTTGACAAAAATCTCGAAACTGAATTATACTTAGGCATACATTAATTTCTGACAGGATACGGAATCTATAACTTCATACTATGATCTTATCGAGAGCGGCGGAGGGATAGGCCCGATGAAGCCCGGCAACCGGTTTGAATACAGCCTTACGCTGCATCCAAATGTCATGGTGCTAATTCCTACAATGCCGCCGGACTCGGGGGTTTTGGCAGATGAGAAGGCATTGTCATTATACACACAGGGCCTCTTGCGATCTGCATGGATCGTAGGGGGTCTTTTTTGCAATGATGGAAGCTAGAACAGAAGGGGGACGCAGCGGTTGATAGAATTGAAGGATATAACCAAGGTGTACGGCAAGGGCAGTAAGCAGGCAACTGCACTCTCTGCGCTGAGCCTGTCGATTAAGAAGGGGGAAATCTTCGGGGTGATCGGTCACTCCGGGGCCGGCAAAAGCACGCTGATCCGCTGCATTAATCTACTGGAACGTCCCACTGCGGGCGAGGTGTGGGTGGACGGTGTCGAGCTGACAGCGCTCAGCCAGGGACAGCTGCAGGAGCAGCGGCGTAAGATCGGGATGATTTTTCAGCATTTCAATCTGCTCTCATCGGCTACAGTCTATGATAATATCGCGTTTCCGCTGCGGCTGATCGGAGCCGGAAGGAACGAGATTGAACAAAAGGTTAAGGAACTGCTCGCCCTGGTCGGATTGGAGGAGCATTGGAATAAGTACCCGGCTCAGCTATCCGGCGGACAGAAGCAGCGTGTTGGAATCGCCCGGGCGCTGGCAAGTGATCCGGACGTTCTGTTATGCGATGAGGCGACCTCGGCGCTTGATCCGCAGACCACAGACTCCATTCTGCGTCTGCTGATGGATATCAACAGCAAATTCCATCTGACCATCGTGCTGATTACCCATGAGATGCATGTGATTCAGAGCATCTGCGACCGTGTTGCCGTGATCCATGGCGGCGGTATTGTGGAGCAGGGTGAAGTGGCTGAGGTCTTTCTGAAGCCGAAGCATGAGGTTACCAAGGAATTCATCCGCAGTGAGACCCAGTCGGACGGACCGCTCCGGCAAGCGATTGATGCTGTACAGCCAGGTTACACGAAGTCGGTCAAAATCACTTTTCTCGGACAAAAGACTTACGGGTCGACGCTCTCACAGGTGGTTCAGGGAACCGGAGTTCACTTCGCCATTCTTCATGGCACCATCTCTACGATCAAGGATGTTCCTTACGGCCAGCTGATCGTCCGGTTCGAGGGACCTGCCGATGCGGTCGAAGCCACGCTCACTGAGCTCATAGCGCAAGGTCTTGATGTGGAGGTGATTTTGTAATGGACTTTAGCACAATCAATTGGGAAGAAATGCTGGAAGCTACGATTGCTACACTCAAAATGATCGCTATTTCAGGAATATTTACAATAATCCTTGGTTTACCGCTCGGAATTGTGTTATATTTATGGGGCAAGTCAAATAACGTTATTATCAGGGTGATTTACTCGGTATTATCCTTCGTTGTGAATATCCTGCGTTCGGTTCCTTTTATCATTCTGATGGTTGCACTGATTCCGTTCAGCAAGGCCATTATGGGCACTTCGATTGGTGTGCTTGGAACGATTCCGGCACTGGTGATCGGCGCGGCGCCCTTCTTCGCCAGACTGGTGGAGACGGCACTGCGGGAGGTTGACCGGGGAATTATTGAAGCAGCGCAGGGCATGGGAGCGTCCACCGGGCAGATCGTTATGCGCGTGCTGCTGCCGGAGGCTCGTCCGGGTCTGCTTGCCGGTGTAACCATTACTGTTGTGACCCTTGTCTCGTATACCGCAATGTCCGGCATGATCGGCGGCGGCGGCCTGGGTGACCTGGCGATCCGCTACGGATATTACCGCTATGAGAAGGAAGTCATGCTTATCTCGGTAGCGCTGATGGTGATTCTGGTGCAGCTGCTGCAAATGGCCGGTGACCGGCTGGTAAGACATTTTACACGGAAATAAGGTACGTCCACATATAGCCTTATTCAATAAACCATATGGATTAGAGGGGGATTTACAGATGAAAAAAGTACTGCTTACATTCTTCAGCCTGACCTTGATATTGGTGCTTGCCGCTTGCGGAAACAACAAGGCGAATAACACCACGAATTCTGCTGCGACAACGGCACCTACAGAAGCGGCTGCTGCAGAGCCGACTACTGAGCCTGCTGCGGACCCGGTAACCCTGGTGATTGGTGCTTCTCCTGTACCGCATGCGGAGATCCTTAAAGCAATTGCCCCACTGCTTGAAGCCCAAGGCATTAAGCTGGAGATCAAAGAATTCACAGATTATATTCTTCCCAATACACAGCTTGCCGAGAAGCAGCTCGATGCGAACTTCTTCCAGCACAAGCCTTACCTGGATGATCAGAACACCAAGAACGGCACAGATCTCGTATCTGTAACTGCTGTTCATGTAGAGCCATTTGGCGCCTATTCCAAAAAGATCAAATCGATCGATGAATTGGCAGAAGGTGCGAAGGTTGCGATTCCGAATGATGCAACGAACGGAGGCCGCGCCTTGATTCTGCTGGCGAAGAACGGTCTGATCAAGCTGAAGGATGACACCAATATCGCTTCCACCAAAGCGGATATCACTGAGAACACCAAGAAGCTGGATATCATTGAGCTGGATGCAGCCATGCTGCCCCGTCAACTGGATGAAGTAGACCTGGCGCTGATCAACACCAACTTCGCACTGGATGCCAAGCTGTCTCCTACGAAGGATGCGTTGTTCATCGAAGGCGGAGATTCCCCGTATGCTAACCTGCTGGTAGCCCGTCCTGACAATAAGGATTCCGATGCCATTCAGAAGCTGGCAGCAGCGCTGACTTCCCCGGAAGCGAAGGCGTTCATCGAGAAGCAGTATGAAGGTGCGATTGTTCCGGCATTCTAAGCTTAAGCTTAGGGAAGCTGAATAATCCTAATAAGACCAGAAGAAGCCCGGTAGCCGGAGATGGCTGGCGGAGCGGCTTCTGGTCTTTTTGAATAGCCGGGTGGTTGATCCTAAAGACGAAATCCTCTATAATAAAAAAAATCCCGGCCTCTTTGCGGAGGCCGGGATGGTTTATGAAACGGGATTAGAATACCTGAACGACTTCTTCCACGCCTTCTACTTCTTCAATCAGGGCGCGTTCGATCCCGGCTTTTAGCGTGATCGTGGAGCTTGGGCAACTGCCGCATGCACCCATAAGCTTCAGCTTAACGATGCCGTCTTCAACATCAATCAGTTCCACGTCACCGCCATCGCGCTGCAGGAACGGACGAAGTTTATCAAGGACTTCCAGTACTTCATCGTACATGGTTGCGCTTTGTACATTCTCACTCATTTCTCAATCACTCCTTTCGTATGTTTATTATAGTACAAAAAGTTAAAAAATAAAATGGTTAAGGCAGAATAGGGAGATCATCATGAGACCAATTATAGAATTCTGTGCCAGCAACATCGGCCACGGCACTGAACCGCTCAAGCTTAAACTGGAACAAAACCCTGAATATGATGTAGTCGAGTATGGCTGTCTGAACAACTGCGGAGAGTGTTATCTCCAGCCGTTCGCCATGGTTGACGGGGAGATCATAGAGGCCGATTCCCCCGCTGCTCTGGAAGAGGCTATTGAAGCCGCTATAAGAGAAGCAGAGGCCTGGGACAGCCTTGAGATTGACTAGACCGCTTGGATTCAAGCCGTGATTCATCAGCCGAAATGGCGTTTGGACATCCACAGGACGCCGCTCTTCAGCAGGCGCGGAACCCGGCCCATGACGGAGCGGCGGCCCATCAGGCCGAAGCCGGCATTTTTGCCGAGTGAACCAAGGGTTCCCTTCAGCTTAATTTTATGCAGCTTCGGGGTTTCACCCCGCCATAGCGCCTGAATAATCTGGCCCACCTGCTCGCCCTGGGCACCTGCCGCCTGTGCACTGGGGGCAAAGGGCAGGCTGGCACAATCCCCGATCACATAAACCTCCGGATATTCAGCAATATTGTAATATTCCCCCACAATGAGCCTGCCTCCGCGGTCCTTCGGAAGCTCCAGCTGCTGCACGACCTTCACCGGCCGAATACCGGCAGTCCAGACCGTCACATCCGCCGGAATAGCCTGGGTGCCATTGAAGATGGCATCCTTCTCGACATGAGAGACCGACACCCCGCCGATCGTCTGCACCTGATGTTCACTGAACCATTCCTCAACATACCTGGACAGCTTGGCCGGAAAAGAAGATAAAATACGTTCTCCCCGGTCCATCAGGGAGATATTCAGATCCGGCCGGCTCTCCCGCAGCTCCGAAGCAATCTCTACGCCGCTTAGCCCCCCACCGACAATGTTGACGGTTCCATAAGGCTTCACATCATTTAGCCGGCGGTAAGTTTCCCGGGTTCCGGCGAAGCTCTGAATACTGCAGGTGTATTCCTCTGCACCTGGAATATTATGGTAATTATCTGTACAGCCGAGGGCAATCGCGAGGATATCATAGGCTATCGGCTCCCCGGAATCGAGCAGGACCAGCTTGCTCTCCAGATCAATAGAACCCACCTGCCCGTAACGAACGGTCAGGCGGGGGTGTACCGGAAATTGAATCCGCAGATGGTAATCGGTGACGGTGCCTGCGGCCAGTGCATAATATTCGGTCTTGATCCCCTGATACGGCATCCGGTCCACCAGAATGATTTCCACATCAGAAGGGAGATGATGATCCAGCAGTTGCTGAATGAGGGCAAGACCGCCGTAGCCGCCGCCCAGGACAAGTAAGGTTCTCATGCGAACTGATCTTCCTTTCGGGTACGTAATGGACAAGGCAGTTCTGCGTTCACTGGATGAGGTAAGCATGTTCTGTTCTTATTCGTATACCTTGATCTCGTTATAGAAGGTATCCCGTTCTACAGGAATCCGTCCTGCGCCCTTCACGAGCCAGATCAACTCATCCCGGGTCAAGCCCTCCGGTGTCAGCGCGCCGGCAGCGTGGCTGATACGTTCCTTCAGGATCGTTCCATGCACATCGGAAGCGCCGAAGTTCAGGGCAACCTGGGTCAACTGGGGCCCGATATTAATGAAGTAGGCCTTGATATGATCGAAATTGTCCAGCATCAGGCGGCTGACGGCAATGGTCTTCAGATCCTCATTCGCGGAGTTGCGGCGCATAATGCCTGCATTCTTGTTCTTAGGCTGCATGGACAGCGGAATGAATACCATGAAACCGCCGGTCTCGTCCTGCAGGTCACGAATTTGCAGCATATGGCGGATGCGGTCTTCACGGGACTCAATCGAGCCGTACAGCATCGTGGTATGGGTCTTCATGCCAAGGTGATGGGCGGTGCGGTGCACCTCGAGATATTCCTCGACATTGGCTTTGTCGACGCGCATTTTTTTGCGGTACTGGTCAGACAGAATCTCTGCCCCTCCTCCGGTAAGGGTCTTCAGTCCGGCGGCGCGCAGCTGCTCCAGCACTTCACGGATACTAAGTCCGCTGATGCGGGTGAAGAAGTCGATCTCTGCCGCTGTATAGGCCTTGAGAGTCACTTCGGGGAAATGCTCGTTCAGAGCCTGCAGCGAATCAACATAGTACTGGAAGGGCACATTATCATTATGCCCGCCTACAATATGGAACTCGCGCACGCCGGGATGAATATGCTGCTGCACATACTCCACCATCTCCTGGCCGGAGAGGGTATAAGACCCTTCTTCGCCTTCATCCTTGCGGAAATTGCAGAAGGCGCAGCGGGATTCGCAGACATTGGTGAAATATAGACTCATGTTCTCGATAAAATAGACTTTATTCCCGTTCTTTCGCAGATTAACCTCATTAGCCAGCTGTCCGATCGTTAAGAGATCGTTACTCTCATATAAATAAACGCCATCTTCCAAATTCAATCGTTCTCCGCCGCGAACCTTCTCAATGATGTTCGCCATCCGGGCATCCGTGTGGGGTGTAATTAGGGTAGACATATAAGTTCCTCCTGAAGGTTGGCGAGGCTACTGCATCGCATAATCGTGTACCTGAGAATATCCGGCAACAGCCGGCATTATAAATAGAGGTTAACTGCAACCCCCGTGACAATTTTTCGAATTTTTTTGAAAATACTCTTGATTATCGCTTTTCTTATTATAAACCTCTACTTGAGGGGGAGCAACCGCCAGAAACCGTAGGACTTCCGGTATAAATTGCATATCAGCGGAGAGTTTACGACTTGAGGGCAGAAGAATAGTGGAGTATACTGATTTCAAGAGCCAATGAAAATGATATACATCATACTCATTCTTTTCCCGGCAAGGCATAGATTTCTTACGTACAGCCTGAAGGCTGCTTGATTCCAATACAGTGATACTCAAGGAGGTTGTTATTATGATTAACATAAGTGAGACAGCGGCAGGCCAGCTGAAGGCCATGCTTGCGGAGCAGGAAGTGCCGGATATGTTCCTCCGTCTGGGCGTAACCGCCGGGGGCTGCAGCGGATTCTCGTACGCAATGGGCTTCGATGATACCGAGACTGAGCAGGACATCTACATGAACGTTGCAGGTCTGAAGGTAGTCGTCAGCAAAGACGATATCCGTTACCTGAACGGCCTGGAGATCGACTTCGAGGAATCCGGCATGACCGGCGGCTTCACCATCAATAACCCCAACGCCAGCGCCACCTGCGGCTGCGGCTCCTCGTTCCGCACGAAGGAAGAAGCGGGGAATCCGGCGGCGGAGCCTTGCTAAGCCTGTGAATGCTGAATTATTGATAAAGTAGGCGGGGATTACGGATTTCGAAACCTCTTAATTGTGTATGGTGAAAACTATACTTATTAGGAGGTTTTTTATGTTGACTTAAACCATTATATGTTAAAATATGGTGATGAAACAATTAATGGATCTGCGAGGAGGATAAAAAATGCATTCGAATGCCATTTGAACGTCCAACAGAGCATTATGATGAACGAATTATTGATATCGATAAAGAAATTTGCTCATTGATCAAGAAGAGAAAGGAAGTCTCGGATAATAATCCAGGATTTCCTCCGTTAGAATACATTTCTAAATGGTCAGAGGAACTTGGGCTTTATGAAGGATTCTTGATGTCGATATTTGCACTAAATATAGATTGGGACGATGAGCCGGAAGTTGAATCCAAATCTCATCAGCATAGCCATTACGAACTATATATTAATGACCAATATGACTGCCGAATGATTAATGGTGGGAGCAGATCTGATCATGCATCTTATAAATACGTGATTTCTCCGCCATTACCTGATGAGATTTCGGGAGTTCAATTTAGGTTCAAAGAATACAGTTTCCCTTTCAAGAAGAGTGAGGCAAGTGATGAGATAGTATTTGAACTTTAGTAAGGTGAATAGCCCTTCACATCTAACAGGTGCTGGAGGGTTATTTATTGTTTGCGCTATATCTCAAACACTCCGCTTTCGACAAGGTTGAAACCAAGCTCGATCCATTGAAAGTGTTCATCCTCAGTAATAATACCGATTTTTGGGAAACAAAACCATCTGTCATTACGTTAATGAAGTTGGAGGTGTTTATTTTTGAAGAAACTGATTATTCTCCTTTTCATGGCCTTAATTTCGTGCGATTCTTCGGAACCGAATGAAACCATAGCTGCCAAGACGAGACCTATCCCATCTGCCTCAGAAAATATCAAAAGCGAACTTTTTTCAGCTCATATCTCAATTCCGGAACAAGTTAAAGCAAATCAGGAACTTAAAATTTCTGTAGAGTTAAAAAATGAAGCTGGACGGGATCTGGAGATTACAACTGGAGAACCGGTATTTTATTTTGCCGTACGGGATAATACCGACAAGGTGATTAATTCAAGTGCAAGAAAGGATGTTGGAGTTGTACGTCAAATGTCGGATGGAGATATCATTTCAGAAAAGTCTCAATATCGGTTTGAAAAATCGGGCACATACGAAATTTCGGCGATTGCGGAATTTTTGGTTCAAAGCGGAGAAGATAGTGAGGTCTACAAAATAGAAACGGATCGAAGGTCTATCCAAGTAATTGATTAAAGTCAAACTCACGATACTCAATAGCCCTCCTCCTGAAGGTGTCGGTCATACCCTACCTCTTCAGGAGGTTTTTAATTGTCCAATTAGTGTCGATTCGCAATTCCCCCATAAAACATACTTGACTAGTGGGGATAATGGGATTATAGTATGAAAAAAGCATGATTGCACAGAGAGATTTTCAACCGAGACTTTCATAATATCTTGGATATTTCTCATCTTTAATAATTGTATACAATTATACAGTTGGCAAGGCGACCCGCAAATGAATGGCGAGGAGCAACGAAATCTATGGAAATGCGTTCACGAAGATTGTCGAAGGATAATACCTACTATGCACTTAAGCAAAAAATAATAGATAGCGAGCTGGAGCCGGATCAGGCGGTTAACGAAGAGAGCCTGGCGGCACTTCTCGGGGTCAGCCGGACTCCGCTACGGGAAGCGATTCAGCGGCTGGAGAATGAGGATTTCCTGGTGCGCCAGCCCAATGGCAGGCTGCGGGTAGCCCCTTTAACGATTAAGGAGGTCGAGGAGATCTTCCAGATCCGCAGCATGCTTGAAGGCCATATCGCCAGAAGCGCTGCCAGAAACGCTACCATTAAGGATATTCAGCAGTTAACGCTGATTCTGGAGAAGCTGAAGCAATCCTTCCAGATGGGGGATCAGCAGGATGTTGTATCCTATGGCTTCGAATTCCATGATTACTTGTGGGAGATCAGCGGGCTGAAGACTTTTGAGAAGGTGCTGAACCAGTTAAGAGACCGTTCTCTCCGGTATTGTCGTTATGTCTCGCTGCACGGGGACTGGAATACGCAGGCGGATGAAGAGCATCTTGTGATTCTGCAGAGGATTGTAGCCAGGGATGAAGAGGGGGCGGAGCGGGCAATGCGGGAGCATATCTTAAGCAGCCTTGCAACTGCACTGGAGCGGATCAGAGGAATTGAGCATACGTAATGAAGGGGGAAGAACAGGCCTATGAGACCACAGCATGAGACGGAAGAAGCACTGGCAGCCCGGCTAACCGGAGTGCGGAGGAACCTGCATCGTGAACCGGAGCTTAGCAATCAGGAGTATAAAACTACGGAGAAGCTGCGTAAATGGCTAACTGAAGAGAATATAACGATCCTGGATCTCCCGCTGGAGACCGGACTCATAGCGGAGATTGGACAAGGTGATGGCAGCATTGTAGCGATTCGTTGCGATATCGATGCCCTGCCGATTGAGGAGCAGACGGGCCTGCCGTTCGCATCAGAGATTCCGGGAGCCATGCATGCCTGCGGTCACGATTTCCACACCGCTGTGATCCTGGGCGCGGCCAGTCTGCTGAAGCAGCGTGAACATGAACTGCCGGGCAAGGTCAGAATCCTGTTCCAGCCGGCAGAAGAGACGGGGCATGGTGCTGAGGACGTACTGGCATCCGGCGGGCTAAGCGGGGTGGAGGCCATCTTCGGATTACATAATTCTCCGGACCTGCCTAACGGGGCGTTCGGCACAAGAACGGGAGCTTTAACGGCTGGCGTGGACCGCTTTGAGATTACGGTAAAAGGGGTCGGCGCTCACGCAGCTACACCGGAGAAAGGGGTAGACACCATTGTTACCGCCGCGCAGATCATTACGATGCTGCAAACCGTAGTCAGCCGCCTGAATAACACGCAAGAGCCGGTCGTGCTCAGTGTGACCCGGATCAACGGGGGCTTCACCTGGAATGTCCTGCCGGAGAAGGTGGAGCTGGAAGGTACAGTACGTACCTATAACGAAGAGATCCGCAGCAGCATCCCGGCCCAAATGACGAGGATCATAGAGGGGATTGCAGCCGCAGCCGGAGCAGAGGCGAAGCTGCACTGGTATCCCGGCCCGCCCGCTACGGTCAATCACGGAGGATGGACAGACTTCACCAAAGAGGTCGCGGCACAATCAGGCTATGAGGTACATGATATTCCGCCGCAGATGGGCGGCGAGGATTTCGCCTATTATTTGCAGCAGATCCCGGGTGCTTTTGTGAACATCGGTACCGGCCCGAACCATGCGTTGCATCATCCCCGCTTCGATGTCGATGAGGCGGCCATCCTGCCGGCAGCCAAGTATTTCGCTCTCCTGGCAGAAGAGGCGCTGGCGAAGCTGAAGCAGCAGGCTTGAATCCTGAATCCTAAATTTACCAGATGATTGAGGGGAACAACTATGATTGAACTACGGAATGTGTACAAGACGTTCACCCGCAAAGAGGTGAAGATTGAAGCGCTCAAGGGGATCAGCCTGAAGGTGGAAAAGGGCGATATCTTCGGAGTCATCGGCTACAGCGGCGCCGGAAAAAGCACGTTAATCCGCCTGGTCAATTACCTGGAACGGCCGACTGAGGGCCAGGTGCTGGTAGAAGGGTATGATCTGGGAGCGTACAGCGACAAAGAGCTGCGGGCAGCCAAGAAAAACATCGGCATGATTTTTCAACATTTTAACCTGCTGGAGTCCAAAAAGGTGTTCGACAATGTGGCTATTCCACTCGTCCTGCTGAAAAAGAGCAAGGCAGAAATCCACAAGCGGGTGGAGGAGCTGCTCGAATTCGTCGGGCTAAGCGACAAGGCTGGAAGCTATCCGAGCGAGCTGTCAGGCGGACAGAAGCAGCGGGTCGGGATTGCCCGGGCGCTTGCCTCGAACCCTTCGATACTGTTGTGCGATGAAGCCACTTCCGCTCTGGACCCGCAGACGACACAGTCCATCCTGCAGCTGCTCAAGCGGATCAACGCGGAATACAACATCACGGTGATGATCATCACGCATGAGATGTCGGTGATTCAGGAGATCTGCAACAAGGTAGCCGTGATGGAAGAAGGGCGGATTATCGAGCAGGGCAGCGTGCTGGATGTGTTCGGAGAACCGAAGCATCAGACAACACAGAATTTCGTCAAGACTGTCATTCAGAACAGCATGACTACAAGCGTCCGCAGAACTCTGAAGACTGAGCAGGGAAGCCGGGTGTATAAGCTGAATTTTGCCGGGGAGAGCGCTTCTGAGCCTGTGCTGTACGAGATTATCCGTACCTACGGCGTTAAGGTCAACATCCTGTTTGCGAATACGACAGAGATTCAAGAGACGACGCTCGGCACGATTATCGTTCAACTGCAAGGTGATCCGGCACAGATGGAAGCAGCCTTGAATTACATGAAGCAGCATGAGGTCCGCATAGAGGAGGTGAAGTCCTATGTTCTCGACATCGATCACAAGTGAGCAATTCCTGAAGGCGATTATTGAAACGATTCAGATGGTGGGTGTATCGCTATTCATCGGCTCGCTGCTGGGTATTCCGCTGGGCATCCTGCTGGTTATTACCCGTCCGGGCGGCGTGCTTGCGAGCAAGTGGCTTTATACATTACTGAATCCCTTAATTAACGTCATCCGTTCGGTTCCGTTTATTATTCTGTTGTTTGCAATTATTCCGTTAACAAGAGCAATTGTTCATACCTCGATTGGGACCAGTGCCGCAATTGTTCCGCTGATTATCTATATCGCACCCTATATCGCAAGGCTGGTCGAGAATTCGCTGCTGGAAGTGAATCCGGGCATTCTCGAAGCTGCGGAAGCAATGGGCGCAACACCGCTGCAGGTAATATGGTATTTTCTTTTGCCTGAAGCGGTGGGCTCTTTAATTCTCTCCCTGACCACAGCGACGATCGGGCTCATCGGGGCTACGGCAATGGCCGGGGCAGTAGGCGGCGGAGGGGTCGGCGACTTGGCAATCGTGTACGGTTACCAGCGTTTTGACGAGGTGGTCATGTTCACGACGGTCATTATTCTGATCATTCTGGTGCAGGGTATTCAGTCCCTGGGCAACACATTGGCGCGCAAGATCCGCCGTTATTAGAGATTACGAGACGAAGGAGATAGGCAGATGAGTGTATGGAGCAAGCAGGAGCGTTTTCAGGCGATCTTATCCGGGGAACTTGCAGACCGGCCCATTGTCAGCGGATGGCGCCACTTTATTGACAAGGAGCAGAATGCGGAGGACTTGGCGTCATCTACGATTTCTTTTACGGACAAATATAATTGGGACTGGGTCAAAATCAACCCGAGAGCGACCTATCTGGCGGAAGCCTGGGGAAATGAGTATAACTTCGCAGATTACCGGACGGTATTCCCGAGACAACTGACTACGGCGGTTCCGGCTGCGGCTAATCTCTGGGATCTTGAGGTGAAAAAAGCCGCGCTAACCCCTTCGCTGCTGGAGCATCTGGAGGCGGTAAGGAAGATCCGTCAGGGCTTGCCGGATACGCCGCTGATTCAGACGGTGTTCTCCCCGCTCACGGTATTGCTGTTCATTGTAGGACGTTCTGCTTATGTTACGGAGACCGTATTCGGGATCGAGCAGCCGGTGACGCTGGAATCGCTCTTCAAGGAACACCGTGCCGCCGCGCATCATGCCCTGCATGCGATTGCCTTAACCTTGGCCGATTATGTGCAGGAGCTGCGGCAGGCGGGATCAGATGGTCTGTTCTATGCGGTGACAGGCACAGCCCACCCCGGATTATTCGATGAAGCGATGTTCGATGAGCTGTCCAGACCCTATGATTCTATCGTGCTGGAGGCGGCGAGCTATGGCAAGAATATTTTACATACCTGCGGTGCTCATGCCCAGCCTGCGAAATTCAATGATTACCGGATTGACGGGATCAGCTGGGATACGGTAGCCGAAGGCAATCCCGGACTGGACGCCGATCTCAAGGCCACGAAGGTGGGCGGAGTGGATCACGGGCTCTTTGCCGGAAATCATTTGGATCAGATTGAACAGCAGGCTAATGAAGCTTTGGCCAAAATGAAGGGTCAGCCGTTTATTCTGTCGCCAAACTGCGCCATTCCGCTAACGGTTACAGACGAGGCGTTAGTGCATTTTAAAAACACAGTATTAGGATAGGGGATGAGAGTGATGAAAAAATTACTGGCGGTTCTACTGATTAGTTCGATGGCGGTGTTGGCAGCTTGCGGAAATAATAAGGAAGCGGCAAGCTCCGGGGACAAGAAGGAAATCACAGTCGGATTCGGCGTAGGTACGTATGAGGAGCAGTTCCGGCAATCCATTCTCCCGATCCTGGAAGGAAAAGGGTATACTGTAGATATCAAAACCTTCTCGCAGAATATGCAGGTCAACCCGGCGATGAAGGAAGGCTCAATTGACGCGAGCATCTTCCAGAGTACCGCCTACATGGATGCGATCAATAAGGAAATTGGTGCCGATATGGTGGGGATTGCCTATGTTCCAGGCGCTCCGCAGGGGCTGTACTCGGTTAATCACACGACGCTTGACGATGTGAAGGACGGCACTACCGTCGCGATTCCGAACGACCCGGTTAATCAGGAGCGCGCGCTGCGGATTCTGGAGGAGCTGGGTTGGGTCAAGATCAAAGAGGGCGCCGGGGTAGCGGACTTCAATGTGAACAGCGTGGAGCCGGACAAGTTCAAGATTGACCTGAAGGTGCTGGACCCGGCGCAGATTCTGGTCTCGCTGCAGGATGTTGACTATGGTGTGGTGAACGGGAATTATATCGCTAATGCTCCCGACCGCAAGATTACTGATGCGCTGAAGATTGAGAATACGCCTATGCAGCACAGAATCATCGTATCGGTGAATAAGAAGGATCAAGATTCCCAGTGGGCCAAGGATCTGAAGGCTGCGTATGAATCCAAGGAGTTCGAGGAATACATCCTGGGACAAGAGAAATACGCCGGATTCATTCTGCCGGAGGCTTGGGCTAATAACTAATCTAATCAGGGAGTGAATGGAAGTGTCAAAAGGCAAGATTCATTTCATTGGCGGCGGGCAGATGGCGGAAGCAATCATCCGGGCCTGCCTGGCAGGCGGCACACTGGCTGCCGGACAGATCAGTGTGTCAGATATTAATGAGGGCAGACTTGGGCTTCTAAAAGCTAAATATAACGCAGACACGGAGAGCGCGCAGGAAGAGGCGCTCTCCGGCGCAGAGCTGATCGTGATTGCTGTCCGGCCGCAGGATGATCTGGCTGCACTTGGAGCACAGGTTCGCGAGTATGCTGCACCGTCTGCGGTCATTGTATCGATTGTGGCCGGGGTGACGATTGCCCAGCTGGGAGATTATTTCGGAGCCGAACGTCCGATTGTCCGCGTTATTCCGAATACCCTGACCGATACCGGTTACGGCTACAGCGGTGTAGCTCTGAATGCAGCCGCTACTCTGGAGCAGGTAGAAGCATTCCTGCTGGGCTTCGGCAAGGTGCAGGTTCTGGACGAGTCTTACATTGATATCTTCACCGGCTTCGGGGTTGCCGGACCGAACTACATCTATTATTTCATTGAGTCGTTCACGGATGCCGGAGTCCTCGCCGGACTGCCGCGGGAGCAAGCCTGGAAGGTGGCGCTGGAGAATATGCTGGGAGCGGTAGCGATGCTGCAGCAGACTGGCCTTCACCCGAGACAACTGCTGGACATCAACAACTCCCCTGGCGGGGTTGGGATGCACGGGCTGTACGAGCTGAATAATAGTGACTTCGCGGCCGGATTGCAGCGGAGTGTATTGGCGGCTGTGAAGCGGACGACAGAGCTGGGAGTGAAGAAGTAATGAGCCTGCTCAAATGGGATCACCTCGTGCACTACGTCAACGATCTGGACCAGCCGGTGAAGCTCTTCGCGGAGCATGGCCTGACGGCCTTCCGGGGCGGATCGCATAAGGATTGGGGAACGTATAACGCCTTGAGCTATTTTGGGCTCACCTACCTGGAGTTCCTCGGGATTGAGAACCTGGAGCTGGCGCGTGCGACCAAGCATAATGTGGTTGTGCGGGATGCCGTTACTGTTCTGCCGGAGCATGAAGTATTAAGCAGAGTGGTGCTGCGCACAGATGATATTGAGGCAGTAGAGGGTAATTTGAAGGCTGCGGGATTAGCCTTGTCGCCCATCATTGACGGCCGCCGTCTGGACAATCTGGGCAGGTTAATTGAGTGGCGGATGATGACCATTGACGGCGACTTCCAGGGATTGGTCTATCCGTTCATTATTCAGTGGATTCAATTAGATGAGGAGCGGCTGGACAGCCTGAACGCAGCCGGAATCAACCAGCCCCATCCTGCCGGGAAGGTGGACATGGCGGATGCTGTTTTCCGTGTCTCCGAGCCTGCCGCTGTCGCCAGCCATTGGAGTGAGCTGTTCGGCCTCCCGGTGAGCGGGCCTGCGGATGGTTTGGACGGCAGCTACAGCCTTAAGGCAGGAGATCAGACGTTTGAGTTCGTGCAAGGCGAAGAGAACCGGCTCAGCCGGATTGTGTTCCGGACGGATTCACCTCAGCTCAAGGGACAGACGCTGACTGTTGGTGAAGGCGAGTACGTGTTTGAATAAATGCAGGACAAGTATATGGGACAGGCTCTTTGCCGCAATTAGCGGTAGCGGGCCTGTCCTGTTTGTGTTAAAGTTTTACACTAATATAAGGAGAGCGTAAGGAGGTCACAGAGATATGGCATTTGAGACCAAACGTCTGATCATCAGGGAATTCACCTTGGAGGATATGGGGCAGGTACATGAATATGCGTCCGATCCAGCAGTAGTGACGCATTCAATCTGGGGGCCGAATTCACTGGAGGATACCCGCGAATATATCCGCCATACGCTGGAATTGCAGCAGGAGGAGCCGCGCCAGGGCTTCGAGTACGCGGTGGTTCTGAAGGAGACCGGGCTGCTAATCGGCGGCTGCGGCCTGCATATTACCGGAACGGGGCAGGGAGAGATCGGCTACTGCTACAACCGTCTGTACTGGGGGCAGGGTTATGCGAGCGAGGCTGCTGCTGTGCTGCTGGAATGGGGTTTCCATACGCTGGGGCTGCACCGGATCTATGCCACTTGCCGCCCGGAGAATATCGGTTCAGCCCGGGTGATGCAGAAGATCGGCATGATCTACGAGGGGCACCTGAGAGGACATATGTACCATAAAGAGAAGTGGAGGGACTCTTACCAATATTCGATTCTGGAGGATGAGTATAAGGCGCTGCATCCGCGTGCCGGGTTTTAGGTTTCAATGGTTGAAGCTGTAGGATTTTAGGCCGCAAGTCAGGTGGCCCTCTCGCTCCAATTGCATTTACTACAACAGATTTCAATATATTTCACCTTAAATTGCATTCTGCTGTATTTCGTACATTTGATTTTTGGATGTTGGGTTGGAAATGCCTATTTGCTGAGATTCTGCTGCATGAAGTACAATAGAATGTCTTTTTGGGTGGATTTCAGCGGTATCTATTGCAGGAAATACAATTAGAACAAGAAATAGAGAGTAGATCCAGCAAAAATAAGGGGTACATGGAGGCACGGTTGTCAGTAGCCAATGGCCATGAAAAAGCGGCTCAGCCCCCGCACACAGCAAAAAGCACCTGCCTTAAACGGCCAGGTGCTCTTTGCTGTTCTTTAAGCGGCGGTTACAGCGGCATCCCCGCCACTTCATTAATCCTCGCCGCTTCATCGGGATCAGCGGCGATCAGCTTCTGATAGACCGCCTGATCCTGGGCGCTCTGCATCCGCTGCAGCACAGCAAGCAACCAGCGGGCAACCTCCCGGTTAACAGGGTTGCTGTAATCTTCACTGAGACCTTGCTTCAGTGTGGTTTCTGCGGCCTGCATGTCCTGCGACATGTACTGGATCTTCCCGGTGTTCAGCAGCAGTTCCGGTGTCACTGTGACTCCCTGCTGCTGTGCATCCCGGTCTGCGGTGGCGTAGGTATAAGCGTCCAAGCCCGTTTTGAAATACCGCTGCTTGTTAAACGTCTCCTGGTCCTTGATCTCCAGCTTGCCCTCGGCCGCCGCTTCCTGCGACCGCTTCAGGGCTGCGGCTCCCAGCTCCTGCGACCGGGCAATGACTCCGCTGTACCAGGCGGTCGTCCACAGGCTTTCGCTGTCGGTCAGATCCTCGTATCCGTTCACGAAGCCCTGCTTCACAGCAGCGGCCGCCGCATCCTTGTCTCCCGACAGGAAGTGTACTCTCCCTATGTTCAGGCCGATCGTAGGTGTAACGAAGAATTCACGGCCCTGAAGCTGCTCAGGAGGTAGGCTTTTCAAATGTGCAATGCCGTCCGTTACATGTCTGTACGCGGAGAGCGCGGAAGCGAAATACGTCTGTTGCCCGGCTTCATCCTGCTTGGAGTAAGCTTGCTGTCCAAGGAGGGAGGCTCGGCTGATGAACTGGGCATACCAGTTGATATCCCACATAAACTTGTCTGCGTTGTCCAGATAGACATGATAGGCGGCATCGCTCTCGCCTTTCAGGTCATAGTAGCCTGCGAGCTGGGTCAGCAGCTCTTTGTTGGACGGCTCATCCTTCAGCGCACGGGTCAATACCGCATAGGCCTCGTCCAGGAACTGCTCGTTCTTGGTCTGCTCATACACCTTCTGATCCAGCAAGGACAAGTACACAGCGGATTCCGGGTGGTAGGGGCGGATGTTGAGTGCTTTTACCAAAGGAGCCTTGATCTCCTCATAGGACTGGCTCACTTGGATCAGCTTCTTGGCGGCATAAGCCTCAGAGCTTGACCGGATGTACCCCAGAGACAGGAAGAGCAGGTAGCCCGTGCCGACTCCGAGTACTGTGAAATAGCCCGCTCTGATCCACAGCTTGTTCCACGTAAAGCGGAGCGGCTTGCTCTCCATGGCCACAGCCATTCCCCCCAGAGAGAGGAAGACAAGCATACCCATGAACGCATAACTGAGGTTGAAATCCAGCAGGCTGTGAACGAGAATGGACAAGGCGATAATGAGATAGAAGAATCCGTTGCTATAGTCGTCGGTCTCCCGTTTCAGGTATCCTCTGCTGAACTTGTAGAAGATGAATAGAATGAAGCCCATGAACACCAGAAAGCCGACAATGCCTACTTCAATCAGATATTGCAGAAAAAAGTTATGCACCTGGCGGCTCAGATAAGGGTTGTTCTGATAATGCTCATAGAGTGTGGCCCAGCCGCCTCCGCCAGTGCCAAGTACCGGATAATCCTTGACGACCTTCATGGCATCCCCGTAAAAGGTAAACCGTTCCAGGACACTGTGCTGCCTGAAGTTGATATTCTCCAGCCGTGTTCCGATATTCGCCGGGAGAATATTACGCGCGCTGGTGCCGATGAACAGGAAGGCGATGATCGCAACGCCAGCCACAGAGACGGCTGGAATCCACAATCCGCTCATGCGGCGTGATTCCAGTCTGTCAAGCTTGCGGCTCAGATAAGGTGCCAGGTAACGCTGAACCACCTGACAGAGCACGCCTGCACAGGCAGATGCTCCCAGCAGATAGCCCCAGCCTTTAAGGGCGGCGGATGAGGTGAACTCCGTATTCAGCTCCAGGCCCAGCCGTGTGACCGGGCTGGTAATCAGCAGAGAGAATAGGCCGGCAATCGCAAGATGGACAATCCACAGAATCTGCTGCACAGGCTTCAGGAAGAGCAGCAGGAGGATGAATACTACCGGCAGCAGCACGAGTCCGCCACGGGATAAGGTAAGCAGCAGCGAGACGATAATTGGCACCAGCATGAAGCCGTGCAACAGCTGTCCGGCCCATTTGCGGGAGCGGATCAGCGCGAAGACGGCCACGAACAGAAAGGCCATCAGGAAGGCTGCATATGTATTGGCATACTGGAAAATGGAGGTCAGGCGGAGCCCGTTCGAGTCGGTCATTACCGCAGCGTCATACCTTCCGTTGAATAAGGTCTTCGAGAACCAGCCCACCAGGCTGCCGGCCAGCTTCCAGCTTCCGAGCCAGTTGAGCAGTCCGAAGCCTACAATCAGGTAGGCGAGGGCAAGCACGCCATGCTGGACGGCTGAATTCAGCCGCCTTTGCCGGAGCAGAAGGATGCTGATGATGAAGACTGCAGCATAGGTGAACTGGGTGAACAGCATGTTCATCGCCGAGTACCGGGAAGCTGCGCCGAATAGCGACAGGGCATAGGTTAAGGGAAGAAGGAGAGCCGCTAGGGTGAGCAGATCACGTTGTCCCTCCAACTTGAAGGTTCTGAAATAGAGGACGGCAGCAGCCAGCAGAATCAGACAACTTACTAATGCGGCAACATAAATGGGCTTCTCGAAATCCGCCGTCATTCCGTTGAACAATCCGTTCTGAAAAGCGGCCCAGCCAAAAAACAGCAGGAACGCAGCGCAAATCATCCAAGCTGCCCCTGAAAGCTTGTCCGTAGCTTGGACAGTAGCCGCTTGTTTTCCGTACACAGGTTTCGACACAATAGAATCTCCTTTTTCAAAATATTGGGTATTCCAAATTATTGCACATACATATTACGGATATAAAGTGAAAAAGTTGTTGTCTGAACGGAAATTTCAAAGATTGGAGTGTCTTACAGGAGGGGTAGGGAGCAAAAAAGTGGGGAATAGGCCGGAACCTGCTCAGCGAATGAAGCAGTCTGTCCGCACAGGCCGGCCTGACGCAGTTTTCATAGAATAAGGTAACGGAGCGAATCTATGATTCATGTAAGAATGGACGCTTAAGAGTTCCGCCCGAAGGCAGCAATGACGGCAGGGGAACGCACAATCCGCATCCTGGGCCACTGCTGCCGGGAGCAAGCTTCAGGCGGGGATAATGAATTTCAGGTTAATCATGAATACGATCAGGGCGGAGGCCCCCAGGGAAAAGGCGATGCAGCCGGCACCGAGCACTCTGCGCCGGTCTTTGATGAATTTGAAGCCAAGCGCACAGACCAGTATAGTCGTTCCTGCCAGTACAACAGACATGCCGATCATTGCAAACCAATACAGGATTTCAAAAAACTCTGCCATTAGGAAACCCTCCCTTTCAGGCAATAATACAACGAATTTTAATGATTTTCCAGTCAAATGAATCAGGGACATAAGGCCCCGCAGCCATATGCCCTTTTTTGCTGTGGACTGCTATACCACGGACAATCATACAGGAGGGCACGGCCTTTCGTGAGTAATCTATAGGGTAGGCTGGGAATGCGAAAGGAGAGGGCAAATAATGGCGGGGAGAGAACTGGCAAGCAAGCTGCTGAAGACGGCGGCGCTGCTTAGCGATTCACGGGTTGCCGGTTACATTCCGAGAACGCGGGAATATAGTGCTGCCGGATTGTCCGCGATGCTTGGAAGATACGGCAACGTTGTCATCAAGCCGGTTGTAGGCGGAGGAGGATATGGTGTTATCAAGGTGTTCCGGGATCAGAGGGGGTACGGCTTCACGTATATGAAGAGCACACGTATCTATGGAGACTTCACTTCCATGCGCCAGGCACTGGATAGATTCAAGGTGAAACGGAGATATCTGATCCAACAGGGTATCTCCCTTGCACGGATCTCCGGGCGTCCGATTGATTACCGGGTCAAGGTGGTGAAGAACGGCGAGCACTGGGAGTTCCGATCTATGGTAGGGAGAGTAGCCCGGCCGGGATTGTTCGTTACGAATCTCTGCAAAGGAGGTACGATGCTCAGCTGCCGCCAGGGACTGCGAAGATCATTGCCAAGAGTGGGGACCTCAGCCAAAAAGGCGGAGATGCGCAGGCTGACTTTAGTCTGTACCGAGCTGCTGGAGCGGCATTTTCCGGGGATCGGTGAACTGGGCTTCGACTATGCTGTAGATCATCGGGGGAAGATTTGGATTCTGGAAGTAAATACAAGACCAAAATGATTAATAAAATTTTTATATTTGACGATAAATACAGTAATAGGCTAATATTGCGTTTAGTTGTTTAGATTCAGAGGTAATACAACAAGAAATATCCCAGCCAATTATGAACATTCTAAAAAAGTTTTTGTGTGGAGATGTCAGGTTTCAGCCCTGTGTATAACTGTTATCCCCATAGTCCACTGCGCAATTGCTGACATTATAACCCTTACTCACATATTATACACAGGATTTCCACAGCAGCTTGTGGATAATGAGAACGCTTGTTCGAAAAATGATAGTTTGCTATGATAGATTCAGATCCAAATAAAGGAAAGGTAGGTGAACGTTATGGTTGAATTGTCGGATGAGATGCTGCTTGACTCTTATCACAGAGCGATAGAGCTGCATTTGGAGCATGATTTCATCGCCCTGCTTCTCGCTGAAATTCGCAAACGGAACTTACACTCTCCAGCCCATGCGGTTCTGCATTAAAGATCAGAGCACATCCTGCAGCAGTGGACTTCATTAAACCGCAAGCATCAAGGAATAGGGTATCTTTTCAAGTTGAGGTGGAATCAACCTGAAAGGATACCCTTTTATTATGGCTATAAGGTTATAGACAACCTAGAGCTTAAGATTACTGCTGTGTCCCGGAGACAGCTTCGCATCCGGATCGATATACACCTTGGCGTTATTGACTGCTGTCGGCGCTTCTCCGAATCCGACAGCGATCAGCTTCAGCTTGCCCGGATAGGTCGTGATATCGCCAGCGGCGAAGATTCCCGGAATGCTGGTCTCCATGCGGGAGTCAACTACAACGGAGTTGCCCTCAATGTCGATTCCCCACTCGGCAATCGGGCCCAGAGAGGAGACAAAGCCGAAATTGACAATAACGCTGTCTACTTCGATTTCCTGAGTTTCCTTGGTCTTGATATGGGACAAGGTGACCTTGGTAATGAATTCTTCACCGTGAAGCGCAGTGATCTCGGACGGCGTAATCACATTTACCTTAGAGGCCATCAGATTCTCTACACTATGCTCATGCGCACGGAATTTATCGCGGCGGTGAATCAGGGTTACCTGTTCAGCGATCGGCTCCAGCATCAGCGCCCAGTCCACAGCGGAATCGCCGCCGCCGCTGATCAGCACCTTTTTATCCTTATAAGCATTCAGATCATTTACGAAATAATGCAGGTTGGCTTTCTCGAAGCGCTGTGCATCCGGTACCTCCAGACGCCGCGGCTCAAATGCGCCTACGCCTCCCGTGATGATAATGGCTTTGCTGTGATATTCAGCCTTGTCGGTGGTGACGGTGAAATGGCGCTCACCCTGCTTCACAACCGATACGACCTTCTCCTCCAGACGGATATCGGACTGGAACAGCTCCATCTGCCGGGACAGGTTGTCCACCAGCTCCTGTGCAGTAATTTTGGGGAAGCCGGCGACATCGTAAATATATTTCTCAGGATACAGAGCAGCAAGCTGCCCTCCAAGTTGGGGCATACTCTCAATAAGTGTTACTGAAGCCTGGCGCATACCGCCATAAAAAGCGGCAAACATACCGGCTGGTCCTCCGCCTATAATCAGCAGATCGCTCATAGGAACGGTTTGCTCTAGTGTCACGTAATATTACACCTCCGAGTTGATAGTTTCAATTTGCCATACAAGCGTACCTATTCATTATAAACACAGTCTCACCTGCCTTGCAAAGGCTTTGATTTCAAAGAAAAATGTGACATTTTGTTGTATGATTATATTTGATTAAAACGATACTAAGGTTTACAATGGATATGGTTATTTTAGAAATCCTTTAAGTTTTATTGGAAATTCTTCTGAATTTAAGTGTATAAATTCACAAAAGAAACCTGATTTTTTAACAAAAAATAACACATAGACAGATTCACCTGTTGGAAGGAGCCGGAACATGAGCAGTATTCCCAAAATCGTTATTCTAGGCGCGGGATATGGAGGGATTTTGACCGCCCAGCGGCTGCAGAAAGCTTTGAATTATAATGAGGCCGATGTAACCCTGGTTAACCGCCATGAATATCACTATTTCACGACGCATCTGCATATGCCTGCAGCGGGCACGGACAGCATCGAGCATACACGCGTGTCTATCTCCAAATTAATCGATGAGTTCAAGATTGATCTCGTCAAGTCCTCGGTGCAGGAGATTCGCACCCAGCAGAAGAAGGTTATTCTGGAGGATGGAACGCTCTCGTATGATTACCTCGTGATTGCCCTTGGCGGTGAGCCTGAAACGTTCGGGATTCCGGGACTCGACAAATATGCACTGACCATCCGCAGCATCAACTCTGTGCGGCTGATCCGGGAGCATATCCAGTACCAGTTCGCCAAATACAAGAATGAGAATAATGCACAGGAGCATATCAACTTCGTCATTGGCGGCGCGGGCTTCAGCGGGATTGAATTTGTAGCGGAGCTGGCTGACCGGATTCCTGCGCTATGCAAAGAATTTGATGTCGATCCAAGCATGGTCAACATCTATAATATAGAAGCTGCGCCTACGGCTCTGCCGGGGTTCGCGCCTGAGCTGGTTGAGCATGCCATGACCGTGCTCACCAAGAAGGGTGTAACCTTCAAGATGGGCGTAGCGATCAAGGAATGCCTGCCTGGCGGCGTGATTCTGGCCACGGGTGAAGAGATCAAGGCCTCCACAATTGTATGGACCGGCGGTATCCGCGGGAACCGTCTGATCGAGGCTGCCGGCTTCGAAGCGATGCGCGGACGGGTGAAGGTAGACGAATATCTGCGGGCTCCGGGACATGAGAACATCTTCATCATAGGTGACGGCTCCCTAATGATTAATCCGGAAGGGCGTCCTTACCCGCCGACGGCACAGATTGCAATGCAGCAGGGAGAATGCTGCGCGCATAATCTAGTAGCGGCCATCCGCAGCCAGCAGCCGAAGAAATTCGCCTTCAGCAACAAGGGGACCGTAGCTTCACTTGGTAAGGGCCAGGGAATTGCCGTAGTCGGCGAGAAGACCTACAAAGGCTGGAAGGCAGCGCAGCTGAAGAAGGTTGTCGATATGCGCTACCTGCTCATCATCGGCGGCATCCCGCTCGTGCTCAAAAAAGGAAGATTCCTCTAAGATGCGCCACTGCAGCGTGCAAGTACGCGGACTGCTGACGCGCGAGGAGCTCGACCGCTATAATGCTCTGATTGAGGTAGGCTCTTATCTGGAGGATCAGACGCGGTATGATCTGGCCTACAATATCCAGAAGGAAATCGACATTCTCATTCTCCCGGCCATCGAACGCCTGAAGGATAAGGGCCGCGCGCGTGACCGGGCGACGGCTGAATATCTGGAGAGTCTGCGTGACGGGGATGAGGACGAAGACGAAGAGGACGATAAGGAACCTTCGGTCTAAGTGATTTTAAGCTGTAGATATTTATTTATTAAATCCACTTGTGGTATAGTGGAGGTAGAAAAGACGTACAATGCAAAGAGAGCCGTGCTTGTAACACGGCTCTCGGGTGCAATAGCCGCTTTTAAGGGCGGTAGGCCTCGGACAAACAGGATACGACAAATAGACCGCATACCTTTGCTAGAGGGGGGCGGTCTATTTGCGTTGATTGGACAGTAGCGCTACGATAAGCAAACCAAAGGTTAGCATAAGCATCATTGCTTCAAACACTGTCACAAGGCATCCCTCCCTTCATAGAGAGGTAGCCGACCGACCCTTTAAGCCTATTCTATTACCAAATTAGTATATCATTATTATGCTTCTTGCACCTATGAAGAATCCAAATTAAGGGAAGGCCCCTTGTACGGGCCTTCCCTTAATTGTTGTTAGTTTACCCAGTTGTTACAGCTTCAGCATCTCCTCGAACGATTCTTCGTTCAGCAGGTTGCCGACATAGAAGGGGCCGAACTCGCCGTAGCGGGCGCTGACTTCATCGAAGCGCATCTCGTAGACGAGCTTCTTGAACTGCAGGGCATCCTCGGCGAACAGAGTTACGCCCCACTCCCAGTCATCAAAGCCGACGGAGCCGGTGATGATCTGCTTCACCTTGCCGGCATAGCTGCGTCCGATCAGGCCGTGCGAATACATCAGCTCCCGGCGTTTCTCCATATCCAGCATGTACCAGTTGTCGGCAAGCTCACGCTTCTTGTTCATCGGGTAGAAGCAGATATGCTTCATTTGCGGCAGTACAGGCTTCAGCCGGGCAGCGACATGCGGGTTCAGCATCGGATCGCTGCCGTCACCGGCACTTCCTCCTGCGGCGTAGTTGCTGAGCTCAACGATGCTTACATAGGAATAAGCCTTCGTAGTATATTGGGCAAAGGCGATTTTGTTAAAAGCGGTCTCCAGCGCATTCAGCGCCTCCAGACTCTCTCTCAGAAACATCATCACGAAATCAGCCTTCTGGCCCACGATGGAATAGACAGCAGTGCTGCCCTCCTTCGCTTCCTCGACAGGTCCCCACTCCTGCATGAAGGCATGCAGCTCCTCCAGGGCCACTGCCCGTTCCTCGTCATCGGCTGCCGTCCAGGCTGTCCAGTTCAGCAAGCGGAAGTCATGCAGCGCATACCAGCCTTCCAGTGTCAAAGCGGCTTCGTTCAAGTTGTTCACTCCTTATAGGTTATCGGTGGAATATCCTCGCGTAAAATCTTCTTTGTCCGCATACCTTAATTATGTATGAACATAGGTCGGGTGCTATTTGCATTGTAGCGCAGCGGGCGGCAGAGAGCAAACGCCGGGGCCCCCATTCACGCTTATTCCGTTATTTAGCGCGATAATGTTCATTGCTTCGCTACATTTTTTCTAGTAAACTTACTATTATATAAGCTTGGGTGTGCGGTTCTTTATAGAGAGAGGGGATGGCGGTACGATGGGATTTATTCCGGTGTTTGTTCTGGCCGTTTTATTCTTTGTGATGATGTTCGGCATTGGCTTCATTCTTAACATGCTGATGAAGACTACCTGGTTCCCTGCCTATCTGTTCGTCATTGTCATTCTTCCGGTGGTGGTCTACTCTATCTGGGACCGGAGCGCGATGTCCTTATGGGAGCACCTCTCTACCTTCCACATTGTGGATTATCTTACCGGGATCGCTGGTCTTGCCGGAGCGGTGCTGAGCGGCTGGACCATTCAGAAGCTGCGGCTGGGCGGATACAAGATGTTCTAAGCGTTGCCTGAAGGGCGGTACAACAAGAAACGGCTAATCTCCTAACGATGAGAAGCCGTTTTTTTCTTGCTTTTTTCGCCAGAAGAGCCAAGGATTCATCTTTATTTTACATTTCCGGCCGGGTGTTTTGTGATAGAATAGAAATCTATATGAATTCGTTTATCGTATAGAAGAGGGGGAGGTATCCGCAGATGCGTATGAGCAACCTGCATCATTTTACTGAACATCATCGGTACTGCGTTTCCCGCGAATTCGGTCTAAGCCATCTGGACGGCCGTATGCTGGGCTCTGTCTATCAGCCAATGGTAGGCGCGTTCGCCATCAGCCTGTACAGATTGCTGTTCGAGCATATTCCGGCTGAATCTATCGGTTATTCCGGGGTGGAGCAGCAGCGCAGGCTCTTTATGACTCTGGGCGTTGAACCTAACGAGAAGGGCCGTAAATATATGGTAGACCAGGCTTCCCGGCTGGAAGCGGTGGGACTGCTGCAGACCTGCCGGCTGTATGCCGCGGAGAACGATGATTATATGTACGAGTACGAGCTAATGCCGCCGCTGTCGCCGGCTGATTTTTTTGCAACCCAGCATCTGACGCTGCTGCTCCGGGATAAGATCGGCAAGTTCGCTGTGCTGTCGCTGCGTGAGCAGTTCTGGCACCGGGAACCCGAGGAATGGAGCGGGCGGTCGATAGGAAAAGAGAATATTTCACTGCCCTTTTATGATATTTTTGAGCTGAATACCCATGTGATCGACTATGAGCTGGAGCAGGCCCTGGCCGAGGTAGCCTCCGTGCGTCAGCCCGGCACCACCCAAGAGGCTGATTCGAATATAGCCTACAGCGATATTATCCTGCGCTTCCCGCGTGAATCGGTGAACCGTGCGCATGTCGAGAAGCTGCGTTTTGATCATAATCAGATGGGCGTCATTAATTATGTGGCCCGCAAATACGAGCTTGGCCCGCAGGATGTATGCCGCCTGCTGGATGAGGATGATGTCTTCACGCCGGATGGAGAGGTGATTCTGGATACGCTGCAGTACAAGGCAAGCCAGCATTTCCGTCAGGATATGAAACGCCAGGAGAAAAGAGAGATTGCCGCCGCCAAGGTGGTGTCGCTGCGTTCCGCCGCTGAGGAAGAGAGTGATCCCTCGGCAGTGCCGGTGGAGCAGGCTGTCGAAATGGAGTTCTATGTAGAAGTGCCTCCGCAATTTCTGTCCAAATGCGACATTCACCAATATAATATGATGCTGCGCAACGAGCCTTATACACGGCTATTGCAGACGTTCTTCCCGGGGGCGGTTCCGGGCCAGCTGATGGATATCTTCGAGAAGATTGATCTGAACTATAAGCTCAGCGGCGAAGTGATCAATGTGCTGATCCATTATCTGATGACGATGGTGGCTTCCGGCGGCGATCAGCGGATGAACCGCAACTTCGTGGAGGCGATTGCCTCCAATATGCTGGTGAAGCAGGTGAATACTTATGAGAAGGCTGTGCGCTATATCCGCGACCAGTCGAAGGTGAAGGGCAAGGGGGCGGCTTCCGCCTCCTCCGGCACAGGCACAGCGGGAACCCGCCAGCGTTCGTATACGAAGAGCGGCGGCCGTTCCGGCAAACAGGAGATTCCGATTGTGCTTGATGACGGCAGCGCCGGAACCGTATCGGAAGAGGAATTCGCGGCGATGATGAAGAAAGCGGCCGAGATCAAGGCCAGCAAGAAAAAAGGCGTTCTGAGAACGCCCTGAAGAAAGTGAGGTGCAGCGATGGAGTCTATGGGCGAAGTGCTGCGTTCGATGAACAACCCTGCTCTGCGCCAGCGCTCCCGTGACCTGGAGCAGACCCTGCTGAACCATCCCCTCGTCAAGGAGCTTCAGGCTGAGCATCCCGAGCTGGACGAGTCCCGGCTGCGGCTGCACTTGAGCCGTCTGTACCAGTATGTCGAGGAGGACCGGCATTGTAAGAACTGCCCCGGCCTGGCGAATTGCCCGAATGATTTCCAGGGGCATTACAGCAAGCTGTCGGTGGAGACGGTGAACGGTGTAACGGATCTGTATGAACGCAAAACGCCGTGCAAGCTGAAGATTGCGCAGGATAATCAGGATAATGTCCGCAAACGGATTCGCAGCTTCTATGTGGATGAGCGGGTACTGAACGGCGGATATGATGAGATGGATATTATGGGCAAGGACCCCCGGCGGGCCTCAGCCGTGAATAAGATATTTGACTATATAGGAGCTGTGCGGGCAGGGGGCCTGACTTCGCGGGGGATTTATCTGCAGGGCAGCTTTGGGACCGGCAAAACCTTCCTGATGTGCTATCTGCTCCATGAGCTGGCTATCTCTGGCTACAGCGGCGTGATTGTCTACATGCCGGATTTTATCGAGGAACTGAAGCTGATCATGATGGACAACCAGAAGCTGAAGGAAATGGTCGACACGATGAAGAACTGTGATCTGCTCATCTTCGATGACATCGGAGCCGAGAATCTCAATCCCTGGGCGCGTGACCATGTGCTCGGAGCAATCCTGAACTACCGGATGAACCGCAAGCCGACCTTCTACACCTCGAATTATCCGCTCGACGGGCTGGAGAAGCACCTCAGCATCACCAGCAAGGACGGGGAAGAGGTCTACAAGGGCCAGAGGCTGATGGACCGGATTGCCCCGTTCGTAGACGTGATTCCGCTGCATGGGGAGAACCAGCGGGGCAAGGCCAGAGGCTGAGTTTTTATTAATATAAAAAAGGGGACCCCGCCAGCATCTGGGCGGGGTCCCCTTTTTGCTATACTTAGATTCAGCTGGCGCTGAATTTCCACCAATTAATATTGAACAAGTACCCGCTGCCGCCTGTGAATTTCAGGTAGAGGTCATGAGTCCCGCTTGCTCCGTTGACCGTGCATGTCTTGGTCACCCAGCTCTGCCAGCCCCCGGTATTCTGTACCGCACAGGTACCGACCAGTGCTCCAGTTGGACTGTCCAGCCTCAGTTCGATATTACCGCCGCTGCCTGCTGACGCTACCCGGGCCTCGAAGCCGGAAGCTCCGGCGCCGAAGTTCACATTTTTGATTTTGAGATAATCGCCGTGATCTATGAAGCCGACATTCATTCCCCCTTCCGTGTCTGAGGTGGTCTCGGTCTCTACCCCGGCTGCCCATGCGCTGGTCTCGGCTTGTGTTCTGATATAGGGGTTAAGGGTGGCGATGGGCTGCGGTCCGGCGGTTGTCATATTGATGACCGGGAAGCTTCCGTCCGCGTTGTAGGTGAATTGCTCTACCCCCACTGACCGGGTGAAGCCGCCCCCTCCAGGCAAGGCGCCATTATGATAAAAGAAATAGGAGCGCCCTTTGAAATCGATAATGCCGGGATGATTCGTAAAGCTGCCGCCTTGGGTGGGCATAATGATCCCTCTGTACTTCCACGGTCCGGTCGGCGAAGAGCTGGTGGAATAAGCGATATTCTCAGGAATGCCGCTTGCGGCGTAGACCATGTAGTATAAGCTGCCGCGTTTGTAGAACCAGGGTCCTTCTTCGTAGAGGGTCTGTCTGTCAGCATTGCCGTTTCGCACACCGAAGCTGTCTGTGGTCATAGGCACCTGCACAATACCTGTGCTCTGGTTGTAGGAGATCATATCCGGGTTCAGCTTCACATATTTCAGTGTCGGGTTCCCCCAGTAGAGATAAGCTTGGCCGTCACTGTCCACATAAACCGTCGGATCAATGTCGCCCCAGCTGCTGGAGACGAGCGGTTTGCCGATGGCGTCCACGAATGGGCCGGTCGGGCTGTTCGAAACGGCGACGCCGATGGCGGGCCGACCGAGCGAAGTGCTTTTTGCCGTGACATAAAAGTAGAATTTGCCGTTGCGCTCAATCACCTGGCTGGCCCAAGCTTCTCCGCTAGACCAACTGAACGCCTTATAGGATAGCGGTGACCCGTGATCTGTCCAGTTCGCCATGTCCTTGGAAGAGTAGACCCTCCAATCATTCATCGTATAGTAGGTCGAGTTGTCTTCGTCATGTCCGGTGTACAGGTAGACCGTATCATTGTATACAAGCGGGGCCGGGTCTGCCGTGTAGATGGTCTGCACAACAGGGTTGTCGGCGAACGATACCGGGGAATATAGCGCCGATGCCAACAAGCCTGCGACAGCAAGGCTGACAAGCTTTTTCATTCTTCTTTCCTCCTCAAAATAGGGTGTAAGAGCGCTTTCGCATACAGAGTAACACGGCTCCTGTGAAACAAAAATGTGTTTTCTTTTTATTAAATTATAAATTTATGTTATTATTAACGGCTCTTGATAGAACACAAAATGAACGCAAAAAAATCCGGCATCCCGCCCTGACCTGGGCGAAGAATACCGGACACTGCATCTGAGCAGCTATTCGGATAAATACTTGATGATTACCATTCCGAAGAAGACCACGGTCATGAAGCCGGTCATTCCGAAGAAACCGGCCATAAGATCACCAAGATCGTTGCGGGGCTCCTCATTGATATGCTCCCGCGGGTCACGGACCTGTGCGTTGACATTGACGTCCATTCGCTTCTTCCTCCTTGCTGTTGCATGACTGCATAAAGTGGGTTACAGTTATACATGTGAGAGAAGTCATTGACAATTAATGCGCTTTCTTCAAGTATACGAAGATGCAGGGAAGATGTAAAGATAAGATCGGCGTTCATTCCATATCTGCTGCCAGAAGGGTGATTTTATGATACATATAAGACCTATGGAACCGCAGGAGTATGATCATTCAGGCCATTATTGGACAAGCTGTATCCGAGGGGTACACCGCCCTTTCTCTCAGCGTTGATCCGGAGAATCAGGCGGCCGTCCGGTTATATGACAGACTCGGATTTCAGTTTCACGGAATTTCTGGAACCTCCTGGACGATGAAGTTGGATATTACAAATTAATTTTATACAATATAATTTCTCGAAATATATAACAAATGCATTGTATTTATGTTATACTGTGGATGTGTCGGTAAATGATAATCTGGTTATCATATTACATGAAGCATTTTATCCCGCTATGATCTCGGAGTAAATTCTGCGGACTTGGCTCAGGCTATAGAAGCGGAAGTTATTTCGTACAGCTTAAGCTCACAAAACTTATCTAAGGAGGAACAATATCATGGCTATCGTGAACGTGTCTGACCAATCCTTCGTGAATGAAGTGGAAGGTCAAGGTACTGTAGTAGTAGATTTCTGGGCACCTTGGTGCGGCCCTTGCAAAATGCTTGCCCCCATTCTCGAGGAATTGTCCACCGAGCTGGGTGACGATGTGAAGATCGCTAAATTGAATGTGGATGAGAATCCTGAGACAGCTTCCCGTTTTGGAGTAATGAGTATTCCTACTCTGATCTTCTTCAAAGACGGCCAGCCTGTGGACAAAGTCGTAGGACTGAACTCCAAGGATTCCCTTAAGAATATCGTAGCTAAGCATCAATAATGGATTATAACCTGCTGTAACCAGGGCCATGTGGCCCTTCAGACAAAGCGCCTTCGGATTACCGAAGGCGCTTTGTCTGTCCTATAGAAACGGATGTTCTATATTAAGGCTTGAATGTGTAGTACATTCTATTCTAAACTTACCTTATAACCGTGTAGTAACAGGTGGGGGAGAACTTATGGATTATATGGATAATATCCGCAACAAGCTTGCGCTGCTGCCTGATCTGCCCGGCTGCTATCTGATGAAGAATCAAGAGGGTACGATCATCTATGTCGGCAAGGCCAAGGTGCTGAAGAACCGCGTGCGCTCCTACTTTACCGGCAGCCATAACGGGAAGACGCAGCGGCTGGTCGCCAATATTGTTGATTTCGAATATATCGTGACATCGAGTAATATGGAAGCACTCATTCTGGAGTGCAATCTGATCAAGAAGCATATGCCGCGCTACAACGTGCTGCTGAAGGATGACAAGACCTTTCCTTATCTGAAAATCACGAACGAAGCCCATCCGCGCCTGGAGGTTACCCGCCGGGTGCTGAAAGATAAAGCTAAATATTTCGGCCCGTATCCCAATAGCTACGCCGCCCAGCAGACCAAGAAGCTGCTCGACCGGATGTATCCGCTGCGCAAATGCGGGGTGATGCCGAAGGAGGTCTGCCTGTACTACCACATGGGCCAATGCCTGGCTCCGTGCGAGAAGGAAGTGCCGAAGTCGGCCTATGAGGAGATTATCCAGAATATCTCATCCTTCCTCGGGGGCGGACATGATGCGGTGAAGAAGGATCTGCAGAAGAAGATGCAGGAGGCGGCCGAGGAGCTGTATTTCGAGCGGGCCAAGGAGCTGCGCGACCAGATTCAGCACATCGACGCCGTCATGGAGAAGCAGAAGATCAATACGGCTGACACCAAGGACCGTGACGTCTTCGGTTATGCGGTGGACAAGGGCTGGATGTGTGTGCAGATCCTGTACATGCGGCAGGGGAAAATGATTCAGCGCCACTCGTCTGCTTTTCCGTTCTACGGGGAGGCGTACAGTGATTTCATGTCTTACGTGACGCAGTATTACAGCGACAATCCCGCGCTGCCGCAGGAAATCCTGCTGCCGGATATGGCCAGCGCCGGAATGCTTCCGCCGGAAGCAGGCAGCGCTCCCGGCCAGGGAAGCAGTGTGCTTCCGGCCGGAGGAATGCCGAGCGGTCAGGCGCTGATGGCGGCCTTGGGCGCAGAGGATGAGTCGGAGGCCAGTGCGCAGACCGGTGAGGCGGGAATCGCAGGTGAGGGTCTTGCGGGTGCTCCGGCAGCGGCTGATGAAGCTGTGCAGGGGCAGGAGGAGCAGGAGGGGGCAGCCGAAGGAACCGTGGATGCGGCCGGAGGCGCAGCCGCCCTGCAGGAATGGCTGGGCATCAAGGTGCTGGTGCCGCAGCGCGGGCTGAAGAAGCAGATGATCGGCATGGCCTGCCAGAACAGCCGGGTTGCGCTGAATGAGAAGTTCCGCCTGATCGAGCGGGACGAGGAGCGCACCTCCGGGGCGGCCAGCAGTCTGGGGCAGAGCCTGGGGCTGGACTCGCTGAACCGGATCGAAGCGTTCGATAACTCGAATATCCAAGGGGCCAATCCGGTCTCGGCCATGGTGGTCTTCATCGATGGCAAGCCCGCCCGCAAAGAGTACCGTAAGTATAAGGTCCGCACCGTACAGGGGCCGGATGATTATGAGACGATGCGCGAGGTGATCCGGCGGCGTTATGAACGGGTGCTGAAGGAGAATCTGCCGCAGCCGGATCTGATCGTAGTCGATGGAGGCAAGGGCCAGATCTCTTCGGCGATCGATATTCTGCAGAATGAGCTGGGATTATTCATTCCGGTCTGCGGTCTGGTCAAGGATGACAAGCACAGAACCGCCCAGCTGCTGGTCGGCGACTCTGCCGAGCCGGTCTCGCTCGCGCGAGACAGCCAGGAGTTCTACCTGCTGCAGCGTATCCAGGATGAGGTTCACCGGTTCGCCATTACGTTCCACCGGGAGCAGCGCGGCAAATCGATGGTTACCTCGAAGCTGGATTCGATTCCGGGCATTGGGGATAAGCGCCGGAAGCTGCTGCTGAAGCATTTCGGGTCGCTTAAGAAGATCAAGGAAGCCTCCATCGAGGATTTCAAGGTGCTCTCCATCGGCGAGAAGCTGGCCGGTCAGATTCTGGAGGCGCTGAAGGACGAGGAGCCGTCAATCTGAAATAGATGTGAACGATAACGGAACAGAAGCCGGCCCCATGTGGGCCGGCTTCTTTGGGTGTGATCAGGAATGGATGGTATCGTCAGAAATCCCGCTACATCCCCTTGAAGGTAGGCTAACGGAGCCTATATGCGGACAACCGAACACAATGAGCAAATGGGGTGAAGTTTCGTAATCTGCCGCTGCACAACTAGATAAATCTTTATATTTTGCATAAATCGTCGCTTTTAACAATTGCAACCGGTTTCGGTAAAGGGTACGCTTATTATGAATCTATGAAAGCGCTTGTGTGAAAGGTATGGACTTCCAGAACCAGGCTAAAGGGGCTGATGCAGACTCCGGGAAATGGACTCCGGAAAAAGTCAGGTTTACAGGCTGAAGAGCTGCAATCCAATCGTAAAGAGGAGGATAAAGGGAATGGTATATTCAAAATCTGTAAGACGCAAGAGGGGAATCAGCGGGACCGCTCTTATTCTAAGCATCGTCATGCTGCTGAGTCTCGTGCAGGTTCTTCCGCCCGGACGGGCATATGCCGCGGACTCTTATCTGCTCTCCATAGACCGGCCGGCGTATGCCTCGGGCACGGAGGGTAATAATACCCCTGATCTGGCGGTGGACGGCAATATGGGCTCCCGGTGGAGCAGCTCATGGGGGACGGACCCGAACTGGATTTATGTGGATCTCGGAGCAACCGCAACCGTAGACCGCGTTGTGCTCCGCTGGGAAGGGGCTTACGCCAAAGCTTACAAAATCCAGGTATCCGCTGACGAATTGAACTGGAGTGATGCCTACTCCACAACTACAGGAGATGGTGGCGTGGATGAGCTCACGCTCAGCGGCACCGGCCGTTACGTCCGGGTATTCGCCACGGAGCGGAACCTGACGCAATATGGCATTTCCCTCTATGAGTTCGAGGTTTACGGCACCGGCGGCGTGAATCCTCCTCCGGTCGTTCTGGGGCCGAATGTGGCCTTGAACAAGCCTGCGACGGCTTCATCCTATCAGGTGGCCGACTATCTCCCTCCCGGCTCAACCCTGCCGGCACTGGCGGTGGACGGCAACCTGAACACACGCTGGTCTTCCAACGCGACCGATAATGAATGGCTGAGCGTTGATCTTGGCAGCGTACGTACGCTGGGCCGGGTGGTCATTAACTGGGAGGCCGCTGCCGGCCGGATCTATGATATTCAGGTTTCCAATGACGGAAGCACATGGACTACGGTATACCGCGAGCTTCACGGCGACGGCGGCACACTTAATCTGCCGGTCTATGCCAGCGGCCGCTATCTGCGGATGAAGGGCATCAGCAGAGCCACCTCCTTCGGGTACTCAATCTTTGAATTCCAGGCCTATGATTATGTGGCCGGCGATCCGAAGCCGGTCTATAACATTCCGGCTTTGCCGGCGCTGACCACAGTACCCGTAGGCCAAGGCAGTCATGCGGCGAATGACCTCTCGGTTCCCCAGCCTAAATATCCGCTGTATAAATCGGACGCACTGACTGCGCCGTTGCCTTCCAATGACTGGTGGCAGTCGATCATGATCAATCAGCTCGGCAACGGCATTATCACGCTTCCGCTCAAATCGAAATATACCAAGCAGGGCCTGAGCATTCTGAATCCGGGTGCAGGCTACTTAAGCGCCGACGGCAAGGCACAGGAAGCGGCGGGAAGCCCGGACCTGTTCCTGATGGCCGGCAACATTAATACTTCGGGGATGTCGAACCGGATTACCGGTTACGGCGACTGGTCGGCGACTGCGGTGTTAAGCGATGGCGCTGCGGAGAAGCTGAAGACAACGTTCGTCAAAGGCTCGCCTTACCTCTATTCGCAGTTCAGCGATCCGTCCAGTCCTGAGGTCTATCTGCCGGCCGGGGCCCGCTTCTTTAATGACAGCAATACTACGATCCTGGCTGCTGACGGCGACACCGTGACTGCAGACCATATCGGCATTGCGGTCACCAATTCCAACGGGGCGCCAACGCCTGAAATGGTAACCAGACACTATGGGCTGTATGCTCCGGCAGGTACAACCTTCAAGCGTGTAGGCGCCAAGCTCAAAATTCAGCTGGGAGGAGGCCAGAATTACCTGTCCCTGTCGGCTCTTCCGGCACCATCCAATCTGAATTATTTTTACCAGCACGGCTATGCCTTCGTGACGGACACGAAGGTGGCCTATACCTTCAACGAGACAACCTCAGATGTCACAACTACCTTCAATGTGGTAACAGAACTCAAGCGTTCAGGCTTCCCGAATACCACGCTGATGGCCCAGCTTCCCCACCAGTGGAAGGTGACCACAACGCCGCTGACCACAGTCTCCTTCCCGTCCATCCGTGGAACGATGAAGGTGACAGAGGGCAATTCGTTCGCCACTACGGATAAATTCCACGGCATTGTGCCGCAGTTCACCGAGCCGGGAGATTCTACCTATTCCCGTCAGGATCTGCTGAATTACCTGGCGCTGCTGGATACAGACACCGCCACCAATCTGATGCAGGCCGATGCGTACTGGCAGGGCAAGAAGCTGCATCCGCTGGCCATGGGTGTGCTGATCGCCGATCAGATCGGCAATGAGAGCTACAAGAATCTGTTCCTCTCCCGGATGAAGACGGTGCTTACAGACTGGTATACGTACACCTCGGGGGAAACCGATTATTATTTCGACTATAACTCCGACTGGGGAACACTGATCTATAAAAACAGTGAGTTCGGTGCGAACTCCGGCATCACGGACCATCATTTCACGTATGGCTATTATGTTTTTGCATCGGCCGTGCTCGCCACCTATGATACCGACTTCAGGAACAAATTCAGCGGGATGGTCGATGAGCTGATCCGGGATTATGCCAATCCGTCGAAGACGGACCCCAAGTATCCGTACTTCCGCAACTTCGACCCGTATGAAGGCCATTCCTGGGCCGGCGGTTACGCCGACAATGACAGCGGCAATAATCAGGAAGCGGCCGGAGAGTCACTGTTCGGCTGGGTCGGCCAATATATGTGGAGCACCCTGACCGGCAACACAGCCTTCCGCGATGCGTCGATTATGGGCTTCACGACGGAGCTTAGAGCAGTACAGCAGTACTGGTTCAACTACGATCAGGATAACTGGCTGCCGGGCTATACGCATAAAACGGTGGGTCAGATTTACGGAAGCTCGAATTTCTTCGGCACCTTTTTCAACGGAAATCCGGTGTATGTCTACGGCATTCACTGGCTGCCTACAGCAGAATATTTAACCAGCTACGGGTTCGAACCGGCTAAGGCGGGTGGATTATACAGCGGCTTCGTGGCCGATAACGGCGGGCCGGAACCGGACTGGTACCATATTGTCTGGCCGATTCAGGCACTGAGTGATCCGCAGGCGGTGCTGAATAAATGGAATCCGGCACTGCCGCAGCAGAACGAATTGTACAACACGTACTGGTTCGTGCACAATATGGCTACGCTTGGATCACGCACCAAGGACATTTGGGCGGAGAACGGCTACAGTGCAACGGTGTATAAAAAAGGTTCCGCCTACCGCGCGCTGGTCTGGAATCCGACGAATGCGGCCATAACCGTTACGTTCCGCAACAGCGGAGGAGTGACAGGCTCGGCTGTAGTCGAAGCCAAGAAGCTGGTGAAGGTGGACCCGACGAAGGTCACCACGGATACGCTGCTTACTCCGCCTGCCCTGACAGCCGATACCACTCAGAACGCAGCCGGCCAGCCGATTGAGCTGACGTTCACGGACAATGCGGCCTGGAGAAATGTAATCACTGCGTTGAAGGTGGATGGAGTGACAGCAACGCCAGCGAATTATACTGTAGAAGCCGGTAAAATCACGCTGAACACCGCGCTGTTCCCCACGGCGAAAACCTACACGGTTACAGTAACAGCAGACGGATATACCGATACTTCGGTGCAGCAGGTGATTACCGGAAGCACAACACCGACACCGACGGGGAACCTGGCGCTGAACAAGGCGGTTAGCGCTTCCGAGAATCCGAAGCAGCCCGCTGCCGGCGCTGTGGACGGCAATGCGGGCACCCGCTGGGAATCGGACTTCAGTGATCCGCAGTGGATTCAGGTGGATCTTGGCTCTGCCCAGACGGTTGGCCGCGTGCTGCTGGACTGGGAGGGGGCATATGCCAAAGCCTATACGATCGAAACCTCGGCAGACGGTACAAACTGGACCACGGTGTATATGACGACAACCGGGGACGGGGCTGCCGATGATATCAGCTTCCCTCCGGTCAGCGCGCGGTATGTGAAGGTAAACGGCACAGAGCGCGGCACGCCATACGGCTATTCCTTATGGGAACTGGAAGTGTACGGCAGCGGCGGGGCCGTGACGCCAACCGCTCCGCCTGCCCTGACAGCCGATACCACCGGGAACACCGCCGGCCAGCCGATTGAGCTAACGTTCACGGACAATGCGGTCTGGAGAAATGCCATCACTGCGGTGAAGGTGGATGGTGTTACAGCGGCGGCAGCGAATTATACCGTGGCAGCCGGTACAATCACACTGAACACCGCGCTGTTCCCTACGGCGAAGACTTACACGATTACAGTCACTGCTGAGGGATACAATGATGCTTTTGTGCAGCAGGTGATTACCGGCGGCACAACGCCAACTGTGAACCTTGCGCTGAACAAGGCGGTGACCGCTTCGGAGAATCCGAAGCAGCCCGCTGCCGGTGCTGTGGACGGAGATCTTGGCACCCGCTGGGAATCGGCCTTCAGTGATCCGCAGTGGATTCAGGTGGATCTCGGCTCTGCCCAGACGGTCAGCCGCGTCCTGCTGAACTGGGAGGGGGCGTACGCCAAAGCCTACACCATTGAGACGTCAGCAGACGGCTCGAACTGGACAACAGCTTATACTGCGACAGCCGGGGATGGAGACATCGACGATATCAGCTTCACCCCGGTCAGTGCGCGGTACGTGAAAGTGAACGGGACGCAGCGCGGTACACAATATGGCTACTCTTTATGGGAATTGTCCGTCTATTAATGCACAGAATGCACAAGTCAGTCTGAACAGCATAACAATACAGAAGCGGCTGCGCTATCCGGAGGAGGAGGCGCAGCCGCTTCTGGTTTTTATGGAGTAGGATTCGGTTCGGCCTGCTTCGGCTCCCTCGGAGGGTTGAAGCGGTAGACCAGATAACCGACGATGAACGGCAGAACGATCGTGACGATACCAGCTCCGATATTCACCTTATCCTTCATGAAGATCAGCGTCGCCCCCATCAGGATGCTGTCGAATACCACGTGGCTGAACATCACCGCGATGAACCCGTACCGGATGAAAATATAGCTGAACAGCAGACCGATCACCGTCAGCTCAATCGGCCGCGAGATGACCGGATAGATCGGGTAGAGCGTATGTCCGAGCGCCCAGATCAGGGTCGTAATCAGTGAAGCGATGAGCGTATTCTTGACCAGCTTCTTCAGCATGCGTATACCGAACAGACGGTATACTGCCTCTTCTGAGAGGCCGGCCAGCCAGGCTACTATCGGCAGCAGCCAGGCATATTTCATATTGTAAGGCGACTGGCTGGCGTCTGTGGTGGACCAGTTATCCAGCGTATAAGACAGAATAATGAACATGACGGTCTGTACGCCAAGCAGAATGAAGGCCCAGATATAACCTGCCTGGATACTCTTCAGTACATATTGGCCGTAGCCGGGCTCGGAGGCCCGGGGCCAAGGATTCAGCTTCTCCTCGGAACGCCACAAGCCGTCCCCTCCGACCAGAGAGAAGTAGAGCAGGAGCGACATCAGCAGACTGTACAGAACGTAGATGATGAACATGACTACCGCTGTAACCCTGGCTTCAGCGCTGCCGCTGCCGGATTCAGACACCACATTGTAGCTGCTGACCATCATGATCAGGAAATGGACGGAACTCAGGAAGATCCCGCGCTTCCAGGAAGTATGCTTCCTGCGCAGAATGCCGTAGATCATCGCCAGGATACCGAGCAGCAGGGTAGGCAGGCCGTAGCCGAACAAGGTGAGCTTCTTGGCAAGCGAGGTCTGTCCGTCGACATAAGCGTCATGCCAGGCAGGAGCCGAGAATCCGGCGCGGAAGTACGAGACCTCGCCGTTCAGATAATTGAATTGGTACTTAAGCGGTAATTCGCCTAGGGTGACGGAGCTGTCGGAATAGACAAGCCCGTAGCCATCAAGGTTAGCCTCAATCTTCAGCTTGGAGGGATTGGCTCCCCAGAGCTTCAGCCAGGGGCGGGCGAGGCTTTCTTTTGCCTCCAGGCTCAGGTCAGATATGCTGCTTACCGGAATGGCGGTACCGGTACGCTTGGTTGTTGCCGCGGGCCGCTCCCCGTAATTCAGCCCGGCCGCAGCATCGGCATCGGCACCAACGGCAAAAGCCACGGGCTCGCCGGTATACATATTAAGGTCGACTGCCAGCCGGGCTGCCGCCTCTCCGGATGTGTAGAGCACCGCATGATAGACATCGAACGGATAGCGCTGATCCAGCTTATTCTTGGAATAGTCCGGGAGGAGCTTCTCGCGGGACATATAGCCGTAGAAGGAAGAGTCTGTCTTGTACAGAATGACCCATTCATCCTGGTTTCCGGCTTCGTATCCAAGCTGCTCAGCGGCAAATGCGGCTGCTTTCTCCCGGATTTCACTTTTGCTGAGAATGGTTGTATCCCCATCTGAACTGGAGATGAGCTGGGGAGCGATCTGGAACATGACAAATAGAATGAGTCCGAGAATTCCGGCAAGGATAAGCTTGGAAGTAAGGG
This sequence comes from Paenibacillus sp. FSL R7-0204, assembly GCF_038002225.1. NCBI lineage: Bacteria > Bacillati > Bacillota > Bacilli > Caryophanales > Paenibacillaceae > Paenibacillus > Paenibacillus sp. FSL R7-0204. Next base: position 1,584,084 of record NZ_JBBOCA010000001.1, read on the forward strand.
GCCGCTGGTGCAGGGGCTGGCCGACGGGATTCATGGAACGCCTCCTTGGTCTGAATTGATCTTGCTTTCTTGAAAAGCCGTACTATCCTCTTACGTGAAGATGGCCGGGCTTATGCCTGTTTCTTGGCCGCCTGCTCTTTATTTGTTCCCAGTGCCAGGTGAAAATACTTGGCGCCAGCCGCGGTGCAGCACATGGCCAGGGGGAGACCGATCAAGGCGGCGAGACCGGGGATGGTCCATGACGGATATAGAACGTTAGTGAACTGTTCCGGAAACAGGTATTTATTGATCTGAGGCAGGATGAGCAAGACGGCTATTATCACTACAAAGAGCAATGGTGCCAGTGCCTTGGATTTCATCAGGTAATAGATACTTTGCAGCACACCCAGCCCCAGTGTCAGGGCCAGTGTGTAGACAACAAGGGAATACCACAGCCAGGATAGATATAGGCTGATGTGATATGGAGCGGGACTCCCGATAACCTGTGTCGCTGCAATGCCGGCAAGCATGGAACAGAACAGCACGAGAAGGATGCGCATGACCGTAACCCATACAGCGGCAGCTCCAGAGAGCAGCAGACGCAGCCGGCTCTGGGGAAACAGCAGCCACCAAGACAACTGTTTCTGTTCCAGGCTGCTTCGGGAAAGCATCCACAAGAACCCGAACATCACAGGAAGGCTAAAGGGAATCCCGATGCATGTCAGGAAAGCCTCAAGGTCGCCGGTTAAGAAATAAGCGGCAACTGCCATAAGAACAGGAAGAGCGAGCTTCAATACCATTACACTCCTGTGCCTTTCCATGGAGCGGAGCCGGCTGGCATCCAGTCTGTATAAGCTCAGCAAGGGAGAAGGGCTGCCTGCAGAACGTGCAGAACGGGCTGTTCTCCGTGGCTGCGTAGAGCCGGAACGCAGGGGCGACGAGACTCCGGACAGCCTGCTCTCCGGCTGCGGCAGCGAACGGAGTCCCTTGCCGGCAATTATGGGCAACAGGAGATAGTAAGCGATTAGGTCGATAACAAGCAAAGCCACGCTATATATTAGCATAAATTGCGGCGATAGATACTCAGACCCGTAGAAGGCGGCAGCAGTGGCGGAATCATTCAACAGAATGGCGGCGGTTAAAGGTGCCAGCCAGAGCAGCGAATAAGGAACGGCAAGCAGCAGATTCAGGGCCAGGCTGCGTATAGACATCAGCACACCGATCAGCAGACCGCTCATGATGGCCAGAGGCAAGAGGGTGAGAATAAGCAAGCCGTAAGATATCAATGTATAGATGAACCCGAAGGCGGGCAGTGGCTCATAGCGGCCAGACAGAACAGAGAGCCCATAGAGCAGAACGGCCGCGGTGAAGATTGGACCGGCTATTCTCAGACTGAGCTTCAGCAGGCTGAGAGCCTTGGCCTGCAGCAGGGTAAGACGCGGAGCGGGAAAAGTCAGGAACCAATCCTTGTGCCGCTGCCCGTAGAAGGTCAGCATATGTAAGGCGGATACACCCATCACAATGATCCACAGGAGCATCGCAGCCGTAAGGAACGGAGACTGCGATGTTAGGCTAGAGAGCGGGAAGAACAGACCGGCAGGCAGCAATACAGCCAGCAGAGACAGGCTAGCCAGCAGCTCATTTGCCTTCTTCAGACGATAGCGGCTATATTCCAGCTTCACAAGCGTCTTAAGAGCCGTCATGCGAACACTTCCCGATAGCGTGACTCCACAGAATAGCCGGAGTGCCGCAGCTGATCCACATCATCAATTCCCTGAATACGCCCGTCGCCGATCAGAATCAGCCGGTCAAAGAGCAACTCCATTTCCCGGATATCATGGGTGGCAATCAGGAAGGTCCGCCCGCCGCCTGCCATCTCTCCTACAACAGCAGAGGCGATCACTTCTCTGGAGATCAGATCTACGCCGGTGAACGGCTCATCCAGGATAATCAGTGGTGCCTGACGCGAGAGACAGGTTAGGAGCTGCAGCCGGGCTTCCTCGCCCCGAGACATGGTGGAGATTAGCGAGTCCGGTGTGACGGATAGGCTGAACAGCAGCTCTGCGGCTTTACCGCTGTCCCAGTCCGGGTAGATGCCTGCGGCAAAGCCCAGCCATTCCTGCACGGTCAGCCAGCCGGGCAGACTGCTGCGGTCAGGAAGCATGGAGAGCTCTCCGAGCAGCTCAACACCAGCGGGTCTTCCGTTAATGCTGACCGTGCCGGACCCTGCGGGGATCAGACCGGATATAATCCGCAGCAGGGAGGACTTGCCTGCACCATTCGGTCCCAGCAGTCCGGTGATACTGCCCTGGGGAATGTGGAAGCTGATGCCGTCCAGGATCACCCGGTTCTTAATCTCGAACCGTAAATCTCGGCACTCTACCGCAGCAGGAGCGGCGGGCGTTTCTTTTGCCGATCTATTCATAGTCATTATTTCAATCCTCCTCATCGAATTGCAGCATTTGCTCGGCGGTAAGCCCAAGCGCAGCGGCTGTATCCTTGAACTGCTGTACAGCCTGGCGGATAATTGCCTTGCGTGCATCCTTAATGACACTATCCTCCCGGGTGACAAAGGTTCCCTGACCACGGTAGGTCACAATCAGTCCCATCCGCTCCAGCTCCTGGTACGTCCGGGCGGCAGTAGTGGGATTGACTCCTCTGCCGGCTGCCAGGTCCCTGACAGAGGGTAAGCGTGATCCCGGTGGAATGATGCCGCTAACAATCCGTTCCCGGATAGCGCCAACAAACTGTTCATAGATCGGAAGTGACGGATTAATCAGGAAGTGCTCCGGTAATAGCTCAAAGGTAGAATCCACCTGTGTCCTCCCTTCTATCTCTCTTTATGGAGTGTATGGATACTGACCATACACTTTGTGATTCCAGTGTACCACCAGCCACCATACAATTTCAAGCCGTATTTTAGAAAAGCAGGACTTAATTGGCTACTTAAGCTGTGGTAGCTTGTATATAGAAAATGAGTCTTTGTGAAGTTAGGCAATAACGTATATAATTTTGTATGCTTATCTGATACTGACCGATTCGTAATTTCTAATAAGGAACCCTGAAAGGATGAGAAGTTTGGCGTCACCGTCTTCCAAGATCACCGGCTTCCGATTCCTGAAGCTGGCTCCTCCGCAAATCCTGGTGCTGAGCTTCGCTGCGGTCATCCTCATCGGCACGTTGCTGCTTATGCTTCCGGTATCCAGCGTACCCGGTCAGCCGCTCCGCTTCATGGATGCGCTGTTCACGGCCACCTCCGCCGCCTGTGTGACCGGTCTGGCTGTAGTGGATACCGGGACCCATCTTACCGGCTTCGGACAAGCGGTTATTCTGGTGCTGATCCAGATCGGCGGGCTCGGGTTCATGACGATGGCCACGCTGTTTGCCCTGGTGTTCAGGCGCAGAATCTCACTGCGTGACCGGCTGATTCTTCAGGAAGCCATGAATCAGAGCTCGATGGAAGGGATAGTGCGGCTGATCCGTAAGGTGCTGCTCTATTCCCTGGTCATTGAAGCTGCGGGAGCGCTTCTCCTGTCCATCCGCTGGGCGGTGGATATGCCGCTTGGCCGCGCGGTCTACTACGGGGTGTTCCATGCGGTGTCGATGTTTAATAACGCCGGATTTGATCTGTTCGGCGGGCATGATCACAGCTTAATCAGCTATGTCGGAGACCCTGTCATTAACCTGGTGGTGATGTTCCTGATCATCTCCGGAGGAATCGGCTTCATCGTAATCTCTGATCTGGCCGACTTCCGCCGCACCCGGCGGCTGTCGCTGCACAGCAAGGTGGTGCTGTCAATGACGGCCGGACTGATTGTGACCGGAATGGTGGTCATCTTCATCTTCGAGTTCACCAATTCGCGGACCCTGGGACCGCTGAACCTCGGAAGCAAGCTATGGGCCTCCCTGTTCCAATCCGTAGCACCGCGTACGGCAGGAGCCAACACACTGGATATCACGGGCCTGCGTCAGGCCACGCAGTTCTTCATCGTGATCCTGATGTTCATCGGGGCATCCCCCGGCTCTACCGGCGGCGGCATTAAGACCACAACCTTCACGCTGATGATCGGAGCTGTCATCTCCATGCTGCGCGGCCGTGAAGACATCGTGCTCTTCCGTTACCGGCTGGCTCAGGAGCGCGTGTTCAAGGCACTGACCATTACGCTGCTGGCGCTGCTGCTGATCGTTACGGTCTCCATGATGCTCTCGACTACAGAGGGGCTGCCGTATCTGATGATTCTGTTCGAGACGATCTCGGCGTTTGCCAATGTCGGACTAAGTCTGGGCTTGACCCCGGAGCTGACGCAGGTCGGCAAGATCCTGATCTGCCTGACCATGTTCGCCGGACGGCTGGGACTGCTGACGCTGGCGTATGCGCTCGGTCCGAGACAGGGCAAACCATTATATAAATATCCGGAAGGCAAAATGATAATTGGATAGGGGAATCAAGTCATGAAACCACAGCAGTTTGTTGTAATCGGCCTGGGCCGCTTCGGCTCAAGTCTGGCGCTGGAGCTGATGTCCATGGGCTACGAGGTGCTTGGCATTGACCACCAGGAGGAGCGGGTAGAGGAGATGACCGGACGGCTGACGCATGCAGTCATGGCAGATGCTACGGATGAAGGGATTATGCGCTCACTCGGAGTGCGTAATTTCGACTGCGGCATTGTGGCGATCGGCGATAATATGGAGCGGAGTATTCTGGCCGCGATTCTGCTGAAAGAGCTGGGTGTCAAGCAGGTGGTCGGCAAAGCCATCTCCATTCTGCATGGCCGCGCGCTGTCGAAGCTGGGGGTGGACCGGGTGATTTTCCCGGAGCGGGATATGGGTATCCGTGTGGCTCACCAGCTGGTGACGCCGAATCTGCTTGATTATATCGAGATCTCCAAGGATTACAAGGTCGTTGAGCTGACGGTGCCTGCCTGCATGAACGGTAAAAGCCTCTCCGAGCTGAACACCCGCGCCAAATACGGCTGCAGCATCATTGCCCTGAACCGCGAGGATGGCATCATCGTTGCCCCCACCGCGCATGATCATGTGCATCAGGGGGACATCATGGTGGTGATCGGCTCCAACGACAGCATCGAGGAGTTCGAGGATGAAGCGGTGAATGCGGACTAAGCACTTCCTGTCAGCCAGCCTATCCCGTCAAAAGAAAGCTATTAACGCCCGGATGGTTATACCTCCTGGCGTTTTGCTGTTTCTGCTTAAGCCTGCATCCGCGCATTAGAACGCCTGTACACCAGTCTGTAACATGCCGCGCGGGGGTTGAAAAATTTTCCTATACACATATGTAAAATGTATCCTGAAATGATAAAATAAAATATTGTAAGCGGTAACATAGAAATCCTTAGGGGGATATGTGATGAAAAAAACACCCATGATCCTGCAGCTGGCGTTGATTCTATTCTGCATTATGGCTATTCCTACAGCAGTCCTGACCTGGTACAGCGGGTCACAGATTATACAGAATTCTGAAGCAGCTATCGGGGAATCCACGTTGGCCGGGCTTAATGCCAACCGCAGGCTGAACGAGAACGCGCTGGCCAATCTGGCCCAGGATACATCGCGTCTGGCGGCGACGAATATTTTTGACCGCATCCGCAGCTTCGAGACCTACGATGAGATTAACGCCAACTATAACAATGTAAGTCTGGCGCTGTCCGTGACTAAGGAGTTGCTGAACCTGAACCGCCGGGTGGATGGTGTGTATTCTTCATTCTTTGTCCTGGAGGATTCGGATTATGTCTTCTCTACCGACAGCAGCATCACGACGCTTGCCCGCTATGAGCCTATCGGATGGATTACTGAAGCGCTTAAGGGACGCAGGGGGATCAGCGGGGTATGGGTGCCCCGTAAGCTTGCGTCGGGCGAGAACGTGGTGTCTTATGTGTACCCGCTCAACCGCTTGTCCACCACCACCCGGGGAGTAATCGTCGTCAACATGAAGGAGAGCCAGATCGGCAAATATCTGCATGCTACCGAGGTGGGTGACAGCAACTATCTCCTGCTGGACGCTGCGGGTACGGTGATTTCCTTCAATGACCGGTCCATGCTGCTCTCCGACAGCCGTAAGCTGCCATTCTTACAGGAGATTCTGAATCAGGAAGCCAGTGAAGGCTACACCTTCCGCAAGCTGGAGGGCAAACGGACGGTGTATGCCTGGAGCCGTTCCTCCTTGTCCGGGTGGTGGAATGTAAGCTGGAGCTCCATGGATGAGCTGATGACCAAATCCAGAGAGATGCAGGGGAATATTATTCTGCTGACGGGGGCGATCATTGTACTGGGGACGCTGCTGGCCATCTTCCTTGCCACCTGGCTGTCCAGGCCCCTGAGGCAGCTGGTGCAGACGATACGCTCGAAGATTGATGTGGGCGTAGTGAACAAGAATGAGCTGGCCTTTCTGGATCTGGCCTTCAAACGGATGCAGGAGGAGGAAGAGAGCCTGTTCCAGTTGCTGCAGGAGCGTGAACAGGATACCCGCAGTCTGGCCGTACACCGTCTGCTGCGCGGTGAGATTCCGCCGCGGATCACGGAGGTTTGTCCGCATGCCTGCTACAGAGTGGTGGTGGTCTCCATCGACCAATATAGAAGATACGTGGGCCATACCAATGTGGAGACGCGCAGCTATCACCGGTATTTGCTGAGTGCCAAGTATGAGAGTGTTTTCCCTGAGGGGCTGGTGGCCCGCTGTGTCTATCATAATGAGGGCTGTACGGTGATTGTTCTGAACTTTACGCCGGAGCAAGGGGAGGCGCATAGCACTCTGATTCATCAGGCGCTGGAGGAGATCCGCGACCAGTCTCTTGAGCTGCTGGAACATTCGGTCACGATTGGGGTAAGTGAGCGGACGGATGCTCCGGAGAGGGTGGTGCTGCGGCTGTTCGAAGCGATGGAGGTGATCAAGCGACGGATGATCAAGGGGGCCGGAAGCATCATGTACTGGCATGACGGGGAGGATAACAGCCGCAAGTATGTTGACTCTGAGAGCAGCGAGCGGCGAATCCTGAATTTCCTGGATGCCGGCGACCTGGCGGGAATCTTCAAGGAGCTGCAAAGTATCCGAAGCCAGATCTCCGCAGAGGACAATATTTCCTACGATAATATTATGTTCATCTATCATCAGCTGATGGGAGCGACGATCAAGCATCTGCGCGAGAATCACCTCGGGACCGGACGGATGATTATGGGCCGGGGGAACGTATATTCGATTCTCGCCGCTATGGATACGCTGGATGAGCTGGAGGAGTACCTGTATGATTTCTACTGTGAGATTGTACAGAGCCTGGACCGCAGCGCCCATGAGACCAATTATGCGCAGCGGATCATGGAGTACCTGAAGCAGCACTACCGGGAAGAGATCGTCTTCGAGGATATAGCCAAGCAGATAGGCATCAGCTACTCCTACATGCGCAAGCTTGTATATGAGCAGACCGGCAGCAGCATGATTGACTTCGTCAACCAGCTAAGGATTGAGCAGGCCAAGGAGCTGCTGCTGGATTCCGGGCTGACGATCAAGCAGATTGCCGCAGAGGTGGGTTACGCCAATGTGCAGAGCTTCAACCGCTTTTTCCGCAAGTATGAAGGCATGCCGCCAAGCGGCTACAAGTCAGCGAAGAGTAAGAGTTCTTAGAAGCTCATAGATGGTGATAAAAGCCCATAAAAGCCCATGGAAACCCATAAAAGCTCATAAAAGCTCATGGAAACCCGTAGAAACCATTAGAAACCCATCCCCGGCGGACCGGTATCTCGTTTGAAGGATCTTGGTTTTTCGGCTTGTCGGTGGAAAGTGAGCTGGATGCGGAAAAGAAAGGGATAAATCCCTCTGGTGGTGCCGAAAGTGGGCTGGATGCGGAAAAGAAAGGGATAAATCCCTCTGATGGAGCCGAAAGTGAGCGGATGAGAAGCATAAGAGCCCCTGAATTTTCAGAAAAGTTGGCTAACTGAGTAAATGAAGAGCACAAGTGCCCCTGAGTTCGTGGAAAGTAGGAGTGTTCAAATCTATATTAGTAAAAGCGGGCGGGGCGAGCAACAGTAGCTCCCGAATCATTCCTGATAGCTCTCATAGCTCCCGAATCGCTCCCTGTTAGCTATCATCGCTCCTTGATCGCTCCCTCATCGCCCCAATCACTCCAATCACTCCAATCTCCCCCGGCCCCATCCCTCGCCATGCCTTTCTATCCGATTTGTACCTGCTCTCCCAAATGAAAGCGCTTTATTATTTTTGGGATTGCCTATCAATTTTGATTATTCACCTGCGGCTGAGGCCTGCGGCGCCGGGCAACAATCACTTGTGAATCAATTGTGATAGGTGATCATCAATAGTCATGATATTCAAGCCCCGGCAAAGGCGGTAGCATAGGAGCCAGGCCGGAGAACACGAGCCGGAAGCCGGCAAGAAGAATTCAAGGCAGGAGGTGAATATGTTGAAAGCTGCAAGCGCTTCACAAACGAATCACAGTCCTTTATTAAGAAGGAAACAGGGATTCAGCTATTATTTACAGCGGGATTGGCAGCTCTATCTGCTGGTGATGCTTCCGCTGGCTTTTGTCATCGTATTCAAATATTTGCCGATGACCGGACTTGTAATCGCCTTCAAGGACTATAAGATCGCCAGAGGCTTCTGGGGCAGTGAATGGGCCGGACTACAGGTCTTCCAGGACCTGTTCGCCAAGCCTGATTTCATCCGGGCCGTCCGCAACACCCTGCTGCTGAACGTGCTTGACCTGTGCTTCAGCTTCACGATGCCGATTGTGCTGGCTCTGCTGCTGAACGAGATCAAGAGCGTACGGTTCAAACGGATCAATCAGACGGTGCTCTATTTGCCCCACTTCCTGTCCTGGGTCATTATCGGAGCCATCGCCTATCAGCTCCTCAGTGAGGGGGGCGGCGTTGTCAATAACCTCATAGAACTGATGGGAGGCACCCGGATTCCATTTCTGCAGCAGGATACGAATTGGCTGATCAGCTATCTCGTGATCGGGGTCTGGCAGAGCATGGGCTGGGGCACGATTATCTACCTGGCGGCGATGAGCGGGATCAACCCCGAGATGTATGAAGCGGCTACGGTAGATGGGGCAGGCCGCTGGAGAAAGGTCTGGAATATCACCCTTCCATCGATCCGGGCAACGATTGTGACGCTCTTGATTATGGCGCTGGGCAAAGTGATGGACGGCTCCTTCGAGCGGATCTATGCGCTGCAAAATAAAGCGACCACGGAGTTCACCACTACCATACCGGTCCTGGTGTACCGCTGGGGGATTGAGAGCGGCAACTTCAGCCGGGCGACCGCCATCGGTTTATTCCAGTCCGTCATCGGAATTATTCTGGTCATTTCCGCGGACCGCGTAGCCAAGAAGCTTGGCGAGGATGGGATTTTGTAGAAAGGAGAGGAACTATGAAAGCCATAGCCGGAGGCACTGCCGCACCCCATAAAGCACGTATCGATATCTGGGAAACGCTGATCCGTCTCGTCATTATTATTGTGTCGCTATTCTGCCTGCTGCCGTTCATTCATGTCGTATCGAAATCGCTGAGCTCTGACTCCTTCGTCATTGCCAATAAGGTCTTTCTGTGGCCGCAGGGCTTCACCATTGAAGCATATAAAAAAATCTTCGCGGATGCCAGCATCCTCCGTTCCCTGTACATCTCGGTCATCGTGACGGTGCTGTTCACCATTCTGGGCATGATCCTGACCATCTGCGCCGCCTATCCGCTGTCCCGAACCCAGTTCAAGGGCCGCAGGGTGATCACTTTCATCTTCCTGTTCACCATGTACTTCAGCGGAGGCATTATCCCCGACTATATGAACATCAACAATCTGGGGCTGATGGATACCATCTGGTCACTGGTGCTGCCGCTCTCCTTCAGTGCCTTCAATCTGCTGATTATGAAAACCTCGCTGACCAGCGGGATTCCCGTCAGTCTGGAGGAATCTGCGCGGATCGACGGTGCCGGGCATTTCCGGATTCTGTTCAGCATTGTGCTGCCTTTATCCAAGCCGATTATGGCGACACTTGCCCTTTTCTACGCGGTGGGGCGCTGGAATGCTTATCAGGACGCATTATTCTATATCAAGCATGAGACCTCTCTCCGGCCGCTTCAGCTCAAGCTGTATTATCTGGTCATTCAGGCAAGTGAAAGCTTCCAGCTGGAGGCCAGCCAGGTACAGCTCAGCAATCCCGAAGTCCTGAAGGCGTCAGTCGTTGTATTCGCTACCTTGCCTATCCTCTGTGTGTATCCATTTGTCCAAAAGTACTTCGTTCAAGGTGTTATGCTCGGAGCCGTCAAGGAGTAATCCTGCGTCCCTGGTATATAGTCATTCTTTGGAATTACGAAAATTCAAAAAATGGGGGAATTGCGATGAGTAAAAGAAGCGTGTATTCGTTAATGATGGCATCCGTCATGACGGCAGGCCTGCTGGCCGGGTGCTCCGGGGGAAATAACACCAAGGATACGGCAGAATCCAGCAATAAGCCGGCCGAGACAGCCGCTGCTACGAACCAGGCCGAAGGGGCCTATCCTGATTATTCCAAGGGCTTCGGGAAAAAAGTCTCGCTTGACATTCCGGTCTATGAGCGTGCCTATGAAGGCTGGAACGTGTCCGATAACTACTATACCCGCTGGGTACAGGCGGAGTTCGGCGACAAATATAATATAGAGGTTAACTATGTGCCGATTACACGCTCCAAGGAAGTAACGGATTTCGAGCAGCTCCTGGCTTCGCACAAGGCTCCGGATATTATTTTCCACTATGATATGCCGCAAGCGCTTACTTATTATGGTGAGGATGTGATGCAGCCGCTCGACTATGCAGAGATCCAGAATTATGCGCCGACCTACTGGAAGAACATGGGTGAGACGATTGAACAGTATGGTACCGTGGATGATCAGAAGACCTTCTTCTTCGCTGCGCGCCCTGAAGCCGACAACTTCGTCAACATTATCCGCAAGGACTGGGTGGAAAAGGTAGGCATGAAGGTTGAGGATCTGACCTCGCTCGAGAAGTACAACGAGATGCTGGCCAAGTGGAAGGAAGCCGGACTCGGGGTAAGCGGAGGAAATCTGCTGCAGAACTTCTTCAACTTCAACTATCCGTTCCGTAAATGGCCGGTGGATGCGAAATATCGTGCGCTGTATTCCGATCTCAGCGTGGCCGATCTGACTACGGAGGAGACTGAGGCTTACCTGCGTAACCTGAATTATCAGTATAATAATGGCCTGATTGATAAGGAATTCTATCTGCGCAATGATGAACCGAAGATTAAAGCTGAATTCGTGGCAGGCAAAACCGGCAACTTCGGCTTCTATCTGGCGAACAACACCGATGTTTTTGCGGCTACGCTGCAGAATAACCCGGATGCCGAATTTGCGGTAGTGCCTCCGTATGCGGGAGTTCCGGAAGGCAATAAGCCTCAGGGACGCGCTTACTGGCCGTTTGGCTTCATTATGGGAATTAACTATGAATCTACGCCGGAAGAACGCGCAGCCGTGTGGATGTATCTGGAATGGCTCAGCCAGCCGGAGAACCTGTTCAAGTTCCAGAACGGAATCGAAGGGGAGAACTATACGCTTGACGCAGACGGCATTGCGCTGAAGAATCCGGATTATAAGGGCGAAGCGGTGCTGGCACAGAACAATAACAAGGACTACTGGGGTCTGGTGACGGAAATTGCCCAGTACCCGGATGAAGCTAAGACCCGCAAGGCCAACCTGCGTAACTGGGCACCGGCCGGTTATGAGCCGCTGGCGGATGATCTGGTGAAGTATTATGACGAGGTTGCCGAATTCCGTACACCGGATGCGCTGTTCAATGTGGTGCTGGAGAAGGTGAACGAATACAAGGCCGATCTGAACACGCTGTTCCAGGAGCTGTACGTGAAGGTGGTGCTTGCTCCGGAGGCTGAATTCGATGCTACGTATGAAGCCGCCAAGAAGACGTATCTGGAGGCAGGCTACCAGGAGATTCTCGATGAGAAGCAGGCAGCAATTGATGCAGGGAAATTCCGTTAATGCAGTATAAGTCTGGCTTAGTATAGCAAAAGAAGTACCCGGCAGTATCCTCACCCGGCAGGCTGATCCGTAGTATTACGGAGGCTTGCCGGGTGATTGCGTGTTCCCCGCCGCTACTCGCGGCTATTGAGGAAGACATCCTCCGTTACCTGCACCAGGCAGCGCGCTGCCGTGCTGAGTCCGCCGCTGCTTTGGTAGATGAGGCAAGTGGTCCGCTGCGTCTGCTCCAGCTCCTTGATGTGCAGGGAGACCAGTCCCCCGCCGTTCAGCAGCTCCGGACGCAAGTAAGAGTTCGGCAGCAGGGCCGCAGCCTTGATCGTCGGCAGCAGGCGGACGATGGCCTCGAAGGAGTCGATCTCCATCCGTACATCGGGATCAACCCCGCAGCGCTGGAACAGATCATCTGTCGTCCGGCGGTACCAGGTTCCCTTGGAGAAAAGAATCATCGGCAGCCGGGAGAGATGCTCCATGGTGAGCCGTGGCGTCAGGGTCAGCGGATGCTGCTCGGAGACAACCAGCCGGAGCTGGTCCTCGAACAGCGGGATGCAGCGCAGCCCCGGCTCCTGCACCTGGGAGGCGATGATGGCCACATCGCATTTGCCTTCGCTGACAGCGGTGACCATCTCATGAGTCTTCCCGGTGATAAGCTTTAGCTCGGCTGCCGGATACTTCTCAGTGTACGCTTTTACCAGAGGAGGCAAGGTTGTCTGCAGTGTGGTCAGGCTGGCGCCCAGGGTTACGAGCTGCGGCTCGCCCTCCTTGAACTTCGATAACGCTTCCAGGAACTTGGAACGCTGCTGACGCTGCTCCAGCGCATAGGTGTAGGTAAGGCGGCCTACCTCTGTAAGCTCCAGGCGCTTGCCGAAGCGGTTGAACAGGGCGACGCCGAGCCGCTCCTCCAGCTTGGAGATTTTGCGGGAGAGGGCCGGCTGGGACAGGTTGAGCTGGCGCGAGGCCCGGTTCAGGCTGGAGTGCTCCACCACCGCAGCAAAAGCATCTAAATCATCATACATTTCATAGTGCTCCTCTCTTCCAAATCCCATACAACTGTGATAAAAGGCATAGCCGATGAGCCAAGGTTCTCCTGATGGGCAGGAAGACAACCCTAAATTGTAAGTTATTAACGAAGCTAAATGAGAATTATTATCATATTAAAAATATTCTTATGCAATTATTGTATAACGATTAATAATTAGATTGCAATTCCCTTATAAGCAAAAAAAGAGTAACATGAAAAGTGACACAAGATATTCACATATTGTGAATTATTCAGCAAAGTCCGGGAAAACAATGGATAGTGGTGCAAACAGACCATTAGCAGGTAAATCAAGACTGCCGCTGCCCTGTTTCAACTGTACTCCCGGCGGTGTATGCTCTTTAAAAAGACTTGTGAAAACGCTGTTTTATATGGAAAGGGGACACTTTGCATGAGAGGATTTTATTCCAGAAAGATTCATTCCTTGCTCGGCGTTATCCCGCTCGGGGCATTCTTCCTTGAGCACATGCTGACGAACTTCGCAGCAGTAGAGGGTGGCGCTTCCGGTTTCACAGACAGTGTGCTGTGGCTGAACAGCCTGCCGCTGGTCTTCTTCCTGGAATTGTTCGGCATCTGGCTGCCGCTGCTGTACCACGGAGTATACGGCCTGTACATCGCGTACCAGTCGAAGCCGAACCTGAACCGCTACAATCTTGAGCGCAACTGGCGTTATACGCTGCAGCGGATCAGCGGAGTCGTCACCTTCATCTTCATTGTCTGGCATCTGTGGGACACCCGCGTCCAGGTAGCGCTCGGCAAGGTGGAGCATGATCAGCTTGGCGGAGTGATGCATAACATTGTGACCCAGCCGCTGCTGATGACACTCTATATTGTCGGAATCGTGGCCGCCTGCTTCCACTTCTCCAATGGTCTATGGTCGTTCCTGATCAGCTGGGGAATCACGGTGGGTCCGCGTTCGCAGAGAGTATCATCCGTACTTTGCCTCGGTATTTTCGTTATCGTTACTTTCATGTTCGTCCTGTCGCTGGTTACCTTCCGTAACGATGAATTCCAAACTGCCGCTACGGCGATGCAGTCAGTGCGCAGTTTTATTTAAAATAGAAGAATGTATAGGTTTCACGCTATACATTATCCTTCTATTTCTCGCTGAAACGGTACCGTCCTTTTCAAGGACGGCAAAGCCGTTCCCACTTGAGAATATAGAGGTGCGTGGAAGCGGTTAACTTGTGCTGCTGACACTACGAAGAAGCGGATCTTCCGCAACACTAAAGCGTATGCTTCCGATGCGAGTTTTGTACGATGAGGAATCAGGAAGCAGACGCAGACAAAACTTTTAGGAGGGGAACAATCATGGCATCAGCCGATATCATCATCGTGGGCGGCGGTCTGGCCGGCCTGATGGCTACCATTAAGGCCGCTGAATCCGGCGCGCATGTACATCTATTCTCACTGGTCCCTGTCAAAAGATCACATTCCGTCTGCGCGCAAGGCGGCATCAATGGCGCTGTGAATACCAAGGGCGAGGGTGACTCGCCTTGGGAGCATTTCGACGATACCGTCTACGGCGGCGACTTCCTGGCCAACCAGCCTCCGGTGAAAGCCATGTGCGAAGCGGCACCAGGCATTATTCACCTGATGGACCGGATGGGCGTAATGTTCAACCGCACCCCTGAGGGACTGCTCGACTTCCGCCGGTTCGGTGGAACAAAGCGCCACCGCACAGCCTTTGCCGGGGCGACTACCGGCCAGCAGCTGCTGTATGCACTGGATGAGCAGGTGCGCCGCTGGGAAGCGGAAGGTCTGGTTACCAAGAGCGAGAACTGGGAATTCCTCTCGGTGATTCTGGATGACGAGCGGGTCTGCCGCGGCATCAGCGCCCAGAATCTCAAGACGATGGAGATTCAGACTTTCCCGGCGGACGCGGTCATTCTGGCCAGCGGCGGTCCGGGGATTATTTTCGGCAAAACCACGAATTCGGTCATCAACACAGGAACCGCAGCAAGCGCCGTGTATCAACAGGGTGTGCATTATGCGAACGGGGAATTCATTCAGATTCACCCGACGGCGATTCCCGGCGATGACAAGCTGCGGCTGATGTCGGAATCGGCGCGCGGTGAAGGCGGACGGATCTGGACCTATAAGGACGGCAAACCGTGGTACTTCCTTGAAGAGAAATATCCTTCGTACGGTAACCTGGTGCCTCGCGATATTGCTACCCGTGAGATTTTCAATGTGTGTGTGGATCAGGGGCTGGGTATTAACGGCGAGAACATGGTCTACCTGGATCTGTCGCATAAGGACCCGAAGGAGCTCGACGTCAAGCTGGGCGGCATTATCGAGATCTACGAGAAGTTCATGGGGGATGATCCCCGCAAAATTCCGATGAAAATCTTCCCGGCTGTGCATTATTCAATGGGCGGCATGTGGGTCGACTATAATCAAATGACGAATATTCCCGGCTTGTTCGCAGCAGGGGAATGTGAATATCAATACCACGGGGCCAACCGTCTGGGAGCGAATTCCCTGGTCTCTGCCATTTATGGCGGGATGGTCTCCGGTCCGAAGGCTGTGGAATACATCAAGGGCCTTAAGAAATCGGTGCAGGATATCTCCTCCACGGTGTTCGACAGCTTCCACAAGACGCAGACCGATAAATATGAGTCGCTGCTGGGGATGACTGGCACAGAGAATGCTTACGTGATCCATAAGGAGCTTGGCGAGTGGATGACGGCGAACATGACCGTGGTGCGTGAGAACAAAAAGCTGGAAGCGACGATCGGCAAAATCAAAGAGCTGAAGGAACGCTACAAGAATATCAATATGAGCGACACTTCGCGCTGGAGCAACCAGGGGGTAGCATTCACCCGCCAGCTGTGGAACATGCTGGAGCTGTCAGAGGCGATGACGCTTGGAGCGCTGCTGCGCAACGAGAGCCGGGGCGCACATTACAAGCCGGAGTTCCCGACGCGTAACGATGAGGAATTCCTCAAGACCACCAAAGCCGCATGGACAGCAGACGGCCCGCAGATCTCATACGAGGAAGTCGATGTATCGCTGATTCCTCCGCGCGTGCGGGATTACTCGAAGGACTGACAGGTTAGACTAACCAAATTTTCTAGGAGGTAACTGACATGGCGGAAACAGCAGCAGCTCCCAAAAACGTGAAATTTATTATTACCCGCCAGGATGAACCGGAGACCAGCCCCTATACGGAGGAGTTCGAGCTTGCCTACCGTCCGGGGATGAACGTAATCAGTGCGCTGATGGAGATTCAGCGGAATCCGGTGAATGCGAAAGGCGATAATACGGTTCCTGTATGCTGGGAATCCAACTGTCTGGAAGAGGTCTGCGGCGCCTGCTCCATGGTCATCAACGGCAAGCCCCGTCAGGCCTGTGCCGCGCTGATCGACAATCTGGAGCAGCCGGTGCGCATTGAGCCGATGAAGACCTTCCCGGTTGTCCGCGACCTGGTGATTGACCGCAGCCGGATGTTCAATGCCCTGAAGCGGGTCAAGGCCTGGATTCCGATTGACGGCACGTATGATCTCGGTCCGGGACCGCGTATGCCGGAGAAGAAGCGCCAGTGGGCCTATGAGCTGTCCAAATGCATGACCTGTGGCGTCTGCCTGGAGGCTTGTCCGAATGTCAACGAGAAGACCAACTTCATCGGGCCGGCAGCCATCTCGCAGGTTCGCCTGTTCAACGCTCACCCGACAGGTGAGATGAACGCAGAAGAGCGCCTGGATGCGGTCATGGGAGACGGCGGCATCGACGGCTGCGGCAACTCGCAGAACTGTGTGCGGGCTTGCCCGAAGGGCATTCCGCTCACGACCTCCATTGCCGAGATCAACAAGCAGACAACCAAGCATATGTTCAAGCGCTGGCTGGGTGTCTGACCATATTTCAGACCCTTCGTCTATAAACAGAATCTTAGCAGGCCATTCAGGTGTCATTCCTGGGTGGCCTGTTTGGCTGCGCCTGGCATAGTAACAGGTACGGATGTTTCTGGCCGGCTGGAAAAAGGGTACATGTGTAGACAGCCTGTAATGAAGAGCCTGAAGCTGCATAGAATAGCCATACGTCTGCAGGTTCCAATAAATATAGGTGTATATGTTATAATCTACATAGCCAAGTGGAAACGGCTTTGCCGTCCTTTTAAAGGACGGTATCGTTTCAGCGAGAAATAGAAGGATAATTTATAGCGTAAAACCTATAAATTCTTATATTTTGAAGATAACCGTCTGACAGCGGATAACGGGGAGGAATGACTGTGATTTGCCGTGAACAGGATGGAATGCTTGTAATGACGAAGCAGCATGAGCACGGGCTGCTGGCCGGAGAATTTGCTAAGTGGTTCAAGGAAGAACATACGCCTGCGGAAGGCCGCCGGGCTGAGGTACTGTGGGCAGTAAGCAACCATGACCGGGGCTGGATTGATCTGGATGAGACACCGTTCTGGAATGATGCGGAGGGGCTGCCCTACAGCTTCCTCGATTTTCCGGTTGTGCCGAAGCTGACCTTTTATAGACGGGGAATCGATGAGATTGAAGCGGAGACGCCATACGGGGCGCTGCTGTGCAGTTCGCATTTTGAACGGTTAATTGAGGTGTCGGGTGAGGAATGCCCGGAGCTGACGCAATATCTGCAGGATGAAGCGGACCGCCGCGCCCGTATCCACCGGGCGCTGGAGCAGAGCAAGCCGCTTGAAGAAGGCGAGCTGTATTATGATGCCAGACTGCTGCAGTTCTGCGATGATCTGTCGCTGTTCCTGGCGCTTAGTAGGCCGGGCAGCGCCGAATCCGAGAAGCACCCCTGGTTCGCAGACGGCTTCTCCGGCAGTGAGGAGTTCAGCTTCACCTCCGGCCGTGCCATTGAGGCGGAGTGGCAGGACAGTGCTACGCTGACCCTGACTCCGTTCCCGTTCACGCAGGAGGTTGAAGTCAATTTCAAGCAGCGGCGGGTCAGCCGGGCGGACATTAAGGATAAGGGAATTGCCCGCGCCTACCGCGAGGCTCCTGAGGAAGAATGCCGGATCAAGGTCATTAGCGGACCGGAGGAAGATTCGCGGGCTAAGACTGGAGCGGGTTACCGCACTAAGGGATAGTATAAGTCCGGGCTAGCCGCTGCTCTGCGAGTATCGTCATGACCGGATAAGGACCTTCCCGGCGGGAAGCCGGGAGCATAGAACAGGAGCGTAAAGGCTATGGCATGGTGGATCTGCTGAACCTGATCGAACTGGGCAACCTTGTGTCATGCAACCGGGGACTGCGCGGACTGATTCTGTTTTGTGTCCTGGCTTCAATCCTGTTCTATATTCTGTTTGGACAGTCTTCGTTCCAGGGAGAAGGCTTGGGCCAGGATCTGCTTAGACAGTTGATTACATTCCTCTATTTCAGCGTGGCTACTTTTACGACAGTCGGTTACGGGGATATAGCTCCCATAGACAATACCTCAAGGCTGGTCGTAGTTATGCAGATCTGCTTCAGCTTCATTACGGTCGCCTATGCGCTGTCTATGCTGGGGTTGTTCCGCAAGATTCTTGGGGTAAATACTGCGGAGGAAGAGATTGAGGCAGCCATTGAAGTAGATATTGATGAGAATTAAGACAGAGAGGAGAATCTCCCTATGAAAAAATCGTTCGGAGGCTCTCCCGAGCGTACGGTTCCTGCGGCTGCGGACGGCCCGGGAACGGGCTCCCCTCCGCAGGAAGGCGTGAGCGGCCGCAAGATGACCCGCCGCCAGTTCCTGGCCCGGGGGGCAGGAGCGGTAGTCGGCGCAGGTCTCCTCGCCGGCGGCTATGCCTGGCAGGGGGAGCCGAACTGGTTAGAGGTGACCCGCCGGGAGCTGCCGCTTGCGGAGCTGCCGTCCGCATTCGCTGGGACCCGGCTGGTCCATTTCAGCGATGTGCATCTGGGCTTCAACAAGGATGCGAAGGATCTGGCCCGGCTGACGAAGCATATCAAGGAAGAGCAGCCGGATCTGATCTGCTTCACCGGGGATATCGTGGACAGCTATGCCGAAGATCTGACTGACTCGGTCCCCCTTCTCGCAGAGCTTAAGGCTCCGCTTGGGAAGTATGCCATCCTCGGGAATCATGATTACAAGAATACGGAGCTGCTGACCCGTCTGCTGACGGAGGCCGGATTCCGCGTCCTGCGGAACGAGTCCTATCTGATCAAGCAAGGCGGAGCGACGATTGCCATAGCAGGACTGGATGATATGCTGCACGGCAAGCCGGACCCGGAGGCAGCCGTCCGGGATATTCCAGACGGCATCTTCACGGTGCTGCTGATGCATGAGCCGGATTACGCTGAGGTGGCGGAAGCGTATCCTTTTCACCTTCAGCTCTCAGGTCATAGCCATGGCGGTCAGATTCGTCTGCCGCTGCTCGGAGCGCCTTTCACGCCTTATGGATCTAAGAAATACATAGACGGCTTGTATCATACAGAGAATAAGGCGATGCCGGTGTATGTGAACAGGGGTTTTGGCGAGACAATGATGCCGCTGCGCTTCCTGTGCCGCCCGGAGCTTACCGTGCTGACTCTGCGCCGGGGGTAGCTGGACTGCAAGAGAGGGGCGCCATAGCCGGAAGAAGAAGAGGGAGAAGTTCATGAGCACTTATGAGATGATCATGGGGATGTCACTGCAAGGCACTATGGTGGAACTGAAGAATATGGCATCCGGCGACGGAGCGCTGCTGAAGTCGCTGCTCTCCCACCCGGAGGTACAGCCGCATATTCAGCTGCGCCATGCATCGAATTCCCGGCAGGGTGTGTTGGATAAGCTGGTGAACCGGATGCTGCATGGCTATGATCCCGGCGCACTGCATGCAGGAATCTATATCTTAGGCCAGCCGGAGCTGATCGGCTCAGTCTCCCTGCAGAACTGGAACCGGCAGGAGGGCCAGGCGGTGCTTGGCTATATGCTGAATCCTTTATGCTGGGGGCGCGGGTATGCGACTGAGGCACTGGGATTGCTGCTGGCCTACGGTTTCAGGGAACTTGGACTGAAGAAGGTCGAGGGGCGTTGCCGGGGGGATAATCACCGGTCCGCCCAGGTCATGCTGAGGAACGGCCTGACCCTGGAGCGGACTCTGCCGATGGCGGACGGCTCGGGCGATGTAATGAAAGTCTTCACATTGTTACACAAATGAAATAATGCCGTTATCAAACTCTAACAGTCAGCGGTTAAACTAAGTACATGACCCCCTTTTGAAAATATAACTGCTGTTGGGACCCGATGATTCGGGTCCATTTTTTTTTGGCGTGTGCGGGCCTGGGCTCCCGATGAGAGGGATAAATCCCTTTGGATCGGCCTGAAGTGGGCTGGAAGAGCGAATGAGGAGCATTAGTGCACCTGAATTTGTAAATAGTTGGCTAAGTGGCTGAATGAGGAGCATTAGTGCACCTGAATTCGCAGCCACCATACTTGCGGTATCAAACATTGTGTGCTGGCAGTCTCCAAAGGGATTGGCTATGATAGTGTAGAGGGTACATGGACAAGTATAGATGGGGGAGGAAATGAACCTTTGAATGATGTGATTAGATTACTTATGAACCACCGTTCGTTCCGGAACTACAGCGGGCAGGAGGTGGAGCCCTGGAAGCTGAAGACGATTATTGAGGCAGCCCAGGCGGCACCCTCTTGGGTGAACGGCCAACAGGTATCGATGATAGCGGTACGCAGCGGGGAACGCAGACAGCAGCTGTCGGCGCTGAGCGGCAACCAGAAGCATGTGGCGGAAGCGCCGGTATTTCTGGTGTTCTGCATGGACTTTCACCGGGCCAAGCTTGCGGCGGAGCTGGAAGGCCAGCCGTTTGAAACGGCTGCGGATATAGACGCGCTGCTCGTTGGGGCCACGGATGTCGGCATTGCACTATCGAACGCAGTAGCTGCCGCCGAGTCGCTGGGACTGGGGATTATCCCGATTGGGGGCGTGCGCCGCAACACGGCAGGGGTGATTGAACTGCTGCAGCTGCCAGAGTATGTATTCCCGGTGGTTGGTCTCTGCATCGGCTATCCGGCGGGAGAACAGCCGAAGGGTTCACGCCTGCCTATAGCAGCTGTGTACCATGAAGAGGTCTATAACCCGGATCAGAAGAGTCTGATCGAAGAATATAATGAGACCCACCGGGAGTTGCTTAAGTCTCAAGGGCTGACGGAGCGGAGCTGGACCAGCATGATTGCCCGCTTCTACGCTCTGAATCCGCAGTATGGGGACTCCCAGCGTACGCTGAAGCAGCAGGGCTTCACCTGTGAGAATCTGAATAAGGAATAAGCGCAGTATTAGTTGTACAGCGCAAATAAGCACCGCAGCAGCAGGCAGCGTGACGGGGAGTGTCCCGTTACGCTGCCTGTTTGCGCGGTGCTGGTTGTACGCGGAGAATTCCCGCCTACTTACTGCCTACAGCGCGACCTTAACCTTCTCGCGCCGCTTGTAATAGACCCAGTATTCGAAGCCAATCTCCTTCAGCCGCGCAGCCACCTGATTGCGCTGGTCGGCAACGCGGGCAGGCAGATGGGCATCGGAGCCGAAGCTGACCTCCACGCCGAAGTGCAGGGCCCGCTCCAGAATCTCATCGGAAGGGTACCAGCCGCCGCACAGCTTGGTGCCGCCGGAGGTGTTGATCTCGATGGCCGGACCGCATTCGCCGATCACGCGCAAGGCTTCGTCAATCTCCTTGGGAGCAGCGATCTCGGAGAAGGGCGGATAGTTGCCTTTCATGGCATCGATATGACCGAGAATCTGGAAGATGCCGCTGCGTGCGGATTCGGCAATCAGCCGGTAGTACTCGCTTTTGGAGGCAAGCCGCTGCGCGGGGGCAAGCCCCTTCCAGCGGCCCTGGTTGAAGATACTGACCTCCTCAACATGATGCACGGAGCCGATCACATAATCGAACGGGTATGCGGCGTAGGTCTTGCGGTACAGCTCCGCATGTTCCGGGAAGAAGTCGGATTCCATGCCTAGCAGGACATCAATGCGGCCTTCGTATTCTTTTTGCAGCGACAATACTTCCTCCACATAGTGGACCAGCTCGGACTTGGCCATGGCAATGCGCGGAAAAGCCTGCTCGGACGGGCTTCCGAAGTAAGGTGAATGATCGGAAATACCGATAACATCCAGCCCCGCCGCTATTCCGGCTTCAATATAATCCCGGATGGTGCCGTCAGCATGGCCGCAGCGGAAATGATGGGTATGCAGGTCGAACTTCATAATGGGAACATCTCCTTAGGCCAATATGGCGAAATAGGGTGCAGGTTACTCTGAGCCGATGAACTGGGTCTCGGGCATTCCCTTAAGGTCGCTCAGGAACTGTCTCATCGCAGAGTTGACATACTTGCCGGACTTGGTAATAACACCTACAGGATGGGTAACCTCAAGCTCGATGATCGGGACGATCCGCAGGGTGCCGCTTCTGACCTCGGCAGTGACAGACTGCTTGGAGATGACCGCCGCTCCCAGATCAAGCTCGACCATCCGCTTCACTTCCTCACTGCTGGTCAGCTCCATAATCACCAGCGGCTGAATACCGTGCCTCGCCAGCACCTCATCGACAAATTTCCGGCCGACCGTATCCGGTGAGAGCAGGATGAGCGGGATGGTCCCCAGTGCCTCGATCCCGGCTGTTTTGACCTGGGCCAGCGGATGGCGTGGCGAAACAACCAGTTCGAAAGTATCATAATACAGGACCGAGGTCGTCATCCCCGGATTACGGCCGATCAGGTAGCCGATGCCGACATCCACAATCCCGTTCTCGACTTGCTGGTAGATCTGGGAGGAGGACATGGATGAGATTGAGGTTTTGATATGAGGGAACTGATCCTGGAAATAGGAGAGCACCCTGGGGAGAATCTGGATGGCGATGGAGGTGGTCGTACCGAGAATAATATGCCCTTGGGGATTCTCTTCGAGATCGGCAAGGCGCTGCTTAAGCTCATCTACGATTCCGACAATCTGTTCCGCGTGGGCGAGGAAGACCTTGCCCCTGTCCGTTAGCGTCACCGGCTGGTTCCGGTCAACAAGCTGGGTTTTGAACTCTTCCTCCAGGCTTTTGATCTGGGCCGAGACTGCCGGCTGCGTCAGGTTGAGCAGCTCGCCAGCCTTGCGGAAGCTCATGGTTTTGGAGATGGTGATCAGTGTTTCGAGCTGGCTGATATTCATGGACTGTCCCCCTTATGGCTACCATATGGTGCCGCCGTATATTTGTACAAACAGGGAAAGCCTCAGCTTTCCGGAGGGCGTATGCGCACATGACGGCTTCCAGAATTAGAGTCTGCAAGCCGCGGATTCTGACAAAATAGATAGGTGAAAGGGTTGCTGTGAGTGCTGCACTCGGAGGGTGTGACGCCGCAGATCTTACGTGTATTGATTAAATTATAGGAGATTCCTCCCGGGAGGGCAATGTTGCGCTCCAAACTATCTTCAGAAATCATTCGACAAGACCATTAATTTTTGGTGAATAATGCCGATATATGAAGTATAATAAATCATTATTGCTTAGGACTTTTGGTATATGACTAAAGACTGGTCGAGGGGGACAGCACTTTCATGAAAGCAGAAGTAATCAATCCGTTTTTAGAGTCTGCGCGCATTGTAATTGAACAGGTGATCCAAGTCTCGCCATCCACCGGTATGCTGGGGATCAAGGATATTGAACTGATCGATGATCATATATGGATTCAAGTGGGAATGACAGGTCAGCTCAGCGGGGATATTATCTTCGGGATCGCCGAGCAGGTGGCGCTGAAGATCGTGTCAGCCATGATGGGCGGCTATGTGATAACAGAGATGGATGAGATGGGCCAGAGCGCCATTTCGGAGCTGGGCAATATGATCAGCGGCAATGCCAGTACTATTCTCTCCAATCAAGGGGTGTCGGTAGACATTACTCCGCCGAAGCTGATGAAGTCCGAGAGTATGTCCATTCTGCCGCGCAAAGCGCTGAGTATTCCTCTTCTGATGGAAGGCATCGGGGAGCTTGATATTCAGGTTATGATCTCTTAGGCGGATAATCGGGAGTTGAATCTATTCCATGGCATTACAAGGTAAGATTGTGGTAATTACAGGAGCTTCGAGCGGGATTGGCGCACTTACGGCGCAGATGCTCAGCGGGCACGGGGCGGTTCCCGTTCTGCTGGCCCGGTCCAGGGACAAGCTGCAGGCTGTTGCGGCGGGCATTCAGGGGGAGCATGGGCTGTTCGTCTGTGATGTGACCGATGAGGCGGCAGTGCAGCGTACCTTTGCGGAGATCCTGGAGCAATACGGCAGAATTGACATTCTGCTCAACAACGCCGGTTACGGCAAGTTTGCGGCTTTTACAGAGATGGAGTCTGAAGAGTTCGCTGATATGATGGATGTTAACTATATGGGAATTGTGCGCTGCACCAAGGCTGTCGTTCCTCATATGCTTACGCGCGGCAGCGGTCAGATCGTGAATGTGGCTTCCATGGCCGGCAAAATCGGAACGGCACGCTCAGTGTCCTACACGGCCACCAAGCATGCCGTTCTCGGCTTCACCAATGCGCTCCGCCAGGAGCTGCGTAAGAGCGGTGTTATTGTCTCGGCTGTGAATCCCGGACCTATCGCCACCGAATTCTTCAAGATTGCCGACCCTTCAGGCAATTATGAACGAAGCGTAAGCCGTATGATGATGACGCCGCAGCATGTGTCCGCGAAGATCGTCAAGCTGATGGATAAGGGTAAAGAGGAAGTGGACCTGCCCGGTCTGGCAGGCTTCGGCATCCGGCTCTATGGCCTGTTCCCGCGGCTGGCAGACAAGCTGACCTATAACCTGATGAACAGAAAATGAATAAAATGTAGTTTCGATGTGTGGCGTGAACGACTTGTCCCCCTTTGGTATACAGGATGGTATGACCGTTTAAATACGGCCCTACTTAGATTTTATGGCCTTCCATTTGGTGGAGAGGCCTTTTTGGCATATAATGAACATATTATCTTAAGTGAAAAGGATGAAACCCTATTATGAATAAAGCTTCTTTTGCGGCTATCGGCATCCAGGAAGACCTTGCTGCCCGATTGTCTGAATTCGGCATCACCGAACCATCCCCTGTACAGGAGCAGACGATTCCGCTTCTGCTGGAAGGAAGAGATGTTCTGGCCGCATCCCAGACAGGAACAGGCAAGACACTGGCTTATCTGCTGCCGCTGCTGCAAGGGATTAACCCGGACTCGAAATCTGTGCAAAAGCTGGTGCTGGCGCCAACCCAGGAGCTGGCGATGCAGATTCTCCGTGAAGCGGAGCGCTACGGGGCACACCGTGGCATCCGGGCCATAGGACTGATCGGCGGGGCGGCGATCAAGCGCCAGATTGACAAGCTGCGGGAGCATCCGCAGCTGGTGGTAGGCACCCCGGGACGCATACGTGAGCTGATCGGGCTGCGCAAGCTCAAGATGCATGAGGTGAGCACAATTATTCTCGATGAGGCGGATCAGATGTTCCAGCTTAGCGGTGCGGGCGAAGTAACGAAGATCGTCAGCAGCGCGCTGCGTACGCGGCAGCTGGTCATGCTGTCGGCCACGATTGGACCGGAGACCCGTCTGCTGGCGAACCGGGAGATGAAGAATCCGGCGGAGGTCGGCATCGACCCCGGCATGATGACCGCCCAGAGCCTGGAGCATCACTATATGGTGTGCGAGGAGCGTAATAAGATTGATATGCTGCGCCGGGTCATCCGCCACTACAAGCCGGACCGGGCCATTGTCTTCGTGAACGCGACGGATGACATCGCTGAGGTGACAGCGAAGCTGAACCATCTGGGGCTTCCGGCCGCAGCGCTGTACGGCGATGCCGACAAGGTGACGCGTGCAAACGTGCTGACCCGCTTCCGGGACGGCAAGCTCAAGGTCCTGGTCGCCAGTGACGTAGCGGCGCGGGGCCTGGACATTGAGAATCTGACGCTTGTTGTCAGCTTCGATCCGGCCTTTGACTCCGAGCACTATGTCCACCGTGCCGGACGGACCGGGCGTATGGGCAAACGCGGCTTATCCGTAACGATCGTTACGGAGCAGCAGACGTTCATCATGCGCAAATTCGCCCGCGAGCTGGATATCCAGCTGGACGAGCGGGAGATGGCCTTCGGCAAGGCGCTGGCGGAAGGCGGACGCGCCGAGCTGCGCAGCGGCGGCGTGAAGGAGCGCCGCGAAGGGGCTGAACCGCGCGGCGGCATTGCAGCGCGCACCGGCAAGCCGCAGGTGCGGACCTCGGCGGCTGGAACAGCAGCCGGAGGGACGGGCGGCGACGCGCCGGCAGGCCAGCCGGGGCTAGCTGCTGGCGGCAGTGGCGTTACGGCGCGGCGCGAGCCGCACCGGCCGGGAGTGAGCGCCGGCACGCGCAGCGCGGCGGGGCCGGGGGGCAAGGCCCGCAGCCAGGCGGAGCGGGAGCAGAACCGCAAGAATAAGGGAGCCCCGAAATGGCTCAAGAACAAAACCCCGAGAGGTGACGGTCAATGAATACAGCTCCCGTATTAGAAATTACGGGCCTTAGCGGAGGCTACAGCCTGAACAAGCCGGTGCTGCATGACATCGGCCTGCAGGTGCAGCCCGGTGAGATGGTTGGGTTAATCGGACTGAACGGTGCGGGCAAGAGCACCACAATGAAGCATATCCTGGGGCTGATGTCCCCCCATAAGGGTGAGATTACGGTACAGGGGAAGACGCGCAGCAGCGATCCGGAGAGCTACCACAGTGCGCTGTCCTTCGTGCCGGAATCCCCTCTGCTCTATGAGGAAATGACGGTTCGTGAGCATGTGGAATTCACTGCCAGAGCGTATGGCGTGGAGCGCAGTGATTATGAATCACGTACCAGCCAGCTGGCTGCACTCTTCAATATGGAGGACAAGATGGATACTTTGTCCTCTCATCTGTCCAAGGGGATGAAGCAGAAGGTGATGATTATGTGCGCGTTCGTAGCGCGTCCGGCTTTGTATGTAATCGACGAGCCGTTCCTCGGTCTTGATCCGCTGGGTATCCGTTCCCTGCTGGATTTCATGCTGGACCTGAAGAAGTCCGGAGCTTCGATTCTGCTCAGCTCGCATATTCTCTCGACGATAGAGAACTATTGTGACCGGTTCATTGTGCTGCACCGCGGAATGGTGATTGCGGAGGGAACGCTGGCCGAGATGACCGCGAAGGCCGGGCGGCAGGGCTTGAATTTGGAGCAGCTGTTCTACGAGTTGGTTCAGGGAGGGAAATGATATGGATTTGAAGGAGCTGCGCCGGCAGCGGCGCAGCCGGTTCACAGGAAGCCTGATCCCTTATGTCGGGTATATCATTCAGAGCGGGGTAGCCATGGTGTTCCTGCTGGTGCTGATTATGTTCTCCGCCTGGTATACAGCACTGCTGCGTGATATTCCGCCTGGCATACCGATCCGCTGGATTATGTTCGTCCTGCTGGTGCCTGCGGCGGTACATAGCAGCTTCCGGACGTATCTGCAGACCCCGGATACGATCTTCCTGCTGCCGCAGGGCCACCGGATGAGAGAGTATTTCGCCCCGTCCTGGGTCAGCGGCAATGTGTGGAAGATTCTGCGACTGGCCTTTATCCTCATTACATTATGGCCGCTGTACATACGCACCGAGGAGTCACCCCGGGGGCTGCTGGCTACCCTGCTGGTGCTGATTCTGGTCAAGCTGTTATCCAGCTACGGGTTATGGCGGGAGACGGCGATGCTCTCCCGTCCCGCTGCGGCAGGCTATAACCTGCTGCGCTGGGCAGCCGGCGGTCTAATGGTTGGGGCATGGCTATGGCAACCGTCCATGCGCGCCCTGATCTTCATCCTGATTCTGGCCGCAGCCTATGCGGCCGCACTGGCTGTTCCCGGACGGCATGCTGTTCCATGGGAACGCCTGATCACCATGGAGAAGAACCAGGGGACCCGGGCGCTGATGGTCCTCGGCTGGTTCGTTGATGTTCCGGGACGCGAGCAGCGGGTCTATGCCCGCCGTTATCTGTCGCGTTGGGGCAGCGGGCTGAGCTGGCAGCGGGATTCTGCCTACCGGTTCCTCCTGACCAAAAGCTTCGCCCGTGGTGATGTCTTCGGCATCGTCCTGCGGATGGCTGTGCTGGATCTGTTCCTGGTGTGGATGATGAAGGACAGCTATCTCGGCAGCGGCATCTATGTATTCTTCCTCTTCCTGATGGGCATTCAGCTGACGGCGCTGCGCAAGCTGCACAGCGAATCGTTCTGGCTGACCGTCTACCCGTTGCCGGAGGGCAGCAAGGGCAAGGGAACGATCCAGTTTGTATTCCGGGCCCATCTGGTCCTGGCGCTGCTGACCGGATTGCCGCTCCTGCTTCAGGCCGGGCAGCGGCCGCTGGAAGTACTGGGCACCTTCGCCTGCGGATTCCTGTTGGCGTATCTGTTCAAGGTCAACTCCACCCGCAAGGAAGCCCGTGTGGATGAAGACGATCTGTAGTCACCCGCAAGCGGGTGTGCTTATAACAAATGGCCTCAGGCTCTCGCGGATGCGGAGTCTGAGGCCATTTTCAGAAGAAAAGAATGTATAAAAGGGAATTCCCTCTTCATATCAGGTGGAGCAGGGAATGCTATAACACGTGGATCGGAGAGAGCACGCAGCTCCCTCCAGGGGACTCACTCCCTGTTAGACAAAGAGTGAACGGCTGATGATAACCAGCAGGATAAAGAGAACCAGAATGGCTCCAGTGCTTGTGAACCCGCCGCCGTATCCGTATCCGCCTCTAACTTCTTCGCTCATTGTTCATTCCCCTTTCGCGTGTGAGTTGTTGTACTTGAGTACATCGTATTGTATGTGCGGAGGGAAGAACGTGTATAGGCCAATGCCATAGCACCGGGCAAAAAAAATCAGCCCCGGCCTTCCGGGGCTGACAGAGGTATGCAAAGACGGATGATCAGGCCTTCTCCAAATCACGGATGCCCGCATAGACCAGATCGAACAGATCCTCCAGCTGATCCTCCTCAATACAGGAGAAGGCAATGCGCAGGTCGCTCTCGCCAAGGGCGATGGTTCCCAGGCCGTAGGTGTGAATCAGGTGGAGCCGCAGGTCTTCCGCAGATACAGTAAAGAGTTTCAGGCACATGAAGTACCCGGAGTTGAACGGATAATACGTCCATACATCATCGCCGTATTTACCGCTGTCCAGCAGCGCCTTCACTTTGTTAGCCCGGCCTTTCATGATCAGGAACTTCTCTTCCTTCTGGGCTGAGAATTCTGGTGCCTTCAACGCGCCCAGCACGAAGGTCTGCGACGGATGTGCGCCGCTGGAGATGGTGGCCCGGATAATGCCCAGGGTTTTTTGTTCCAGCGCAGCCAGCAGCTCCTTGTCCTCCGAAGCGTAGGTGATGAAGCCGACGCGGAAGCCCCAGACGAATTCTTCCTTGGTGGCACCGTCAATCTTGACCGCCAGCACGCGCGGATGCAGATTCGCCAGCTTGCCGAACAGGGATTCCTTGAGTGAATCCTCAAAAAAGAGTCCGAAATAAGCGTCGTCGCTGACTACTACTACATTAACGCCTGCTTCTGCAGCTTGCAGGATAGCGGCAACAATAGCCTCGCCTTCTGCAAGACCGGGCGTATATCCGGTTGGATTATTCGGGAAGTTAAGCAGGACGATGGCTTTGCCGCGGTCCTTCTGGGCCAGCAGGGCATCCAGCAGCCCTTCGCTGTTGAAGCTCATATCCTCCGTGAAGAGCGGGTAATTTACGGTTTCGGTCAGTCGGCGGATGCCGAAGGTCAGCTCGTAGTTCTCCCAGTTTTTGTCCGGATAAATGACGGCATCCCCTTGCTCTGCGAACAGATCGGCAACGATGCTAAGCCCGTGGGTCAGCGCATTCGTGACGATTGGATTACTGAAAGACTTGCCTTCAAGCGACGGATTCTCACGCAGCATCTTCTCCCGCCAGACGGAGCGGAGCTCCGGCTTACCTGCTGGAGGCGCATAGCTGTACAGGTCTTTGGGATTGTAGGCGGAGAGCTTATCCTGGATTACGCCAAGGTGCATCGGCAACCCGTTCTCGGTAGCAATCCCGATGGTGGCGTTATACTTTTTAGCATGAGCCGTTGCCTCTGCGGATTGGCTCAGAATCCCCTCTTTGGGAAAATAGATCGCTTTACCGAGACTCGAGAGCATATCGTATACATGTTCATTGCCTGCCTTGATGCTGTCATTCAATTGTCCAGCCAGTGGATTCATCAGTTTCATCCTTCCGGTATTCTTCTGGGATATATACGTTAACATTGCCTAACATTATAACACCGTGGATTGCCGCCGTCACTTAGGAATGCTGCGTTTTCATAAATAGTTTTGGAATCGAAGCGGCGTCCCGTCCCCATGCGTAGCGCAGAAGATGTACAAACAGGAACCGGACAAGGTATTATGAAAAGTAAGCTTACGCTATACCTATAGGAGGGAATCATATGCTGCATGCATCGCCATCCTCTTTTGTAATCCTCCCGGCCTTGGCGAAGATTGTCTGTGAACCGGGCTGGAAGTGGCAAAAAAGAGAGAAGCCGCTGCAAAATTACGATTTATTCTACGTCTGGAGCGGGGAGGGCACGGTTGTGCGCGGAGGAGTGCCCTATCAGGTAGGGAAGGGAAGCTGCTTCCTGTTCCGCCCGGGGGATTATACCAGCGCCACACATAATCCGCAAAAGCCGCTTGTGCTTACATATATTCACTTCGATATTACCGAAGAGGTGACCGAGGTGCCGGCGTTCTACCATGAGCTGAGCGAGACGGTGGAATTCGAGCATCTGCTGGCCCGTTATGTCCGGCTGTTCCTGGTGCAGACCTATGCTGCCGAGGAAGAGGGCCGTCTGATTCTGAAGCAGCTCATGATTCATCTGCTGCGGCAGGATCAGGCTAGGCCGGTCGAGCGCCATGTCAGCAACCAGCTGGCGGAGGTGATCCACGAGGTCGCCAACTATGTCAGCCAGCATCCCGGGGCGGCGCACCGGGTAGAGGATCTGGCCGCCCGGGCGGGGCTGTCCCCGCGTTACTTCTCGATCAAGTTCAAGGAGATCACCGGCTCCTCGGTCCAGTCCTATGTGATCCGCGCACGGATCGAACGGGCGCAGCATCTGCTGCTGTATGCGGGCATGAATGTCACGGAGGTGGCGGATGCGCTCGGCTACCGGGACATCTTCTTTTTCAGCCGCCAATTCAAGCAGCATACCGGGAAAAGTCCTTCGGAGATCCGCTGAAGCGGCGGGGGAGTATCGTGCTGATTGTAGTATAGGTACCTCGGGTGCTTGATGTGCCATGTGTGCTACGAGTGCTTGATGTGCCATGTGTGCTACGAGTGCTTGATGTGCCATGTGTGCTACGAGTGCTTGATGTGCTATGCGTGCCATATATGCCATATGTGCTATGCGGACCGTGAGGACCTTATTTTGCGAAAAAGGCACTTATTGCCCCCCGCTGCGGACTCAGAGGCCGTTATCTGACTGATTGGGGCTGAAATAGAGGCGTATGGGCTAACTTAAGAGCATCTGAGTCCGCTTGCCCTCCGTGATCTGGCAAAATAGCTGAAATAGCGGCTTCCCAGTCCGCAAGGCAGACCTAAAGTTGAAGCGGACACTGCGCTGTGACAGAATAGAAGCAAGAGAAGCCAATCATACACGGGAGAAGGAGAAAGCTTATGTACGAAATAGTCCTGATACGGCATGGAGAGAGTGAATACAACCGGCAGAATCTGTTTACGGGCTGGAGTGATCCTGATCTGACGGAGAAGGGTGTTGAAGAGGCGAAGAAGGCAGGAAAGCTGTTGAAGGATGCCGGATATACCTTCGATCTGGCGTTCGCCTCGGTGCTGAAGCGTTCGATCAAGACGCTGAACTATGTGCTGGATGAGATGGACCTGCTGTGGATTCCGGTGCAGAAGTCGTGGAAGCTGAATGAGCGCCATTACGGTGCACTACAGGGCCTCAGCAAAAGTGAAACCGCCCTTAAATACGGTGAGGAGCAGCTCCATATCTGGCGGCGCAGCCTCTCGGTCCGCCCTCCGATGCTGGAGCCGGATGATCCGCGTTATGCCAGACATGATATCCGCTACAAGGAAGTGCGTCCGGGTGATATCCCGCGCGGCGAGAGCCTGGAGGATACCGTGCACCGGGTCGGAGATTTCTGGACCAACCGGATTGTGCCGCTGATCCGCAAGAAGGAGCGGGTCCTGATCTCGGCGCACGGCAACACACTGCGGGCCCTGATCAAGTATATGGAGGATATCGACGAGACCGCACTGCTGGATCTCAATATCCCGACCGGCGTTCCGCTGGTCTACAAGCTCGACGACGACGTGAAGCCGCTCAGCCGCTTCTATCTCGGCGAACCGGAAGAGGTGCAGCAGAAAGCCCGCGAGGTGGCGAATCAGAGCAAGGTTACGGAGTAACCGGAGCGGCGCTGCGCCCGGCTTAGCGTAGATGATAATTAAGGGAGTATTCCAGCCAGTATATGGGGTTGGGATACTCCCTTTTTTGACATTTGTGTGACTAACGTTTGTTAATAAATAGGGTTAAGGGGCTAAAAAATTACAATAGCCAGCAGCTAATGACACGTGTCTAAAGTAGTATCTTTTAATATATGTCATCATTCGACATCAATATACAAAAAAGAACAAAAATTATTATTGTTGAAATTATAGTAAAAGAATACTCTGTTTAAGTATGTAATTCAGATGGAAATTTATTTAATAGGAGGAAATTTTTTTGAAGAGGATAGCCATATTATTATTAGTTTTATCTATCTTGACTGGTAATGTGAGCCAGATGTCTAGCTATGCTACTGCTAGCGGGGCTACTAAAGGTGGCGTTCTCACAGAGAATAAGCCAACGCTCGAAACTGGTGATTTGATTTCTTCGGTATCGAAGGAAACTAAGGACGCAGTGGGTGAAATATTATCGTCGATGACAGTAACACAGGATACTTACAGTAAAAATATGAGAGGGAAATACATAGTCAGCTTGAAGGATAATTACCAGGTAAATGTATCTAGTGTAGTTTACAGTGTATATGAAGAGAAATACGAGTTAGGTCTCAAGAATAGTGCACTAGACTTGAGTCCCTTAGCAGAGATGAGAAAACAGCAATACGATCAAGATCTTGCGCAAAAAGTTAATTTATATCATGTGAAGGATCTGGAAAGTGCTAATGCTCTGTATATGGAGTTGCATCCCGAGGAAGTCAATCAGTTGCTTGCAAATCCAATGGTTGCTGCAGTAGAAGAAGATAAACCAATACAAATTGCAGAACAGAGAACACTCACCAAGGTAGAAGAGCAGCCAATTAAGGAATCTTCACAAACCATTCCTTGGGGAATTCACTCGTCAGGTTCATATATAACCAGACAAGCAGTAGGTTCAAGTGATGGCCAGATCAAAGTGGCAGTCTTTGATACGGGAATATCTAACCATCCGGACCTGAATCTTGCTGGCGGGGTTAGTTATGTAGAATCTGCGGATAGTTATGAGGATGATAAGGGGCATGGAACACATATTGCAGGTACAATTGCCGCTTTGGATAATTCCTTCGGAGTAGTAGGTATGGCACCGAATGCTGAGCTATATGCAGTAAAGGTAGCCGACTCTTCTGGCGACGGATATACAAGCTCGGTTATTCAGGGTATTGAATGGGCGATCAATCATAAGATTAATATCATTAATATGAGTTTTGTATCTGCGCAGTATAGTGAAATGCTGCACAAAGCCATTCAGAAGGCGACATCCGCTGGTATTATTATTGTTGCTGCAGCAGGAAATAACGGTTCCGGGGAAGACACCGTGCAATATCCCGCTAGATACCCTGAGGTTATTGCTGTCGGTGCGATAGAATCATCACACCATCGTACGGACTTCTCAGCTACAGGCGATGAACTGGATATTGTAGCACCGGGTTTTGGAGTAATGAGTACAACAATGAATGGAGAGTATGGTGTTTCCTCGGGAACATCCAACGCCGCAGCGCATGTCACTGGTGCTGTTGCATTATTGTGGTCTCACCATCCATCGCTGAACGGGCAGGAAGTTATTGATAAGTTATATGAAGCGGCAACCCCGCTCGAAACATCACATGAAGCCGGTCACGGAATTGTTAATATTGCCAAAGCCGAAGGAGTTATTACAGGGTCAATTGCCCCATTATCGGAAGAAAATCTATCAGGACTTAATACGATCATGCCTTCTATTCCAGATAGTGAAATAGGAATAGCCTCTTACGACCCTAAGAATGACGGTGCCTCTATCCATCCTGGGGATTCGGTTACAGTCTCCCTAAAGCTGGAAGGAGATGAGCATGGGGAGAACCCCCATCAAAAGGTTGAGGTGGAAGTTACTTCTGCCTCCAATCCGCTTCAGGTCATTGCAAGTAAAACGATAACTGGAGTGGCACTGGATAAGGATATTCCCTACACTTGGCAGACTTCTTCATCCACGCCTACCGGTACGTATAAAATAAAATACAAATTTCCTGCCGTACCTTCAGGTTTATATGACTACCAGTTTACAGTTTATGTGACGGAAGCAGGTATAGGGCAAGATACTTTTGAACCTAATGATACCTTTATAACTGCAAAAAACGTATTTCCTAAAAATAGCTATATCTCTTACATTTCTTCAGCCAGTGATGTGGATTATTACAAACTGACAGCTGAAGAGACAGGACAAATCCCTATCGGACTAACCATTCCATCTAAAGTTGACTATGAACTTGATATTTATACCGCGTCCGGACTTCCTGTATGGAGCTCTTCCAATGGCACTGGTGTGGCAGAGCATGTAGATTTACAAATTACCAAGAATCAAGTCTATTACCTTAAGGTTACTGGCTTCAGCGGCCAATTTAGCAGCTCACCGTATACGTTGACTTTGGGATCTATTGAGGCTCAACCGTTTGCAGTCCCTTCTGGTTTGAAAACGGCAGCCTATGCTAATAGCATCAAGCTTACCTGGGATGCGATGCCTGAGGCAACACTCTATAAACTCCGGATTAACGGGGTGGATAAGGGTACCTCTAACGTCAACTCATATACTTTTTTAAACTTGGTGTCTTCACAGGGGTATCTCTTGGAAGTAGCCGCAGTTTATCCTAAAGGCAGCAGCGCCTATGCTTCGGTGCAGGCCTCAACTACCTTGCCGGAATTAATTGTGTATCAGCCGCAGGATGTAAACCAGGCCTCTCTCAGCACACAGCTGTTCAGCTTCAAACCGGCTACCACCGGAGTGTACCGGATTTTCACTAGTCCGTATCAAGGTAACGGTTCTGTAGTGGATACGGAACTCTCTATATATAACAATTTGCAGCTGGGTAAGCAGCTTGCAGTGAATGATGATACGAATGATACGGTCTTCTCAGAGATTCGAATCAGCCTAATTGGCGGACAGACTTACTATGTCAAAGTAAATGGTTTTGATACAACTGCTCTGCGTACTAGAGTTACTGCAGATGTCATCAGCTCAAGCATTCCTTACATTCAGCAAGATCATCCTGTTGATATTAACGAACAGGCCGGGAACAGTAATGTATATGTCTTCGTTCCTGGAAATACTGGTAGATTCCGAATAAACACTAACCGTTACGGAGGAAGCGCTAGTTCAAAGGCTAACGATACGAATCTCTCTGTATATGCGAGTGTAGAGATGGAAGAACCTATCACCGGTGGTCATAACGATGATAAAGCAGACTCCGTGTTCTCGGAGGTGACTGTGAATCTCAGCGCTGGTGTTCCATACTATATTCGTGTAAATGAAGCAAATGGCGGTAAAACTTATGCACGGCTGCTGGTGACTTCAGCTGGACAAACTGCGTTTACCGTAGTGAAAAGCGGGACATCCATTGATTTATCCAAGGCAAGCGGAGAGGAAGCCTATCTGCAGTTTACACCTGCATCTACAGGCAAATATCGTTTCTTTACTTCCAATTATCAGGCGACTTCGCAGTTAAATGATACTGAAATAGCCTTGTATTCTGATTCTGACTTAACAACATTGCTGAATGCTAATGATGATGCTACAGATTACAGGCCCTACGGAGAGCATTTCTCTAAGCTAGAAATGACTCTAACTGCCGGCGTCACCTACTACGTTGCTGTAAGCAGCTTTGGTTCGGTAAATGGATTACAGACAAGGTTTACAGTCGAGAATATGGAACATAGCAGTCCGGGTACTGCAGCAAGTCTTCCATTTGGGGAGATGGTAACTACAGATTCACACGGTGCTCCGCTCGCAATTTCGTCTTTATACGATACGGATTACTACAAAATAGATTTGACTGCCCCAGATCAGGTCAGCTTGTATCTATCTCAGGGTGATGGCACCATTGAGGATGCCTACGGGAATATCAGGGGATACTTCAGTGCCGATGGGCAGATGTCATTTGACCTGACTGCAGGAACATATTATCTGAAGGTTCAGAGTGGTTGGGAAGGCCCGGCTTGGGGTTTCTCCAAATTTGAGTATGAGCTATCAGCGGATATTAATGTTATTGAGTACACTAAGGGCGAAAGTGAGTTCTTGTCTACCTTACGTGCTCTGAAAGCAAGCGCAGTGAAAAGCTTCGATGCTACGCCTGGCAGTAAAGGTTCTGTTAAAGTCCAGTATAAAAATAAGGTGAATAATACTAACCTTAAAGTAGAGATTAGAACAGCCAATCTGGCAAATGGATTAAGTGTTTATGAATATACCACGGGAGGAAGTTTCAACAAGGATACACTAACCGATATTACCTGGAATGGATCGGTTGATTCTAAATCACCGGATAAATATTGGTATGCAAATTATACAGACTCAATTTCAGGAGCGCCTCAATACTGGGCAAAGGATGGTTACTATAAAATATTTGTATCACGGTTGGAAGGTAGCAAGAAAAAACAAACTCAGGAATTCCTGGTACAGGTAATTAATGATCCATTAAATGGATTGAATATTATTCCGCTGCCTCCAACTATTGAAAAAGGGAAAAAGATCACTTCAAAAACGAATACTTGTAAGGCATGTAAAAACTATTTTGAGCGTTATATTTTGCATCCCAATGATCATGGTTATGAATTGACGTATGGAACATGGTTTGCTGAAGTTTACGGGATGACAGGTATTCAGCAATTCTCTGCTGGCGCATTAGCTTTAGTTACTTGTAGTGAAGGTAATGCAAAAGAGCGATTACAATGTACCTTAAATAATATCGGGATGATACCGATATTGGGTGAAGGTGCTGATGCCATTAATGGCGTGATTTACTTTGTGAATGGCGATTATCTTGATGCTTTATTGTCGGCCGGAGCGGTCGTTCCGTTCATAGGGAATTTTGTAACAGCAGGAAAGAAAATATCATATACCGCGACTAAACGTGTTGAACTTGTCTTTAAAATGAACCCTTGCGGGTGTGTTCCTGAAGGAACTGAGATCATTACAAAAGATGGGCCTAAGCCGATAGAAAAGGTTCAAATTGGCGATCTTGTATTAGCGAAGGATACAGAGACCGGCAAGCAAGACTATAAACCGGTTGTCAATTTATTTAGCAGAGAAAATACAGAGATTTATAATCTTGGAGTTCAAGGTAAAACAGTTCAAAGCACAGGTAACCATCCATTCTGGGTGATAGGCAAAGGCTGGGTAACCGCTGATGAGTTAGCTCCAGGGGATTTATTAGAGACGCAAACAGGCGATACAGTTGTTTTGGAGTCTGTTGCATTAAGTGATACTTTATCCAAGGTATATAATTTTGAGGTAGAAGAGTTCCATACCTACTATCTCTCAGAGTTTGCTTTATTGACTCATAATTCAGCGGAAGCGTGCCAACTTTCTAATTATAGTAAAATTGTACCTAAAAGGTTAACAGCCAGAACCACGGGTGCGCAATCTACTATTCTGGCTGGAGAAATTACAAAGGCAACAGGATTAGCCAAGCCCTTCAATTGGGCGGCACATCACATTATACCTTATAAGCCTTCAAATGATGTGGCTGTTAAATTGCATGCTATTATGAAGAAACATAATATTGATCTTAATTCATCGGCAAATGGAGTATTCTTGCCACCAGCTGGTAATAAAGCAGATGTATTAGTGATTGATGAATTTACAATTTCTACACACACAGGGTCACATGGTAAATACTATTATGATGATTTATACGACATGCTAAAGCCTGTTCAAAACGACTCCACTTTAGTATTAGAAGCTATAAACGAGATGAGAGAAAAACTGCTCACTGGTCAGTACAAACTATACAGAGCAAAGAAATAGGAGGATAAAATGAAAGTATATAGAATGAGACGTGCAGAAAACTATTTAGATTTAACACTTGATAAATCAACTTCTTCAGAGCATCCGATTGAAACTGACTTCACAGGTGAAACCAAATTATCATTTTGGACCCCCCCTATCATGTTTACAAATAAAAAAAAGAAGAAGAGTGACTTTCCTAGTTACTTAAATGGTAAGCCAGTAATATCAGCAAAGGCGAAGGATGTATTAGAAACTTATCTCGAAAAAGAAGTTGAATTTCTACCCTTGATTCACCCATCTTTAGAGTTCTCAATGATTAATGTTACAAATATTATTGATTGCGTGGATTACAACAGATCTGTAATCAAATTAACTAGTAAAGGAACTTTCGCTGGATTTAACAAACTTGTTTTTGACTTTTCCAAAATACCGGATAATACCTATATTTTTAAAATTAAAGAAACGGCTACCTTTTGTGAGTTCGTAACTGAAGCATTTAAAGATCTTGTAGAGCTCCACGGCCTTAAGGGCTTGGATTTCTCGGAGGTTTACGATTCAGCTTTTACTGCAGAAAAAGAAGAAGAACAGAAACAGAATTATCAAGCAGCCCTTGATTCTATTGAGCACAGCAAAGGGACTGAGTTTTCATATGATGAGGCTCGTATTCTTATGGAGCAGGGAAAAGCGGTTGCCAGCGGAAAATGGAGAATGCAACTAGATGAGAATGGGGAATTGTGGATAGCAGATCTGACTCCAGCTTTGGTGTATGACTGGGGACAGCCGATTTATATTCCTCCAGTGTTGATGCTGTTACAATGGCACGAAGTAGAAAAGTACGATATTAAATAACAGATTCTGGAGGAATGAAATGTACTCATTAAAGCGGCCCTTTACATTTATCATAAGTTTAATTCTTGTTTTTACACTTCTTATCCCCGGTATTGGAACAGGAACACCTTCGGCGGCAGCCGCTGAAGGTGTTCCTGTAACCGTACATCAACTCAAAGGCAGTCTCAATGTTAACGGTATTTATTACGGGCCAGTAGAACTTGGGCTCACCATTCAGAATCCGGGCTCTGGCGTTTCTTCAACCCGCTATAGCTTGGACGATGGAGGATCTTGGCTAACCTACAATCAACCGATCTCTTTCTCAGATAAAAAGGTATACCATATTCTTTATCAGTCCATTGGACTAAATAACAATAATGAAGCACCTAAAGAAGTTTCCTTCACCATAAAAAAAGATAATTTCCCTCC
The DNA here is from genome assembly GCF_038002225.1 of Paenibacillus sp. FSL R7-0204. NCBI lineage: Bacteria > Bacillati > Bacillota > Bacilli > Caryophanales > Paenibacillaceae > Paenibacillus > Paenibacillus sp. FSL R7-0204. The sequence continues at coordinate 1,623,542 of NZ_JBBOCA010000001.1, forward strand.
AGAGACATCTGTTTCAGTGAATGGAACGTTAGGACAAAATTCTTATTACAACAGCAATGTTACAGTTTCTCTTAATGCAACCGATGCGCATTCCGGGATACAATACTCTGAGTATAGTTTCAATGCGGGACAGACATGGATTAAGTACACCACTCCTTTTACTGTGGAAGGGCCTAGTACAATCATCTACTACCGTTCAACGGATGTTGACGGGAACGTGGAAAAAGCAAAAAAAACGAAGATCAGTGTGGATAAGGAGCCACCGTCTTCTCCTGACTTCAATATTAGTCCGGATGTGTGGAGTAACTCTTCGTTCACCGTTACTATAACAGATGGTATCGACAGTCAGAGTGGTACTTTAAAATCACAGTATCGTATAGGAAGCTCTGGCGAGTGGCTTGATTATACCCATCCTGTAGTGGTAAACGGGAATGGACTGATGAATATATATGCCAGGACGCTGGACTATGCCGGAAACAGCAGTATGATAGCCGAACATACATTGCAGTTTGATAAAACATCTCCTACTGTGCCATTAGTTGGTCTTAGTACTTCCGATTGGACTAATGAACCAGTCTATATCAATCTGGATGGTGGTACAGATGCTGAGAGTCAAGTTCGAGGTTACGATTATAAGGTAGGTACGGCTGCAGAGTGGAGTGAATATGTTAATTCATTTCCTGTCCGCAGCGAAGGACTTACCAAGGTGTATGCCCGGACGATTGACATGGCGGGGAATGTAAGTGCAACTGCAGAAGGCACTGTTAAGATCGATTTAACTCCGCCAGTTGCACCTGCGAATATTTTTAAAATTAATCAGTTTGGAACTTCAGCCCTGATTCGCTGGTCAGCAGGTTCAGACAGCCTATCAGGAGTGAGCGAATATGAAGTTTTGAACGGAGAAGAGTTGCTTGGAATCACCAAGGATCAGCAGATTAAGCTGGAAAATATTCGTCCGAATGAGAAATACTCCATTACTGTAGTAACCATAGATAATGCTGGTAATGTTTCTGAAGAAACGATTCCACTGGTTTTCTTCACCAGTAGCATTGCGGTATCCGGATATCGTGATCATAACTTTGCTCTGAATAATCAGGGACAGGTCTGGGGCTGGGGCCTTAATAATAAAGGTCAACTGGGAGATGGTACTCTCGTAACCCGAAATATTGCAACACGAATCTCAGCACTCGATGGCTTCGCTATGATCTCATCCGGATTGACCCAGAATATTGGGCTGCGTGCTGATGGTACCGTGTGGACCTGGGGACAAAGTAGCGCCGGTAGTAATGTATCCTTGCAGTCAGTAGCCGGACTTGATCATATCGTATCCATCTCCTCTGGTCTCGGACACTTCGTGGCCCTGAAAGAGGATGGAACGGTCTGGACCTGGGGGAATAATGGTTTTGGACAACTGGGTACGGGAACAATTAATAGTTCTGCTGTTCCTGTGCAAGTCAGCGGATTGAACTCGGTTGTCTCGATTGCTGGCGGATATTACAACACTATGGCACTGAAAGAGGATGGCACCGTTTGGATCTGGGGGGATGGCTCCAGAGGGATTCTTGGATATAATCCAACTGCTGAATATAAGCAACTTATCCCTTTGCAGATTCAAGGGCTGGATCATATTATTCAAATTGATTTCTCCTATATGCACGGAGCCGCACTTAAGAAGGATGGAACTGTGTGGACCTGGGGATTTAATGCATACGGTCAGCTTGGAAATGGGTCCACTTATGATGCCTCGGGTCCGGCAAAGGTTCAGAATTTGAGTAATATTATCAAGATATCTTCCTCGTATGCTCATAATTTAGCATTAACTGGTGAAGGTAAGGTCTGGAGCTGGGGTGACAATGCCCAAGGTGAATTGGGTGACGGCACTATTGTTCAGAACAGACTGGTTCCTGTTCGTTCTGCACATCTGGATGGAATTGCTGATATTGAGGCTGCTGAGTTTTACAGCTTTGCTGTCAAACTGGATGGCTCCATGTGGGCCTGGGGAGTTAATAGTGACGCTCAACTGGGAACAGGGAATCTGACTCTGCAGCGTACCCGTACTATAGTAACTGGAATAGATTATCCGGTTGATATTCAAGTTCCAGTTACCCCTAATTTGACGAGTACAGGAAAAACGGCAACTACAGCTGTACTTTCTTGGAACGAGGCTTCCGATAATCACGGTATCAAGGATTATCTGGTTTATCGAGGGTCAAATCTGATTCAGGCACTTCCTGTAGACGGTAACTCCATCGAGTCAGTGACAGGGTACACTGCTACAGGTCTTGCGCCTGGAACCACATATACCTTCTCGGTTAAGGCGAGGGATTATGCTAATAATGTTTCTGCCTCTAGTAATGTGGTGTCGGTAACGATGGAGGCTTCGGCTCCAATGGCTGTCTCCGCAGGTTCTGATCAAACTTATGCCTTGAAGAGTGATGGCTCTGTTTGGACCTGGGGGAATAACTACCAAGGGCAATTAGGGAATGGGAAGGCAACTAGTTCTAATAAGGCGACCCAAACTGTGAACCTTTCTTCAATAGCTGCGATCTCGGCAGGCGGGTCTTACGGGTTAGCTCTTAAAAGCGATGGCTCTGTATGGGGCTGGGGAGATAATTCCTTGGGGCAGCTAGGATATCAGCCAATTCCTTACCAGCAGTACCTGCCGACTAGGATTGAGAATTTCCAATCTGTAACCGCCATTTCGGCAGGTCAAACACACTCTCTGGCGCTCAAGAGCGACGGAACAGTGTGGGCATGGGGATCGAATTATTATGGTGAATTAGGGCTTGGAACTACAGGAAATAAATATGCTCCTACAAAGATCCCTTCACTAAGCGGGGTGAAAGCTATAAGTGCAGGTATGTTCTACAGTTTGGCTCTTAAGAATGACGGCAGTGTCTGGGCCTGGGGAATGAATATGAACGGACAATTAGGAAACGGTTCTACAACAGATTCAATGATTCCGGTAAAAGTTAACTCATTGGTCAATGTGAGCAGTCTATCTGCTGGGTTCTACCATGCGCTTGCCCTAAAGACAGATGGAACCGTCTGGGCCTGGGGCAGCAATTCGTATGGGCAACTTGGGGATAGGACTTATACGGACCGTTCCAACCCTGTAAATGTAACTTCTATTAGCGGAATTACGCAAATTTCTGCAGGTATGTATCATAGCATTGCAAAGAAGGATTCGGCTCTCTACAGCTGGGGTTATAATGCCTCTGGACAATTAGGTAATAATAGCACTAGTCCTTCATCTTCTCCTGTTACTGTTTCAGCTCTAACAAATATTAAAGACATAGATGCGGGTGTAAGTCATAATGCAGCGATTGACGGAAACATAGTGAAGACTTGGGGAGGTAACAGTAGCGGAGAATTAGGTAATGGAAGTTCTTATGATTCCAGAGTTCCAGTAACTGTTTTGGGGTTAACACCAAGTCAAACTACTTCTCTCAAGACTATAACCAGCAGTACGCTTGTGACAAAAGATTTAATTGTAAGCGGAGAGGCCGGACAGAGTCTTTATAAAAACATAAAATTCCCTGAAGGGTTTGTGATGCCAGACCTCATTGCACCTACTGCTCCTGCCTATGTGAAAATGACTAAGAATACCGGTGCAATTGTTATGCAATGGGAAGAATCGAAAGATAACAGGGGTATCAAAGAATACTGGGTATTCATTAACGAAAAACTTGTGCTAAAAACTACTGCACATGAAGGAATTGAACTACAGCTTCCTGAAAATGAAGTTATCTCAATTACGGTTATTGCTGTAGATGAGGCGGGAAATGTCTCGAAGCCCAGTATGCCTGTATCTCCTTAACTACTACATGAAAAGGACCTTCAGATTATGAAGGTCCTTCAAAAGGAGCAAAATCAGTTTGTCAAATAATGTGAATAAACGAAGAAAAGGTTCTAAGATAAACAGATCACTACTCATGGCTTCTGCTATTTTTGCAATCATTTTGATTGGGTTAATATCGATTGTAGCCATAGATCATACATCAGGCCAGTCCTATTCAGTGGAAGAAATGCCTAACTATACTCAAATTAAAGGTGAATATCAGACAGAAGGGCTGAAGTATGAAAAACAACCTCATCTCGGTGACTCCAAGGCAAAAGTAAAGGTTGTTGAATTTGCCGATTTTAAATGTCCGGCCTGTAAAAAATGGAAAGAAATGAACATGCAACGATTTTTAAATGAGTTCATAGATACTGGAAAGGCTGAACTGTTCTTTATCAACTACGCCTTTATAGATCGTGACTCTATTCTTGCCGCGAGTGCGGGCGAAGCTATTGCTAAGCAGGATAACAATAAGTTCTGGGATTTTTATGACATTCTGTACAAACACCAAGGGGATGAAAGTAAGATATGGGCGACAGAATCTTTTTTGCTTGATTTAGTGAAAGAGAATATAAAGGATATTGATTATGATTTGTTTGAAAAAGACTTAAAGAGCCATACCTATATGCTTGATGTAAAGGAGGATTACAAAACCGCAGGTCACTATGGAGTTAATGGTACACCGCAATTCATGGTAAACGGAGAATTATTGCCTGATTCATCTTATGATGGTTTGGCTAATGCCATTAATAAACAATTGAAAGTCATATCGTCTTCACCGCAATGAAAGGGGGAATAAAGTTGGAAACAGGGGTTGAAAAAGAACCACAAGTATATCCACCGCTACGCCCGTCAGGTCTCGGAGGCTGGCTGGTGCTGGTGCAGATCGGATTAATCGCAACATTAATTCAGGTATCGTATCAGCTGGTTAACTACAATATTCCAAGCTTCAGCCGGGAATATTGGGATCTTCTGGCATCCCCGCAAGGGAAAATGTATCATCCGCTCTGGGCGCCGGCCATTATATTTGAAGCCGCTGCGAACGGAGTGCTGCTATTGCTTACTATTTTTACTTTGGTTTTGTTTTATCAAAAAAAGGCACTTCTGCCGCGCATGATGATTATCCTCTATTCCGTCAACCTGCTGATCGGGATCATTGATTATGTGCTCGTGATGAATATTCCTGTTGCCAGTGAGCTGGAGGATGGAAGCAGTATGCGTGATCTGATTAGGGCATTATTCACCTGTGCGATATGGACAGCTTACTTCCGGAAATCGGAGCGCGTAAGGTACACTTTTATCCGTTAAAAAGGTCCGGTGAACGCAGGGTATGCGTCCACTCGGAAGCCTCATTACAGTCAAAAAAACCCCCGTCCAAGGTACACGGCTTCGTGTCCTTGGGCGGGGGTTATTCTGTAGAGTAGCAGTGTTATGCAGACGGGAAACGCCTGGTGTCAGACCGGCCGCCGCATCTCACCCAGCAGCTCGCCCATCTTCACCTTCGTGTCCGGGGCCAGCCCGGGGCGCGGGGTGAAGGTGCCGCTCTCCATCAGCAGGACTACCGTGGAACCGAATTCGAAATAAGCCAGGTCGTCGCCGCGCTGCCATTCTTTGGCCGCCTCATCGGTGTAGCGGATACTGCTCACATTCATTGCGCCTACCTTGACCACGGCGGTCTCGCCGTAGCTGCCGGCTATATAAGTAATCAGCCGTTCGTTACGGCTCAGGACACTCTTCATATGGCGCATGCCGAAATCATTCACGGGGTAAGCCCGTCCGCGGATATAATCGCTCTCCCTCAGCTGTCCGGTTAACGGGGAGTGAATCCGGTGATAATCGGTAGGGCTTAAGTAGAGGACGAAATAATAGCCTTTCTTGTACAGTTCGAGGTGTGGCGAGTGATTAAGCAAATCCTCCAGCGTATAATCCTGCCCCTTCACATTCATTATCGTGCCGCAGTTGATTTCGCCCATTGCCGTAATCATTGCGTCCACAGGACTGGCTACGGCATGCTCACCGCTGGCCACCGGACGCATTCCCGGCTTCAGGCGGCGGCTGAAGAATTCATTCAGTGTACGGTATTCTCCGGCAGCCTTCTCCGCCTCGGCGGCAGGAATCTGATAGGAACGAATAAATACCGGAATCATAAGGCGGCTGAGTCTGCTGTGGGATAAAGCCCCCATCAACCTGGAAAGCCATCTGTGCGAGGATAGCTCGGTCATCAGCCGCAGCAATTGTTTAACCATGCCCATCTCCCTTCCATCATGCAGCAGTGTTATCCCGTGCCAAGGGACTCCACCCGCTCTGCATTATATTGACATAGAATAGGAGACAAATCAATAAGAGTTCATTCTTAATGCTTCTTCGTACAGATATCTGGCATAGCCCATAGGCTGGCGGTAGCTGTCTTTCCATACCCCGCGCAGTCCGGCCTTCTGGAAGCCGTAACGCTGGTCGCGTCCGTTGCATTCAATGAAATACAGCTGTCCGTGCTTCGTGACACCGATGTCCAGACCGATATCGGCCAGCCCCGGCAGACTCTTCTCCAGCTCACGGGCGATGGCGAGACTGAGGGAGAGGACGGACATACGGATTCTGGCTGCCTCTTCTCCAGGGAATGCCTGCTCCAGGGCAAAAGAGGACTTCAGGGCTTCGCCCCCTCTGGCAATGTTTGAGACAAAGCCGCCGGGCGCAGCCAGCTTGGCGAACAGGCCGGTGACCTGCCATGCTCCGCCCCAGCCCCGCTGTACCGTGACACGCAGGTCAAAGGGGCGTCCGTTAATCTCGGCCAGCGGAATCCGTTCCTGGACCAGATAGGGCACGGAAGAGAGGCGGGCGCGAAGGGCCCGGGGAATGGCGTCTGGGTTAATGACTCTGCTAACCTTGCGTCTTGAGCCAGAGAGAGAGTAGCTCCAGAGCCAGCGCCCTTCGCCGCTGCGGGTGAGCCGCATCACGCCGTTACCGACGCTGCCCCGGCAAGGCTTGAGAATCAGATCCGGGTAGCGGCTCATCATCTCCCTCAGGCCGGAAAGTCCGCTTGCTGTGACTGGCAGAACGGCTTGCAGTTCGCGGCTGCGCTCCAGCAGGCTGTGAATCTGATCCTTGCCGTAGCGGTTGCAGCTGTTATAGACCTGAATCCCCTGCCGCAGCAGGCGCTCGACGCCAGTGCTGGCGGGATCATAGATTGCCCGGTTGTGGATGACCTCCGGCGTAGGGACAATCTGTCTGCGGTATCCTTGCGGCCCTTTCTTCATATAGACACTGCTGAAGCCGGACGCCACGTCGATGTCTGACAGCTTCACAAAGCAAGGGGTTAATCCGTATGCGGCGGCGGCCTCTTCGTAGTTGGCCAGAGATTCCTGTCCGGTTTTTAACCGGGGAACGCCCCCGTGCATAGCGGCGTTTAGCAGTATCCCAACGAGCTTTTGCCCCATGTTCGTTCCTCCTGTTATCTTGAAGTACTTCCCGGCTGTTTTTATGTCTCCTGCCATTGTATGTATGTACGTGCCCGTAAGGGTTGGACGGATGCGCGGCGGCAGATGCCCTTTTTTGAAAGGAGAAGATTGGATGACGGGTAAGGAGAAGGGTGTCATCCGCCTATGCTTCTGCATATGATGCCTAGAAGATACATTAGATGGAAGGAGGAGACTGCTTGTGAAGGGTCCCAAACGAAAACAGCAGCGCAGTTCCAAGAGACCGCTCTATTACGTGGATAATCCCGATACGACTGAACTTAGCATGATAGACAGCAGTCCCAAAACACAAAAAAACCAGGAATTGGAATGGGTGGAAGCGGCAGAGGGGGAAGACCTTGCCCTGCAGGTGAGCGGGGTGGAGATGCTGGAAGTGACCGCGCCGCCCGAGCAGACTGTACCTGCACTGGAAGAGAAACAGGAAACCGTGACGGAAGAGGTGCGTGGACAGGAGGAACGTGCAGTTCTGCTTGAAGCTGAAGTAACGGCTCCCCCGGAAAAAGAACGTCTGCAGCCCGTATACACCGATGACCTGTCCGATGCCGCCGTCACCGGTGCCAAGATTGCTCCACGAACCATTGACGGGTCCAGACTAAAGCATGGCATCATCGGTACACCCTGGCTGCAGGACTATGCGGTGCAGAGCATCAACCTTGCGGACCGGGCGGTTACCTCCCCGAAGATAGCGCCGGAGTCTGTTACCGGTGAGCATCTGGCGGAGAGCAGTATCAGCGGGGGCAAGCTGCTGGATCACTCCATTGGCGGTGAGAAGCTGAAGGACGGCAGCGTGGGTCCCGAGAAGCTGGCAGACCGGATGATAAGCGGAGGACATATTGCCGATGGTGCCATCAGCAGCCGCCATCTCAGTGAGTTCATTATCACAGCGGAGCTGCTGGATGACGGGGCGGTGACCGGTGAGAAGATACTCAGCAGCAGCATTGACAGCCGCCATCTCAGCAACGGCAGTATTGACCGCTCTAAGCTGGCTGACGAAGCAGTGTCCGCTGACAAAATCGCCGATGGCGAGATCAGCGGCGTCAAGCTGGGGGATGCGGTGATCGAGAGCCGGCATGTGGGGGAAGGCGTCATTACCGCGAGGCATCTGGCCCCGGGCGCCATTGGCCGGGAACAGCTGGCGGCGCGCCTGATCGGCAAGGACCAGCTTCAACCCGGTATTATTGAGAGCGGGCATCTCGCAGATGGGGCTGCCGGGTCCCGGCAGATCGCGGCGAAGGCTGTCCGCAGCCAGCATATTAACCCGGAGAGCATCCATGCGGACCATATCGCCGAAGGTGAGGTTGGCAGCCGTCATCTGGCAGACCGCAGCATTTCTTTTGTGAAGCTGGCAGACGGCGCGGTAGGGACTACACAGCTGATTGAGCAGGCGGTCACCTCTTCCAAAATAGCGGATCAGAGCATTCTGGCCCATAAGCTGGCTGACGAAGCCGTGATGACGCGCCATATTGCGAAATCTGCAGTGCGCAGTGCGCAGATTGCCACGCAGGCTGTCACTTCGGCACATTTGCAGCGCGAGGCCGTGGATAATTCTCATCTGGCCGCAGAATCTGTAGGCTCTGCCCAGCTGCAGGAGCATTCCGTCCTGACCGGCCATCTGGCCAAAGGGGCAGTTACGGAAGAACAACTGGGGTATGAATCCGTTACAGGAGAACATATTAGCCCCCAGAGTATTACCGCAGCCAAGCTGGCGGACGGCAGCATCATTACCGCCAAGCTGGCCATGGGCGCGGTCGGGAGTACGATTCTTGCAAAAGAAGCGGTCAGCGGTGAGCATATTGCAGTCTGCGCCGTGGAAGAGAAGCACCTGGCGGACGGCAGCATCAGCGGACGGGTGCTGCAGGAGGAGGCAGTAGACGCTGGTCATCTGGCATCCGGCGCTATCGAACGCAGGCATCTGGGAGACAGCAGTGTGACTTCATCCGCGCTGCAATCCGGTTCAGTAACAGCAGATAAGCTGTCCTCCGGTGCCGTCAAGGAGGCCCATCTCACTGCGGCGATTGTGCAGCCGCATCATTTGGCCGACTATGCCGTCACTTCCCTGAAGCTATCGCCGGAGAGTGTCTCAACGGATAAGCTCGGTGATCTGGCCGTCACTTCCATTAAGCTGGCGGACGGCAGTGTGAGTGCAGAGAAGCTGGCAGCCTCAGCAGTGCAGAGCGAGCATCTGTCGGAAGGCGCAGTCGGCCCGGATTCGCTTAAGGATACCTCTGTGCAAGGCAGACATCTAGCAGCGGGCAGCGTGGGCGGTGCACATATCCGGCCGCTGTCGGTTGGCAACGGGCATCTTATTCCAAGCTCTGTCTCCTCAATCCAGATTCAGGATGGCAGCATCAGCGGCACGAAGCTGGCAGAGGGGGCGGTAGCCTCTCAACATCTCACCCCTGGCAGTGTGGGCGGAAGCCAGCTGGCTGAGGCCTCAGTGGAAGGGCGGCATCTCGCGGATGGCGGCATTAGCCTGGCGCATCTGGCGGAGGAGGTCCGCAGTGCGGACCTCCTGCCTGACGGGAGCATTGGTGCAGAGAAGCTGGCGGCAGGTGCGGTGGAATCGGTTCATTTGGCTGAAGCGAGTGTTCAGGGTGTTCATTTGGCGCAGGCAGCGGTGGAAGCCCGGCATATCGGTGCCGGAGAGATTACGCTGGCCCATCTGGCCAAGGAGACGCGCAGCGCGGATATTCTCCCGGATGGCAGCATCGCAGGCAGTAAGCTGGGAGCAGGGGCGGTCGGAGCCTTCCATCTGGCTGCGGGCAGTGTGTATGGCGGCCACCTGGCTGCGGATGCAGTAAGCAGCCGGCATATCCGCGCCGGCAGCATTCAGCTCAGTCATCTGGCTTCCGATACGCGGGGCGCGGACCTGCTGCCGGATGGCAGCATAGGTGGAAGCAAGCTGGCTGAAGGCGCAGTGGATTCGCAGCATCTTCAGCCGCAGAGCGTGGATGCAGAGCATCTTGCAGGCGGAGTGATTCAAGAGCGTCATTTAGGCTCAGGAATTATCCGGCTTACGCATCTGGCTGAGGAGACGAGAAGTGCGGAGCTGCTGCCGGATGGCAGCATAGGTGGAAGCAAGCTGGCCGAAGGCGCGGTGGATTCGCAGCATCTCCAGCCGCAGAGCGTGAACGGTGAGCATCTTGCCGGTAGAGCCATCCAGGAGCATCACTTGGGTTCAGGAATTATCCGGCTTACGCATCTCGCGGAGGAAACCAGAAGTGCGGAGCTGCTGCCGGATGGCAGCATAGGTGGAAGCAAGCTGGCTGAAGACGCAGTGGGTTCGCAGCATCTCCAGCCGCAGAGCGTGAACGCAGAGCATCTTGCCGGTAGAGCCATCCAAGAGCATCACTTGGGCTCTGGAATTATCCGGCTGGCGCATCTCGCGGAGGAAACCAGAAGTGCGGAGCTGCTGCCGGATGGCAGCATAGGTGGAAGCAAGCTGGTTGAAGGCGCAGTGAGTTCGCAGCATCTCCAGCCGCAGAGCGTGAACGCAGAGCATCTTGCAGGCGGAGTAATCCGGGATCGCCATTTGGGGCCGGGAGTTATCCGGCTGGCGCATCTCGCGGAGGAAACCAGAAGTGCGGAGCTGCTGCCGGATGGCAGTATTAGTGGAAGCAAGCTGGCCGCAGGTTCTGTAGGCTCTATCCATCTGGCTTCCGGCAGCATCTATGGAGGTCACCTGGCGCCTGAAGCTGTGGATAGCTGTCATATCCGTCCCGGCAGCATCAGCCTGGAGCATCTGGCGCAGGATGCCCGGACCGCTGAACTTTTGCAGGACGGCAGTATTACAGGGGGGAAGGTTGCTCCTCACAGCATTGGAACCAGTCATCTGGCGGAAGGCGCAGTGGGAAGCTCAGAGCTTCAAGATGAAGCCGTGGATGGTTCCAAAATCGCATCCTTTGCCATCCAGTCCCGGCATCTGGAAGAAGACAGCGTGCAGAGCTACCACATTGTTCAGAATGCAGTGAGCGGGGATCATCTGGCGCCTGATTCTGTGGATAGCAGCCATCTCCGTGCGGGCAGCATCCAGCGTGAGCATCTGGCAGAGGGCACGCTAACCTCCGAGCTGCTTGGAGAAGGCAGCATAGACGGCAGCAAGCTGGCGCCAGGAGCGGTGGGGCCAAATCATCTGGCTCCGGGCAGCATCTACGGAGGCCATCTGGCTCCCGGAATTGTTGACGGGCGCCATATCCGTCCCGGCAGCATCGGCCTGGAGCATCTGTCCGGGGATGCGCTGACCTCCGAGCTGCTCCCGGACCATAGTGTTACAGGAGAGAAGCTTGCTCTTCACAGTGTCGGCACCGGCCATCTGGCTGAAGGTGCGGTAGGCAGCACTGAGCTGCAGGATGAGGCGGTGAAGGCTGCCAAAATTGCTTCCTTTGCCGTTCAGTCCCGGCATCTGGAAGAAGACAGCATCCAGAGCCATCACATTGCTCAGGATGCAGTGAATGGAGATCATCTGGCTCCCTATTCAGTGGATAGCAGTCATCTCCGCGCGGGCAGCATCCAGCGTGAGCACCTGGCAGAGGGCACGCTAACCTCCGAGCTGCTCGGAGAAGGCAGCATAGACGGCAGCAAGCTGGCGCCAGGAGCGGTGGGGCCTAATCATCTCGCTCCGGGCAGCATCTACGGAGGCCATTTGTCTCCTGGAATTGTTGACGGGCGCCACATTCGTCCTGGCAGCATAGGCCTGGAGCATCTGGCTGGAGATGCACTGACCTCCGAGCTGCTCCCGGACCATAGTGTGAACGGAGCGAAGCTTGCGATTCACAGCGTAGGCACCGGACATCTGGCTGAAGGTGCGGTAGGAAGTTCTGAACTGCAGGATGAGGCGGTTAAGGCTTCGAACATCGCTCCCTTTGCCGTCCAGTCCCGGCATCTGGAAGAAGACAGCATCCAGAGCCATCATATTGCTCAGGGTGCAGTGAACGGGGATCATCTGGCTCCCGGATCAGTCAATGCGGAGCATCTGTCCTTCCATCCGGTGCAGAGTGTCGGGAACCGCGATGTTTTGCAGCAGTTCGGGATGACGGCGTTTATGTTCAATGGTGAGGCGGAGAGTGTAGAGGTGAGCGTTTCTTTTGACGAGAGCTTCGGTCATACCGGCTACGTGCTGGTTGCCATGGCTAACCAGCCGTACTTCCATGCTTCGCTGAAGAACAGAACGGGCGGAGGAGCGACGATTGAGGTGGTGCGGCTGCGTGAGACCCAGCATTTCTATGGCGTGCTGTCATGGATTGCGCTCGGCACTCCGCTGGTCAAACCTGCTGTGGAGCATCGTGCTTTTGATTGATCTGAGACTATTGTCGGGTAGTGGGATATGCGAATTCTCGTTGCTGCAACATAAGCTCAGATCGTAGACAGGTTGGAATGTATATGAGGCGCAGCCGTTGGCTGCGTCTTTCTTTGGCATTTAATCCATACGTGGAAGCGATTGGATTTCATACAATTGCTGCTGAACGGAAGAGTTCCTGCTTCTGCATATGCCTCCTTGCCGGCTTATTGCCGGGTGGAAGCGCATAGCGGCATTTGTCCAATTATCTGCGCTCGGGGAGACACTTGCCGTTACCGGGGGTGGCGGGATACATAGACTATGGTGTAACCCTCAGCCCGGGAGCAGCCCTGTGAAGGAAGGTGGATGAGCATGAAAAGAAAAGGAACATCTGCCCGCCGCACGGGGCGGCGGGCAACCCGGACAGCACGGCGGCCGGTAGCACGGCCGGTACGGCCTGCTATACCGCCGCCTGCGGTGAATCATCCGCAGCCTGAGGTGTCGGTCATTATTCCGGCCATGAATGAGGCGGCGACGATTGCCGCGGTAATCGCCGGAGCCAGAGGCGTTCATCCCCGCTGTGAGGTTATTGTGATTGTTAACGGTTCTGCGGATCAGACCGCAGAGATTGCGCGCTCCTGCGGCGCGAACGTAATTGTGTATGAACAGCCGCTCGGGCATGATGTCGGGCGAAGCGTAGGCGCTGCGGCGGCGAAGGGAACGGTTCTGTTGTTCACGGATGGGGATCTGGTAATCCCCGCCTCGCAGCTGCGTCCCTTCGTGACCGCAGTCAGCGGCGGAGCGGATCTGGCACTGAATGATTATTCCGGTCCGGTCCGCAGCAAAGTTCCGCATCCGGTGGTGTTATCCAAGCATGTGCTGAATCTTCTGCTCGGAAGATCTGAGCTGAAGGGCTGCTCCTTGACCGCTGTCCCTCATGCGATTAGCCGCAGGGCGCTGGATGTCCTGGGCAGCGGCCTGCTGTCGAGACCGCCGCTCGCACATGCGCAGGCAGTGCTGGAGGGCCTGGTTGTGACGGCGGTGCATAATGTGCCTGTTGGCAGGATGAACGCAGTCCGCCGGAAGCACAGCGGCAGCGATCCTTTGCAGGAGGCTATCCTCAGAGACCACCTGGATGCTGTAGCCCTGGTGCTGGAGCGCAAGGGCGGCCGGGCAGGCTTCGGGGACGGCACCCGGCGAAGGGAGATGGTGAGATGATGGAAGAGCGGGAAGTATCCGTCAGCGGCCGGTCTTCAGCAGGGCGTACTGCCCCCGGAAGCAGCGGCTCTAAAGGCCGCACCGCCGGACGCGGCACCGCAGTGCGCAGAGGCGCGGCCAAGCAGCGGCCTGCGCAGCGCCGCAGCAAGCCTGCGGGGGCTGGGCTGGGCCTCTCCCGCTCCAAGCGGAAGCCCGCTTCCGGGCGGCGGGTCCTGCCGCTGCTGGCACCAAAGGGCTCGCTGTCGGTGATTATCTCGGCCCGGAATGAGGAGCAGACGTTGCCGAAGCTGCTGGAGCAGGTGGAACGCCTGAAGCCGCAGGAGATTATCGTGGTGCTGAACGGCTGCAGCGACCGCAGTTTTCAGCGGACCCGGTTATGCGCTCAGGCGAGCATAGTGTACATTCCGGAATCTGCCGGACATGATGTAGGGCGTTCCCTGGGTGCCAAGCTCAGCCGGGGAGATATCCTGTTGTTTCTGGATGGCGATATGGTAATCTCCGCCGGGCAGCTGTCTTCCTTTGTGGCTGCGGTGGACCGGGGGGTGGATGTGGCGCTCAACGACCTTGATCCGCTTCTGCCACCCTTCGGGCTAAGTGATGCGGTTACCCGCTGCAAGCTCTACCTGAATCAGGTTCTGGGCCGCCCGGATCTTGGAGCAAGCTCCATGACAGCCGTTCCGCATGCCTTATCCCGCCGGGCGCTGGAGAGAATCGGCTACCGGGAGCTGATGGTGCCGCCTCGGGCGCTGGCGCTCTCCATTATGGGCCGCCTGCGGGTAGAGAAGGCCGGAGGGGTGAATGTGATTAAGCAGAACCGGCTGCGCCAGGGCAACACGGGAGCCGGGAATGCCATGGAGCAGCTGATTGCCGGTGATCATGCGGAAGCTCTGGTCTGCGTGATTGCCCGCCAGCAGAGCAGCGGACAGCTCTCGGCCGAGAACCTGCTGGAGCACCGCCGGCAGATTGCCGCCTGGAGGAACGCGCTATGACAATGACGAGCATTATTATTCCTACGTATAACAGGCTCGGGCTGCTGCGCTCCTGCGTCGAATCGATCAGAGCGCATACCCGGTCCGCCTATGAGATTATTGTAGTGGACAATGCCTCGGATGATGGTACCGAAGCCTACTGCCGCGCCAGCAAGCTGAAGTTCATCTCCCTCCCGGAGAACCGCGGTTTTCCGCTGGCCTGCAATATCGGGCTGCAGCTGGCTGCGGGGGAGGAACTGCTGCTGCTGAACAATGACGTTATTGTGTCGCAAGGCTGGCTGGATAATCTGAAGAGCGCCTTGTACAGTGCCCCTGATATAGGAATTGTCGGACCGTTGACGAATTATGCCAGCGGGCGGCAGCAGGTACAGACCGGCTATACGGATATTGCAGGCTTCCATGCGGAAGCGCTCCGGGCCAATATTCCTGATGCAGCGAAGTGGCAGGAGACCCGAAGGCTTGTAGGTCTGTGCTTTTTATTCAAAAGACAGCTTATGGACGCGATCGGCCTGCTCGATGAACGCTTCTCGCCGGGCCATTATGAGGATGACGATTACTGCTACCGCGCCCGGCTGCAGGGATACCGGCTGCTGATTACCGGAGATTGCCTGGTTCATCATGAAGGCAGCGCCAGCTTCAAGGAGGTCTATTCCGCCTCATTGCAGGAGCTGGTGGAGCGCAACCGCAGGATTTTTATGGAGAAATGGCAAGTGGACCCCGCGCAGTTCATCTGAGGCCGCTGGCCGAAGGCTAAAGACGTAGAGAAAGAGGAGGAACGTAAGTGAAAGGAGTCATACTGGCAGGCGGAACAGGAACAAGGCTATACCCGCTCACCCGGCTGATGAACAAACATTTGCTTCCGGTCGGCAAATACCCTATGGTGTGCTACGGGATTGAGCGGCTGCGCCAGGGGGGGATCACCGATATTCTCCTGGTCATCAGCAAACAGTCCGCAGGACAGTACACTGACTTTTTGGGCAGCGGCGCGGAGTTCGGCGTCTCCCTGACTTACAAAATCCAGGAAGCGGCAGGCGGCATCGCGGAAGCGCTGGAGCTGGCGGAAGGATTCATCCTGCCGGGAGAACGGTTTGTCGTGCTGCTGGGGGATAATTTGTTCATGGATAGTCTGGAGCCTTACGTGAAGAGTTATCTGCAGCAGCCAGCGGGGACCGCGAAGGTGCTCCTGAAGCCTGTTGAGGATGCGCGCAGATACGGGGTTCCGGTGTTTGACAGCGCCGATGCTTCCCTGATTGCTTACATTGAAGAGAAGCCGGAGCAGCCGAAGACGAAATTCTGTGTTACAGGCATATATATGTACGATGAAGCAGTATTTGATATCATCCGCCGTATTTCGCCTTCCAGAAGGGGCGAGCTGGAGATTACCGATGTGAACAACCTGTATGCCGTAGAGCGCAAGCTGAGCTATGATGTGCTGCAAGGCTGGTGGAGCGACGCGGGAACCTTCCAGTCTCTGCGCGAAGCCGGAGATAAGCTGAGAGATACGCTGCCCTGAGGGGCGGCGTTTTTTTGGTAGGTGAGGGGATTATAGAGGGCGGCTGAGAGGGAAAGGAGAGCGGGTGAGGGGGAAGAGTAGTTGGTCTACATAGGAAGAGGATGGGGATTGAAGGAAACTTAAGAGGTCAAAAGTAACTAAAGGGATAAATCCCGTAGAATTCACCGGAAGTGGGCTGGGAGCCGGAATGAAGTGTACAAATGCACCTGAATCCGGCGAAAGTTGGCGTTGGACGGAAATGAGGAGCACTAATACCCCTGAATCCCACCGTAAGCGGGCGCAGGGGCCAAAAGTCGGCGAAACTCCCCCGGCGGGCTGTGCTTCCATTTCAGCATGCAGTCCTGGGCATATAGTCTCTAGTATGCAGCCATTAACTTATCGTCCGCAGCTTATCGTCCGCAGCTTATCGTCCCAGCTGGGCAGCCACCCAACTCATCACCATCAGCTACTGGCTGGCCGAGCAATTCTCCACCAGAACAAATCCTCGGTTTCCCGGTACAGCTCCGCACCCAGGTGCTGCAGGACACGGTGGGAGGCGAAGTTATCCTTCTCGGTATCTGCAATGACCCAGCGTGCGCCGGGATGGCTGAAGATCCAGGCGGTGATCTGCCGCAGCGCTTCTGTGGCATAGCCCTGGCCCCAGTATCTCTCGTCCAGGACATAACCAACGATGACCTCCCCTTGCTCGTTCGGGGGGCCTTTGAGAATCAGGAAGCCGATGAGCTGCTGCTGCTCCCGGTGGATGATGGCCCACATGGTCAGCCAACAGTAGTTCTCTTCATCCTGTAGTACCTTCGCATGCCTGACCCGCAGCGCATAGCGCATCTCTTCATCGTCCAGCAGGGTGGTGGTGCTCGTCACATTCAAGCCCAGCGCCTGCTCCAGCTCCGAATAATTCTCCAGGGATAAAGCAAGCTCGGCAGCATTCAATGGCCGGAGCCTCAGGTGGTTGTCCGTATATGTCATGAAAATCGATCTACTCCTTTATTCTAGTATACATATAATAAAGAACATTATGACTAAGAAACAAACTCATGATCTGCTGAAGCACGGACTAATAGTCCGAATTGTTGGCTTTGCCAGTGAAGCAAAGAATGAATCCTCCTTGTATATGTTGATCAAACGATTGATGATGTCCTTTAAGTAATGGAATGCGCATGAATGACACGACCAGGAAAATTGTGTTATGTTAATCAGAAGTGAAATCAGAAATCTTCAAAATATAGAACCCGAGATATAAGGAGGCCCCTTTTGCAACCCCAATCTAATATCAGTATAAACAGACGGATTTTTTGGCTTTTAATTAAGCAAATGAGGCCTAAACAATGGACAAAGAATTTGCTTATTTTTGCCGCGCCATTGTTTTCTTTTGAAGTAGTAACTACTGCCGATATTTTTTACACTTTTTCAGGTTTCCTGCTCCTATGTTTTATATCAGGTTGCGTATACATCGTTAATGATTACATCGATATTGAATCTGATCAGAATCATCCTGTAAAACGGAATCGTCCCATGGCTTCAGGAGAATTGAACCCCGGTATTGCCTTAATCTTTGGGGCCCTTATTGTTATATTGTCTTTGTCCCTAGCGTATGTATTAAATCCGTTGTTTTCTCTTTTGCTAGTTTTCTATTTTTGTATAAATGTTGCTTACTCGTTACGTCTTAAAAATGTTGTTATCATTGATATCATGATTATTGCAGCGGGCTTTGTATTACGGGCAATTGCTGGCGGACTTGTTATTCATGTTCCCTTTACGCCCTGGTTTTTATTATGCACTATGCTGCTTTCTCTTTTTCTCGCAATTGGGAAAAGAAGACATGAGCTTTTTTTGCTTGGAAATGAAAAGGCTGCACATCGTAAAGTGCTAGAGAATTATTCTTTTGAACTATTAGATCAATTAAGCAGTATTGTAACAACAGCTACGATAATTAGCTATTCATTGTTTACATTTACATCTGGACGAACTATACAATTAATGTGGACCATACCTTTGGTTATTTACGGTGTCTTCAGATATTTATATTTGATCCATATAGAAAATAAAGGCGGAGCCCCGGATAAAGTATTATTTGAGGATAAGCACATCCTGATTACAGTTGTCCTCTATGTAGTCAGTGTAATTTTAATTTTATATTATTTTGAATAGGCTGAAGGGGAATCTAAATGTATCTGAAGCTCGCCTTATTTGATATTGACAAGACGATTATTGATAAAGATTCTATGTTTTCATTCTTGTTTTATGGACTAAGAAAGACCCCCACTTCTTTCCATATGTTCATTCTTGCCGGATTATATGCTGTTCTTTATCGGTTGAATTGTATATCTGCTGAAGTTGCTAAAAGTGCCTTTTTTAGTTTTATGAAATATATGAATGATAATGATCTTAAGCACTTTTTCAATACCAAACTTAAACCTCACATTTATAGACAAGCCTTAGAGGAGATTCGCCTTAGGAAACGGGAAGGTTATCATATACTTCTGGTTACAGCGTCCCCAATTGCCTACATGAAATATTTTGAAGAGCTAAATGAAGTGGATGGTGTAATTGGAACAGAGCTTTTGTTTGAGAAGGGACATTATACAGGTACTATCCAGGGGAATAACTGTAAAGGTGAAGAAAAGGTAGTGCGCATAAAGGGTTATTTAAAAGAGAAGAAGATTACAGTAGATTACAATAATTCATGTGCGTATTCTGATTCCTTATCCGACATGCCAATGCTTAATCTGGTGAAACAAAGATATATAATTAACTCTAATAATGCAGCGGGTTGTGAGGTATTGAAATGGAGCAACTGACAAAGGTGAAAAAGGGGTCTATCGGAAAATGGTTTATGATTATTTCAGCCTTTTTGACAGCAACTGGACAGTTATTTTGGAAATGGGGTCATAGCAATATCATTTATATGGCCCTAGGCTTTGTATGTTACGGAATTGGGGCATTTTTTATGATAAGCTCATTTAAATTTTTGAAACTATCTGTGGCTTATCCCCTCATGTGTACAAGTTACATTATCGCTCTGGTTTATGGCGGGTTATTTCTTGGGGAACCCATTACGTTGAAGAAATTGGTGGCTGTTACTCTTCTAGGGATAGGAGTGAGCGTAACCACCTATGAAAAATGAACAATTCTTATATTTGCTTCTTGTAATTATGACGATATTGGGTTCTTTAGGGAGTGTCTTTTTTAAAAGTTTTACTGAGAAAAAACAATTTTATCTCCTGTTTTTTGGATTTTTTTTATATGGAGGCGGTGCTTTGCTCAATATTTATTTGCTGAGAAGACTGCCTTATACTTTAGTAGTTCCAGCGAATTCCCTTACTTTTTTGTGGACAATAATATTAGCAAAAGTCTTTTTTAAGGAAACTATAGGTATTATGAAAATATCAGGTTTTATTTTCATAATTTCGGGTCTTTTTTTACTGGTAAACTAAAAATGAATAAATGAAAGATTGGAGATTATTATGTCGTTTTATACTTATTATTTCAAGGATAAAAAGGATAACTATATAGCAGCAGCAGTAGGGCTTGTTTTATTCTTGGGTTATCTGCTTATTAACATGCCTTACATTCAGTACATCAAAGAGAACGCTGATATGCTATCTGTCTTCAATCCATTCTACGGTGCTCCATTTTCTTTAAACTTGTTTAACTTTGACCCCTCAGTGGAATATGGCAGCCTTACTTCATCTATCATTCATCCACTATATAATTTTCTTACAGCTCCGCTTAACTATTTATCAGTTCATTCTGTTGGTAATTTGTTTTTTCTTTTGCTGCAGTCCATATTGAATGCATTGGGCACTGCTATTCTTTTTTTCATTATGCGCAAGAGCGGATCATCTCGGGGGATTTCGGCTTTTTTCTCAATTCTTTTTGGTGTATGTTCTTATACATTGTTTTCTTCATTAATCCCAGATTCGTATCCCTACGCTCAACTAATTATGATTTTATCTGCTGCATACCTATATAAATCTCGTGATTTATCTTCATTCCCAGTTATTCCGGGAGCATTATTGATTTTGCTGAATTTTGGGATTACCTCCACAAATTTAATTACATTTACTGGTGCCTTATTTGTAAGCATATATAATTCTAGCTATAGGATGGAGACGTTGAAACGTTTTTTGAGGATCATGATTTTTTCATTACTTTTGCTCATATTCTTTACGGGGTTACAATACGCCCTATTTTCTGGGAAAACATGGGTTTCGAATGTCGGAGGAGGCCTATCGAATGGTGCCTTTGGTTATATATCCCCTTTTTCACTTGCTCATCATTCTGAATTATTTCATATGTTAGTGGTCAACCCGGTTCTTACGCCAGAAATTTCATTAATAGATCCGAAAATTGTTGCCTTTGCCTCGAATATCAGTGCACCTCATCCAATCTACGTACAATTTGCAGGCTTCGGGATAACTGTTCTGGCTATACTGGGGTTCATCCGAGGTATTCGTAATCGAGAAGTTTGGTCATTGATGATTTATCCCCTTTTTGCAATTTTCTTGCATATAGTCATTGGTTTTGGTCTTGCGGCATACAAATACGATCTGTATTTATACGCGGGACATTATCTATTTGCAATCTTCCTTCTTGCCAGTTTTTTTGTAAGGACAGTAACGAATGTTAAGCTAAAAAAAGTGTGTTCTTCCTTTATCATCTTGTTGATTATTGTGACAATGGCTAACAATATAGTTAAGCATTATTCAACGTTAGATTACATTAAGTCATCATATATCAAGCTTGAGAATCAATCAGATTAATGGATACAAGAGTGAATGCCGGATGTTCAATAAAAATAAAGCCGCGAGTCTCTTATAGAGAGAATTGCGGCTTTATTTTTTTGGTGATCACCATAATAAGATATTGCACTCGCTTGGGTATAATTGCTTCCTGACTTCCTTCTATTAGCTTGAATATCTATGTCTTTCAAAATTAAAGTTTTACTAATTGATGTTGCGGCACCGTCAAGGCGGATGCCGCATATGCTGTAGCAGGGCGTTTGAGCAAAGGAGACATGAAGGTGCAGAGTAAAATTACAAAAGTCCTGCAGCACATGGCCCATACGCACGAACAAATGGCACGGATTCTCGACGCCGAACGCCACGTAGCCGTCCGTATGTCGCAAATAGTTCACGATCTGCCGGATGCGGACCCTGATTTCGGCGGATTCAGTGGGCTGGTGGAAAGCTCAGGTCAAGTCAACAAAAACATCATTGCTTACCTCAATGCACTTGCCGATCTCGAAGAGGCGATGGCTGAGGGAGTGGGCAGGGTCATCAAGGAATTAAACGGTCAGGAAGAAGAGTAAGGATAACGTGTAACCTGAGCAAGGAGGCGGAGGATGAGCAGAGAAAAGGCATATCTGCAAATGCTGGAGTCGACCGCTGCCATCCAGTGGAACATCGCGATGATTCTCGAGGCCAAAGCGGTGGAAGCGGAAAAAGTGAAGCAGTGGACCCATCATCACATCCACGCTAGAGCATTCGACTCCCACGAAGACCAGCTGAAGGAATCCATCTCTATTCACGAGGTAATCGTGGAAATGGTAGAGGGGCTGACGAAGCTGGAGAACGGGCTGTACAGCAACCTGAAGGCGGTGCTGGGCAGCGGGGAAGACGAGGGCGGCGATTTCGGCGGGGATGGCGAGGGCTTCAGCTTCGGGGACGACAGCAAATGAGCGGCGGGCTGCTCTCCGAACATGCCGTCAAGCTGGAGATGATCCGCTCGATCGCCCGCAGCCAGGCAGCGCTCGCAGCCATCCTCGAGAGTATTGCTGAAGTGACGGGGCAATCGGAGCTGACAGCCCGCAAGCTGAGCGACAATATCAGGATCCTTAGCGGGTACCAGAGTTCAATGTGCCGGATGATTTCCGGTATTTCACTGCATGAGCCCAAAGAAGGAGTGCCTGCAGCCCCCTGGCTGAGCAAGGTCTGCTCAGAGGGGACCGCCAGGAGTAGATGAAGTACAGGAGGCGTAGAAGATGAAGAGAAAGAGACTGGGCAAACTTGGTTCCACGGGCAAGGGCCGTAGACGCAGACCGCTGCTGTCGCGGAAGACACGGATACGCAAAGGTCCCGGACGCAAATCCCGCAAGGGTCTGCTCGGCAAGCCGGGGAAGAAATCCCTGCAGCTGCGCAGAAAAAGAAGACTACGCAGACGGCTGCTCCGCAGATCCCGCATTGTGAAGCCACCGGTGCAGGTCATCCCGGTTATCGAGCCCCCTCCCCAGCCGCAGGTGATTCCGCTCCCCCCGGAGCTGGGCGTCCCGCCGGAGCTGCCGCCGGGAGACGCCTATCAGCAGGGCTACACCGAAGCATACAACGTGGGGTTCGACGCCGGTTTCGCCAAGGGCTTCGAGGACGGGCATAAGCTGGAGCTTGGCTGACAGATGCCGCAGGCACAGCAGCGTGCAGGCCGATACAGCGGCTACAGGGGCCGGCGCATTATGCGCCGCCCCTATAGCACATGGGGAACTTTGGGATAGGGCGGGCTCTCGGAATTTCCGGCCGGATATGGTAGACTTCTTAACAGAATCTTTACCGGGTTCACTATTCAGGCAGGAAAGCGGGGAACGTACATGATGGGGAATGAGATACGAAGAGCGCGGAGTGAGGAGATCCAGGAGATCATGCATCTGATTGCCAAATGTGTACAAGTTATGCAGTCAGGCGGAAGCGATCAATGGGATGAAGGGTACCCTAACAGGGAAGTCATTAGTGAAGATATCGCTAAGGGAACCTTGTTTGTCTGCCTGGAGCATGAGGCGATCGCCGGAATTCTTGTGCTGGATGAGAACCAGGCGGAGCAATATGCAGGGATCGAATGGGAACAGCAGCAGGGGCCTCATCTGATTATGCACCGGCTTGCGGTACATCCCGAGATTCAGGGCAAAGGGATTGCCCGGCGGCTGATCGCCTTTGCCGAGGAATTCGCCCGCAGCAGCGCATACAGAAGCATCCGGCTCGATACATATGCGAAGAATGACAGGGCACTTAAGCTGTATCCTTCACTCGGGTATTTGCAGAGAGGCGAGATTCGTTTTCCCGGCCGTACCGCTGCTTTTCCGGTGTTTGAGAAGGCGCTGACAGAGAATATGGAGAGCTAATTTATATTCAAGTAAGGTAACATGACATTTCAAACTGATTTTTAAGTGCTAAAATGTTAAATCTTACTCTTTCCTCATTTAATCAGATAATTGTGTTAACTTTAATTACTCTTATTGACAGAAAAGCTGTCTTTCAATTATGATGGGATTATTCATAAGCAATGGAATAGTCCTTTTCGTATATCCTTAATAATTGGTTTAAGGGTCTCTACCGGGAACCGTAAATTTCTGGCTACGAAAATATGCTGAGGCATATTTTTGTGGCCTTTTTGTGTTACAGAACAGCCGGACATCACAAGACTAGGGGGAGAAGACAATGGCGAATATCCTGATCAAGCATGCGGAGATTATTACGATGAACAAGCAGGAGGACATTATATACGGTGATATCCGCATCAAGGCTGATCTGATTGTGGAGATTGGCACCGGCCTTGAAGTGAAGGGGGAGGAGCTTGTCATCGACGCCAAGAACCGGACGGTTATCCCCGGCTTCATCCAGACACATATTCATCTCTCCCAGACGCTGTTTCGCGGCAAAGGGGATGATCTGGAGCTGATGGACTGGCTGCGCAAGCGGATCTGGCCGCTGGAGGCAGCGCATGACGAGGAGTCACTGTACTATTCTGCCATGCTCGGCATTGGGGAATTAATCACCAGCGGCACAACGACCATCGTGGATATGGAGACGGTACATCATACGGATTATGCCTTCCAGGCGATTGCGAAGAGCGGTATACGCGCCTTGTCAGGGAAGGTCATGATGGACCGGAAGAACCCCGATGCACCGGCGGCCTTGCAGGAAGAGACGGCAGCTTCGCTGCAGGAGAGTGTGGATCTGCTGGAGAAATGGAACGGATATGCGAACGGCCGGATTCAGTATGCTTTTTCCCCGCGGTTTGTTATTTCTTGTACGGAGCCGCTGCTGCGGGAGGTGCAGAGCCTCTCGGCCCGTTACGGGGTGAAGGTGCATACCCATGCTTCCGAGAATCTGGGTGAGATCGAGCTTGTACAGGCGATGACCGGTATGCGCAATGTCGTCTATCTGGATCACCTGGGGCTGGCTAACGAACGTCTGATTCTGGCTCACTGTGTCTGGCTGGATGAGCAGGAGAAGCGGATTCTGCGGGACCGAGGGGTTCATGTCAGCCACTGCCCGGGTTCGAACCTCAAGCTGGCCTCAGGCATCGCCGAT
Source organism: Paenibacillus sp. FSL R7-0204 (assembly GCF_038002225.1). Classification (NCBI taxonomy): domain Bacteria; kingdom Bacillati; phylum Bacillota; class Bacilli; order Caryophanales; family Paenibacillaceae; genus Paenibacillus; species Paenibacillus sp. FSL R7-0204. The sequence continues at coordinate 1,648,151 of NZ_JBBOCA010000001.1, forward strand.
ACACCGGGCATGCTTCATGACCATATTCATCTCAGCTTGGGTGCAGACGGCGCGCCCTGCAACAATAATCTGGATATGTTCAACGAGATGCGTCTGGCGGCAGTCATCCAAAAGCCCGCGCATGGCCCGACTACGATGGATGCCCGGAGTGTCTTTCGGATGGCGACCATCGGGGGCGCGAAGGCGGTCGGGATGGAGGATCAGATCGGCAGCATCGAGGTCGGCAAGAAGGCGGATCTGGCCATTCTTAATCTCTATAATTTTCACACCTTCCCCTCTTATGATGTGGACCCGATCTCGCGGATCGTCTACTCGGCCACCCGTGCCGATGTGGAGACAACGATTGTGGATGGTGAGATTCTCATGCACACCGGGCGGCTGAAGACCATTGACAAGGAAGTCGTGCTTCAAGAAGCGAACCGTTCCATTAAAAGACTGCTGGTGAACACCCCGTTGGGGTAGCCACCGGGGAATCTCAATTCGTAGCCACTCTCCAGTCAAGCTATATACTATGCAGGGGACTCTGGTCCTCTGTTTTGTTTTGTTTCCTTTTTATACGAAAATAAACGTAGGCTTTAGCAATAAATAAGAGAATGTTGTAAAATAGGCAGGATTTTTAAAGCGGCGATTCACATGACAACGCCGGCTGCCGGAAAGCTCCCTTATTCACTTGGGGCAGGCTGGATGATGGATGAGTGAAGTTTTTACTAGAAAAAGTGAACCCTCCGTCCACTCTTGAGGTCAAATATAATGAGGTGAAACGATTGGAACTGGATGGACTGGAGCAGGCGGAGGCGATCAATGAAGAGCAGCTGCGGCAGATCATGAAGCTTTATGGGGAAGATGTATGGAATTATATTTATTTTCTGACCAAAAACAGTGATCAGACGGATGAGCTCACGCAGGAGGTGTTCATCAAATGCTATTACCGAATCAGCACCTACCGGGGAGCTTCTTCGCTCAAAACCTGGCTGTTCACGATTGCCCGCAATACGGTATTTTCCTACCGCAAATCGCGATTTTTCCGCTCCGGGCTGTGGGGAGAAATGCAACCATTACCCACTGAGGATGAGGGGCGGCAGGGTTCTGCGGGACAGGCGGCTGTTACTCGTTCGGCGGAGATGGAATATCTCGGCGACCGGCAGGTACATGAAATCTGGCGTCTGATTATGAGCCTTCCGGATAAGCTGCGTGAGGTGCTGGTGCTTGATCTCAAGGCAGAACTGTCGGTCCGCGAAATCGCTGAGCTGATCCGGATATCGCCGGGCACTGTCAAATCGAGACTGTACCGTGCACGTCATAAAATCCAGGACAAACTGAGGGGGATGGAGTAATGGATAAGCGTGAACGGGAGCCGCAGTGGTATGAGCTGGCCCGCAAGGGCCCGTTTCCGGAAATGAAATTTACGGATAAAGCTGCCGGGAGGGTAGCCCGGCGGATTGGAATGGACGGTTCCTCACTGAACCAGGTACTGCCATCCGGCCAGAGGCGCAGGGTAATCCGCATGTGGATGCTCTCCACAGCCGTGGTCCTCCTTCTTTTATTGTTGGGAGCCGGGGCATTGGTTTTGGGAGGCGATGGGGTTGGACGTTCCGGCGAATTTAATCCGTTGGAGGTAAGCGGAGCAGGAATTATCGAACCGCCGAAAGCGGGACAGGCTGATCTGTCAGATGCGGGTCTCAAGCGGACCGCTGTGCAGTTGATGCAGGAGCAGCTTGGGAAAAGGTACCCCAATGCCGGTGTGGAGCGGCAGAAGGAAGGGGAGGATGATATCGCAACGGTCCTTTTTGAGGAAGGGGATTACTCAGCCAGGGTCTGGATCAACACAACAACGGGTAAAGTGATACGGTTGGTCATGGATGGTATCTACAAACCTGAGAATATTGACTCCGAGTTCATTGATGAAGCCATGGATCAGCTTCGGAATGCCGGTTACAAAGGGGAATTCACGGTCACCGGCCTAAAGCATTTCGCCCACTACGGAACAAACGATGATGAGCAAGACCTACAGACCGATGACTTACTTATGGGGAATGAAGGGCAGATTGATTATGAGAACGGCGCTTACCGCAGCTCGACCTTCAGAATGGACGAAGATAATGTGAGTGTGGAAGTGAAGCAGGCGGGTCTTAAGGCGATAAAGCTGCTTAGAGAACAGGGCACGGAGCATCTATACTCTATTAAGCGCACTGTGTCGCCGACACGGGATGTACTTGTTCTGACTTATGGAGAGAGTGAACGTATGGCCACTACGGTGATTATGGACTACGCTACGCAAGGTATTATACAAGTAGAAGACAATATGCTTTTTGATGAAAATTCATTCAATTCCGCCGATCCCAACACGAATTTGCTGAATATGGATAAGGTCAAGCTTCAGCTTTCTGCTGCTGCGATCGCCGATGAAATGTTTGGCATCCGGCTGGAGGATTATACATTCGTCAAAGAGATGTCGGGCATAGGTACGATTGCCTTCAATAGCCCGGACGGAGAAACTGTGATTACTGGTTCGTATAATCGAGCTGGAGTTTTTTACATGATGCAGCAGACACCTGCCACTGCAGAATGATCTATCCTTCTTGTATGAGTTGAACAGGACGCGCGCCACGCAAAGGCGGCGTCCTTTTACATTTAATAGAAACCCCAGTTTTGATAACTATTTCAAGTATTGTTATACTAGAGAAATATGATCTTTTACAAAGAAATGCAATATAGTTTACACAGACTTTGAATAAAGAGAGTATGAGGGGATCGAATTATTATGAACGATAAGAATCCTGCGTCCGTGCATTTTCATTTCTATATGATAGCGGGACTGATCTGGCTGAAGCTGCTGCTGCTGAGAGGGCTGTTCTTTGACCGGATTGCCTGGGAATGGATTGCTGCGGATATCGCTCCGGTGCTGCTGATTTTGGGGGTGCTGGCCGTTATTACGCCCGGGAGGATGAGAAAGGCTGTCTTCTGGGGCTTCAACTGCCTATTTTCACTGCTGCTGTTCGGGGCCAGTGTGTACTTCAACCACTTCGGCTCGGTGCCGACCTATCTGGCGCTCTATGAACTGCATCAGGTATTTCAGGTCAAAGAGAGCGTGGAATCCACGATTGAGATGATTGATTATCTGTTTTTGGCCGATCTGATGATTATGTTTAGCTATTTGCTCTTCCGCAGATGGAAGAATGGCCCCATACAGCAGCAGCGTGACAGTCAGCCTTCACGCAGAGCCCGGAGAGTCTATCTGGTGGTGCTGCTGGTGGCTATTATCGGCGGCGGCTCGCTGTCCGCTTATTCCATAGATTCTGCCCGGGGAATCACCAACGAGCTGGTCCAGGCGGAAAGCGCCGGATTCCTGAATTATGAGGTGGTGGCAGCGATCAAAGCCCAAGAGGATAACGGCCTCATCGGGACCGGAGATATTCATGAAACCATAGCCAAGGTGCAGGAATTGGAGGCTACTTATCCCTATAAGGATAAGGATAAGGATAAGGATATTGCCGGCGGACTGCCGGAATATTTCGGATTGCAAAAGGGCAAGAATGTGATCGTCCTCCAACTGGAGGCTTTTCAGAATTTCCCGCTGCATCAGTCGCTGGATGGGCAAGAACTGACGCCGGTGATGAATGGTCTGGCTGATGAAGGCTTCTATTTCCCGCATGTCTTCCAGCAGGTCGGCCCGGGCAATACCTCGGATGCGGAATTCATCAGCAACACCTCTGTTTATCCGATTGCAACCCTTGCGATGTCAACAGGCTTTGGAGACCGGGAACTGCCGGGCCTGCCGCGTCTGCTGCGGGATAAGGGCTATGAAGCTTACACTTTTCATGTGAACAAGGTGGGCTTCTGGAACCGCAATGAGCTGTATCCGGCACTTGGCTTCAACGGTTATTATGATAAAGGTTACTTTGAGAATGACCATTTCAATTCCTTCGGCGCTTCTGATGAGCAGTTGTATGCTACCGCTGTGGAGAAGCTGGCTAAGCTGCAGAAGAAGGGTACGCCTTTTTATGCGCAGCTCGTGACCGCCTCCAGCCATCATCCGTTCAAGGTGCCGGACAGCTTCCGGAGAATCCAGATGCCGGATAAGCTCCAGGATACAATGCTTGGAGATTATCTGACTGCGGTGAATTATACGGATTATGCGATAGGTACGCTGATTGAGGGAATGAAGCGGCAGGGCATGTGGGAGAATACGGTACTTGTGCTGTACGGCGACCATTTCGGCTTGCAGCCGAAGGATGTCCCGGAGGAGCAGGTGGAGGAAGCGCTCGGAATCAAGTATGATAACCGGATTAGCCGGTTCAACATTCCATTCATTATTCATGCACCCGGTATGGAGCAGGGACAGGTTGTGGAGCAAACCGGTGGACAGCTGGATGTGCTTCCTACCGTGGCTAATCTGCTGGGGGTATCGCTGAAGGAAGAAGGGTTCACGGCGTTCGGGCATGATCTGCTGAATATTGACCATAATGTGGTAGGGATGCGGTATTATTTGCCAACAGGCTCTTTCTTTAATAATGAGGTTATGTTCGTGCCTGGCAAAAGCTTCGCGGACGGAGAGGCCATCTCGCTGGATACGCATGAGCCGGTGGTGGATTTCAGTAAGTATCAGAGCGATTATGACTATATCCTGAAGTTGATGGGCTACTCAGATGAATATGTGAAGCTGCTTCCGCAGCGTTAGGAGAACTTATGATAAAGTGTCAAACCCTTAATTGACCCCTAGCGGATTATAGAATACAATGTGTTTGGAACTTTAGTAAAAGAGTGGAAATGGCTTGATACAGCCTCATCCTACAAGGGGGCCGCTATGGGGAATGACGAATACAAGGATAAGATCGAACAGGCAAGACAGGAACTGAACAAACTGGCCTTGGAGTACGGGATGCAGGATGTCCGGGTGCTCCGCCAATCGGTGAAGCTGGATGCGCTCCTGAATGAATACAGCGATTGCAATACGGAGAAGGATGACCAGCTTTATTAGAGAAATACAGAGCAGCTATGCCAATTCAAAAGACATCTCGGGCGTTCAACGCCTTGAGGTGTCTTTTTTAAAATTGATATGTTTTGTGGTTATTTTAGTTTTCGCCCAGCAGCTCGCGGAGTATCTTCTCCCGGTTGGTCATGAAGGCGCGGGTGACCGTGTAATGAGCCGTATCTTCAAGCGCAACAGGCGTAATACTCTCTCCCTCCAGCAGAAGGATATCCGCACCCGGATAGGACATCAGAATCGGGGAGTGGGTGGCGATGATGAACTGGGAATTCTGCTCCGCCAGCTCATGCATCCGCGCCAGCAGTGACATCTGCCGCAGGGGAGACAAAGCGGCTTCGGGCTCGTCCAGAATATAGATGCCCTGTCCGCCGAAGCGGTGAACGAACGTGGAGAAGAAGGATTCTCCATGCGACTGCTCATGCAGCGAGCTTCCTCCATAGGAGGATTTAATGGGTCTTCCCGCCTCGGGGTCCTCATCCAGCTCATCGATGTAAGTAGCCACATTGTAGTAACTCTCCGCACGCAGGAAAAATCCGTCCCTCGGCCGCTTCACCCCTTTGGCAATCCGCAAATATTCATAGAGACTGGAATGCGAGGCACGGGTATTAAACGAGAAATTCAGCGTCCCGCCTTCCGGATTGAACCCCCAGGCAGCAGCAATTCCCTCCAGCAAGGTAGACTTCCCGCTACCGTTCTCCCCTACAAGAAAAGTAACCTGCTTCTGAAAAGCAAGCCGGTCCAGGGTGCGTACCACTGGAAGATTAAAAGGATAGCTTCCAAAGGAAGGGACCGCATCGCGCAGCAGCTCGACATGGCGCAGATACAGCATAGGACCATAGATTGAACTCATATCTTCGTGCCTCCTCGAAAGGTGATGCCTCTAATTGTAGATGATTCCCGTCGAACCCGCAAAGTACTTGAATAGGCTTCGGAGTAGACCCTGCCTCTGCATGGACAAGAGTGGATGGATTCTGCAGAGGTTCGGGCCAAGCGGGCGAAAGACGGGGGGCATATGCCAATTTCGCCGCGACACAGACAGATGTCCATGAGGCGGATGCTGACTCCGCATATAGTACTACTGTCTTGAGAATCTAACGGGGCAGGGTGAAGGCCGTGAAAACAAAAAAGAGAGGCGGGCTTCCACGGGATTACCGGGATGGTTATCTGCAAGGGTACCATCTCGGCCTGTGCGAAGCCGTGAAGCGCCTGAATACTCCTGAAGTGGGGGAAGGTCAGCCGTTAAAACTGATGTATGTTCCCCAGGGGTTTCAGGCTATCGATACGGGAGTCGCAGAAGCGCTGCGGCTGCTGGTAAGCGAGCTGATCATCTGTTCTCCGGAAACTATGCTGGAGGTGGCAGCTCGCGAATTGCCTGAGGCGGTGCTGGTGATGAACGGGCTGCATGTATTTCCGGAGAATCATCTGGAACAAATTACGGCAATACGGCAGCTGGGTATTCCGGCGGCGATCTGGTTTGTGGATGATCCTTATTTCACCGAGGACACATCCGTCATCTGCCGGCATTATGATTATGTATTCACGCATGAGCTGGGCTGTGTGGAATTCTACCGTTCGCTGGGGACGGCGTCTGTGCACTACCTTCCGTTGTGCGTCAACCCCCAGATGTTCTATCCGCGCCACACCGGACCGCAATATCACTATGATGTCGTGTTCATTGGCAATGCCTTCCGTAACCGTACGGAGCTGTTCGATGAACTGGTCCCCTTCCTGCGGGGGAAGAAGGTGCTAATCGCCGGGGGGTTCTGGGAGCGGCTGGCCCATTTCGAGGAGCTGTCTCCGTACATCAGAGAGGGCTTCATCCCGCCGGAGGAGACCGCCAATTATTACAGCGGCGCGAAGCTGGTCATCAATATCCACCGGCCCTGGGAAGGAGGGATGGACAACCGGAATACGTTCCAGCTTCCATCCCTCTCCATTAATCCCAGGACCTATGAGATCAGCGCCTGCGGGACGATGCAGCTGACCGATATCCGGCAGGATCTGGATATCCACTACAAGCCGGGCCGGGATCTGGAGACCTTCGCTTCCGCCGATGAGCTGAAGCGCAAAATTGATTATTACCTGAAGCACGAGAAGGAGCGCCGCGGGTATGCGCTGCGGGCACTGCAGACCACGCTGCGCCGGCATACCTTTACTTCGCGTCTGCCTCATTTACTGGGTGTTCTTACTTCAAGAGCGTGAATTTCATTATGGATTAAAAGGAGCGAATACTCATGAACAATGAATTTATTATGCCTGCCCCGCCATTGCCGAGAACCCCTGCGGAGGAAGAGAAGCTGCGGGGACGCCTGACCGGCTTCAAAGGCGGTTATGACGAAGGCTATCTGCGGGGACGGCTGGCTGTGCTGGACGGACGCCCGGAGGAGCCGCAGCCGGTAAGGAATATCCATGTGATGTACGTGGCTTCAGGCAAGGGATACCCGTATTCTCCGCTGGATGATGCTGTGCTCTTCGCTCTGCAGCGGCAGACGGTCCAGGTTACGATTACCGATGTGCGCCAGAATCTGGTGGAGCTGGCTGCTGCCCAGCGTCCTGATCTCGTGCTGGTGCTGGATGGCCTGGATTTGCCGCTGGAGCAGGTGGCTATTCTGCGCGGCCAGGGCATCAAGACCGCAATCTGGCTGACCGACGATCCGTATTACACGGATTTCACAATGAAGATTGTGGCTCACTATGATTATGTATTCACACTGGAGCGTAATTGCGTAGAGATCTACCGCGGCCTTGGCTGCACGGAGGTCCACTATCTGCCTTTTGCTGCGCACCGCGAGCATTACCGTCCGACTACCGGACGGTCGCCGGTCAGCCGGGATGTCAGCTTCATCGGGTCCGCTTACTGGAACCGGATTAATTTCTTCCGCGATATTATGCCGGAGCTGATGAGCTACAACACGGTCATTAACGGAATCTGGTGGGACCGGTTGCCGGAAGCTCCGCTCTATGGCGACCGGATTGAGATCGGCAAGTGGATGTCCCCCCAGGAGACGGCTGTAACTTACAGCGGCTCTAAGATTGTGATCAACCTTCACCGTTCGCATATCGACGATGCCGTCAACAATAACACGCTGTATATTCCGGCCGTATCGCCGAATCCGCGTACGTTCGAGATTGCTGCCAGCGGCACGCTGCAGCTCTGCGATGCCCGTGACGATCTCGGCTCCTTCTACAAGGTGGGCGAAGAGATCGACACCTACTCCAGCCCCCGCGAGCTGTTGGACAAAATCCAGTACTATCTGACGCACGAGGAAGAGCGCCGGGAGATGTCCCTCCGCGCCTTCGAACGGACGCTGAGGGATCACACCTACGCCAGACGTCTGAGTCAGCTGCTCACTATTATTTACGGGTAAGCCAGCAGGGCAATCGTAGAACAGGCTGTCAGCAAAATGTGCGTATCACAGGGGACAGGTGTCGTGCCGGCATCTGTGCCCCCTCAATATACTGGAGTACCGGGCAGAGATGTTAGCCTGTCAGCTAATATACCCGTCCCAAGCAGGAGCACTGCTGAGTGATAGCAGATTGTGTGCATTCAAAATTAGGAGGTGAATGGCTGCTCCACAGCCCTTCGCAGGGGAGCGCCGAGACACCATGGCCGACAAAGCGACGATCGTCCTCTTTTCCCATGTCTCCAACACGCGCAGTATTACGGGTGCGGAGAAGCTGCTGTTATTCTTCAGCCGGGAGCTGTCTCCTTACTTCAATTGTATCCTCGTAGCTCCGCAGGACGGGAAGCTGACACAGCTGGCCCGGAGCTACGGCCTTCAGGTCCGGCTGATGTCTATTCCGCTGGTCTATGGAGTGTATACCCCTTATGCCGGTCTTCCGGCAGATATCCGCAAGCTGCAGGAGGGCCGGGAGTATCACGAGCTGACGCACTGGCTTGCGGAGCTCCGTCCGTCGTTCGTGATCACCAGCACCTGTGTGCATGCCCTGCCGCCAATCGCGGCGAAGTCACTGGGCATACCGGTGATCTGGAAGATCTCGGAGACCATTACAGACAACGAGTTCACCCCGGTCAGCGTAGAGCTGATCCACAACCACAGCGATGAGATTCTGGCGATTTCACAGACAGCGGCAGCGTGCTTCCAGGGGGAGATCCGCGATAGTAAGGTGACCCAGCTGCCTCCGTCATGGAGTGACGCGGATTTGATGTTCGAGGCTTGGAGCAAGCTGCGCGGTGAACGGCGGAGTGAGCTGAAGATTGCCCCGGGGGAACCGCTGATCGGCTATGTCTCTTCCTTCATTAATAAGGAGAAGGGGCTGGAACATTTCGTCAAGATGGCGGTTCTGGTGCATGAGCAGCATCCGGCTGCCCGCTACCTCGTAGTGGGGACGCCCGGGGATAAAAGCTACTATGAGCGCTGTGTCCGCAAGGTGAAGCTGGAGGGACTGACCTCACGCTTCCGGTTCGTCGGATATGAAGAATGTCTGCCGGCCGCTTACTGCGCGATGGATCTGCTCGTTGTCCCCAGCCTGATCCGGGAAGGCTTCGGCATGACGGCCCTGGAGGGCTATGCCTTCAGCAAGCCGGTCGTCGCTTATGATTCCGGCGGCCTGCGGGAAATCCTGAACGCCGCAGGCTGCGGCGAGCTGCTCGTGCCAGTGGGAGACATCGATGCGCTGGCAGCGCGGGTGAACGCACTGCTGGCCGACCAGGCGATGGCGGCCGGCATTGGCGCGCAGGCGCGGGAGTACATCCAGGCCGCCTACGGCCCGGCTGCTTACCGCGCCCGGCTGCAAGGCTTAGCGGAGAGGTGGCATCTCCGCTACTGCCTCCAGCCGCCGGAGCTCAGCGGCGGCTTGGAAGCCCTGCCCGCAGCTGCGCCGGCGGGCGGGAAGAGCGCCCCCGCGGCAGAGCCGCCGCGGGGCAAGACCGGGCGCCGCGCCGCACGGCTGCGGGCCGCGAAGCTGCGGCGCGGCAGGCTGCGCCGCGCCAAGTCCCGGAGCGGCGCGGCGGGAAAGAGCCCGCGCCGCAAGAAGCGCGCGGCAGGCTCCGCGCGCAGGCGGGCCAGCGGCGGCGGCAAGAAGCGCCGCGCGGGCCATGCCGGAAGCCGCCGGAGCAAGCGGCGGCGTAAGGCATCCTGAGCAGCCTGCCCGGTTCCTGGGGGCAGGCCATAATCAAAGGGGAGTGAACCCATGAAGATCATGACGATTTTGGGCACACGGCCTGAGATCATCCGCCTAAGTGTCATCATTCCGCTGCTGGACCGGTATGCGGATCGGCATGTGCTGGTGCATACGGGACAGAATTTCACGGCCAGCCTGAGCGGGGTATTCTTCGCCGAACTGGGACTTCGCGCACCGGACTACGTGCTGCAGGATAAGCAGGCCGGACTCGGGGGCCAGCTGGCCGCAATGTTCGGCAGCCTGGAGAGTATTCTGCTCCAGGAGCGGCCGGACCGCGTGTTGCTGCTGGGTGATACCAACAGTGCGCTGTGTGCCATTCTGGCCGAGCGGATGGGCATCCCTGTGGTGCATATGGAAGCAGGCAACCGTTGTTACGATCTGAAAGTGCCGGAGGAGAAAAACCGCCGTGTCATAGATGCCGTCTCCACCATAAATATGCCGTATACCCAGCAGAGTAAAAGACATCTGCTCAGCGAAGGGTTCCCCAGCCAGCGTATCGTGTTAACCGGCAATCCCATCCATGAGGTGATTACGCATTACGAAGAGCAGATCGCAGCCAGTGACATCCTGTCCCGGCTGAAGCTTGAAGCCGGCCGGTATCTGCTGGTGACCGCCCACCGGGCCGAGAATGTCGATGATCCGGAGTCGCTGCTCCAGATTATGTCCGGGCTGAACCTGGTGGCTGAGCAGTTGGGGCTCCGCCTGATCTGCAGCATCCATCCCCGTACACGCTCCAAGCTTACGGAGCAGTTCCCGCTGAGGATGAACCCGCTGGTGGAGTTTCACGAACCCTTCGGATTTTTCGACTTTGTTCATCTGGAACGTTATGCCCTGTGCGCCATTACCGACAGCGGCACCGTTCAAGAAGAATGTTGCCTGATGGGAGTACCTACGGTGACCATACGCCGGACAACAGAACGCCCGGAGACCGTCGATTGCGGAAGTAATGTAGTGTCGGGGGTAGAACAGAACAGCATTCTGCGCTGCACCGTGCTGATGACGTCACTTAAGCCCGATTGGGAGGCGCCGGAAGGGTATCTTGCCCAAGGTGTCTCGGTAAAGGTAGTTAAATTTCTGCTTGGAGGGAACCTGCATGTTCAATAATAAACGGATTCTGGTTACAGGCGGTACCGGTTCCTGGGGGCATGAGCTGATCCGGCAGCTGCTGCCGCAGCATCCCAAAGAAATCATCGTATTCTCCCGCAGTGAGTCTGCACAGGTAGCCATGAGCCGTGAATTTGAAGATCAGCGTCTCAGCTTCATCATCGGCGATATCCGTGACAAGGATGCGCTGGTGGCTGCCTGCCGCGGTGTGGATTATGTCTTCCATCTGGCTGCACTCAAGCATGTACCTGTCTGCGAAGACCAGCCGTACGAGGCACTCAAGACGAATGTGGTCGGCACACAAAATGTCATTGAAGCGGCGATTGCCAACAATGTGGAGAAGGCGATCTACATCTCTACCGACAAGGCAGCTAATCCGTCGAACTTCTATGGCATGACCAAGGCCATCGGCGAGAAGCTGTTCGTCTATGCCAATCTGATCGGCTCAGGTACCAAGTTTGTTACCGTGCGCGGAGGCAATGTGCTGGGGACGAACGGCAGTGTGGTCCACCTGTTCATGAAGCAGATCAAGGACAAGGGACAGGTAAAGATTACAGACATGAACATGACCCGGTTCTTTTTCACCCTGCGCGATGCCATTACCCTGCTGTTCAAGGCTTCCGGTGTCAGTATCGGCGGCGAAATCTTCGTCATGACCATGCCGACCTGCCGGATCGTGGATTTGGCCGATGTGCTGATCGAAGCTTCCGGGCGGACGGATGTCAGTATGATTGAGACCGGCATCCGCCCGGGTGAGAAAATCCATGAGATCCTGATGAGCGATTTTGAGAGCCTGACTACGGTGGTCTACGATGAGCAGTACCTGGTTATTCTGCCTACGCTCGATATGCCGGAGCTGAAGGAGCATTACCGTCATTACCCCCATGTGTCCTTCAGCAGCTTCAGCTCGGAGAATCATCTGATGGAGCAGGCTGAAATCAAGGATATTCTGATCCGGGGAGGGTTCCTCCAGTGAAGCTCCTTATTCTCGGCGGAAATGGTATGGCAGGTCATATGCTGGCGGAGTATTTTCGCCGTCAGGGCAAGCACCACATCTTCCATACAACCCGGGATAAGAAGGATCTTGGAGGGTTGTATGTAGACGCTGACGACATTGCCGGTGTAGAAAAGCTGGTTGAAATCGTCTCCCCCCATTGCATTATTAATGCGATGGGGGTACTCAATCAATTCGCCGAACGGGACCGGATCGGCGCGTATCATGTCAACGGATTCCTGCCTCACCGCCTGCGGCGGGCAGCGGACCAGATTCATGCCCGGCTCATCCACATCAGCTCCGACTGCGTGTTCGAAGGAACACGCGGCGGATACACCGAGGAGGATGCCGCAGATGGAACCTCGGTCTACGCCCTCACCAAGAGTCTTGGAGAAGTGCGTGATCCCGGACATCTTACGATCCGTACCTCCATTATCGGGCCCGAGATCCGTTCCGGCGGAATCGGCCTCATGGAATGGTTCCTGGCCCAGCAGGGCCGGGTAACCGGATATGAATGTGTGATGTGGAATGGAGTCACTACCCTGGAGCTGGCCAAAGCCATTGACTCCTTGCTGGACTCGGATCTCTCCGGGCTGATTCATCTGGCCCACCCGCAGCCCGTAAGCAAATATCAGCTGCTGCAGATGATGCAGACCGCATTTCATAAAGAGGATGTTGAGATCATTCCGCAGCAGACGCCGGTTCAGGACCGGACGCTGATCAGCACGAGAAGCGATGTTACGATTGAGCTGCCGTCCTATCCCCGGATGCTTAGCGAGCTTGCCGACTTTATGCGCAGCTCAGAGCTGCCGACATGAGCGGGCGGCGGCGTCTCCTTATTACCGGAGCTTCCGGCTTTACCGGCAGGCATGCCGTGGCCTATTTTACCGCCGGAGGAGCGGAGGTGACTGCTGTAGTCCGCCGCAAGCCAGAAGCGGAATTGTTCCCGGAGGGTGTTCAGCAGTATGTCTGCGACCTGGGGGACCGTGGGGCTGTAACGGCAATGATTGGAGCGGTGAAGCCGGATCAGGTGCTGCACCTGGCAGGCAAGAATTCGGTCCCGGAGTCCTGGCAGGACCCGCTGCTCTACATGGAAACCAATGTAATGGCTACTCTATATTTGCTTGAGGCGCTGCGTGTCCAGCCGGCCAGCCGTATTCTGGTGGCCGGCTCCCGGCTTAAGTACAGACCGGGTGCGGCAGACCCGCCTCACCCCTACAGCCTCAGTAAGACGCTGGAAGAGCTGGTATCGCTGGCCTGGGGAACGCTGTTCGCACAGCCGGTACTGATGGCGGAGCCCTCGAACCTGATTGGGCCTGGTCCGTCTACCGGCTTCTGTTCCCTGCTGGCACAGCATATTGTGCGCAGTGAAGCAGCCGCCGTAGCCGGATCGGCTGCTCCTGCTGCCTTTCGGCTCTCCTCGCGCCATGCGCTGCGTGACTTTCTGGATGTGCGTGATGCGGTCAGGGCGTATGGCTTCATTCTGGATTCGGGAGAGACCGGCAGGATCTACCGCATTGATTCCGGGACAGAGCGGGAATTGGGAGAGATTGCAGCGAAGCTGCTGGCTCATGCTGCGGCTCCGGTAAGGGTGGACTGGGGCCCGCAGGAGGAGGACAGCCGGGGCAATCCCTCCCTGTCATCTGCCGTTCCGGCGAAGCCTCCATTTGAATCTGCTGATACTAAGGGAACGCCTGAAGAATCGGGGGACTATGCTGCTATTTCCGGCTGGAAGCCGGAGATTGCGCTGGACCGTTCACTGGCAGATATTATCCGCTATACAAGAGCCGGTAAGGAAGGAAGGTTGTTATGAAGCCCAGAGTATCCGTAGTTATTCCTTTTTACAACTGCCCTTATATTGAGCAGGCGCTGCAGAGCGCTATGAGCCAATCCTGGCAGCCTTATGAGATTATCGTAGTGGATGACGGTTCAACCCTGCATGCAGAGCGGATTACCCCTTATCTGCCCTATATTCACTATCTGGGCAAGGCCAACGGCGGCACCGCTTCGGCACTTAACCACGGTATTGCGCATGCCACGGGAGATTATGTAGTCTGGCTCAGCTCGGATGATATGTTCTATCGTGACAAGATCAATAATCAGGTTCTGTTCATGGAACAGAACCGTTTGCTGATCTCGTACACCAACTTCAACTACATTAACGGAAACTCGCAGGCTATGGAGCTGAATGCTGCGGCCGTATTCCCGAACCAGCTTGAATATCTGCGCTGCTTCCTGTACGGCAATCCCATCAACGGCTGTACGGTAATGTTCAAGCGGGAGATCTTCGGAGCCATCGGGATGTTCGATGAAGCACTGCCGTATACCCATGATTATGATCTATGGTACCGGGCAATTCTGAACGGTTATGCACCGGTGATGCTGAACCAGTCCTTGACGGCCTACCGCCGGCATGAGGGAATGGGCACGCTCAGACACTACGATGTCATTATGGCTGAAGCTGCAGCAACCAGTGCCCGTTATCAAGCTCCGTTAAGTGCCCTGATTGCCTCCATGGGCGGCTAGCTGCCGGAGCGCACAGCCGGCACTGCAGCACAGTCCAAGGTCAGGCAATTAACGCTTAGGAGGGAGAGCATATGTACCGGGAAATCGAAGTGAAAGACTTCCTGCCGGTCCTGCTGGAGCAGCTGAAATTCTCTGAGAGTATACTGGATATCGGCAGCGGTACCGGTACGCTGCTGGAGCGGTATGAAGCCGCTGTGGTGCTGGGGCTGGATATCCACAGGCCTTATCTGCTGCACCGCAAATACAAGGCTCCCCATATCATTCCGGTTCATGCCGATGCCGGTCATATCGATAAGCTGTTCCTGCCGGGAACCTTCTCTGCGGTCACTCTGATCGATTCGCTGGAGCATTTCTCGATGAGTGAAGGCATGGAGCTGCTGCGTAAGGCAGAGCTCATCGCTGCGAACCGTGTCGTCGTATTTACACCGCGGGGCTTCTTCCCGCAGGAGGGGAAGGACCATTTTAATCTGCATGGAGAGTATTACCAGAAACACTGGAGCGGCTGGGAGCCTGAGGACTTTCTGAAGCTGGGCTACGCCGTGACTGTACTGAAGGGCTTTCACCATGCGGAGAATCCTTCATTCCGGGAAGCCTTCGGTGAGAATCACGCTCCGCTGGACGCCCTGCTCGCCTGCAAGACCGTATAAATGACTCAGGGAGGAGGCCGGGGCATGAATCAGAAGACCAAGGTCTCGGTGGTAATTCCGTTCTATAATTGTCCCTACGTACATCTGGCGGTTGAAAGCGTGCTGGCCCAGAGCTACACGGATATTGAGCTGATCGTGGTGGATGACGGTTCAACGCTCCATACGGAGAAGCTTGACGCCTATAGAAGCCGGATTGTATATGTCCGCAAGACCAACGGGGGGACCGGATCGGCCCTCAATAAGGGAATCGAGGTGGCAAGCGGAGCTTATTTTGCCTGGTTAAGCGCGGATGATCTGTTCCACCCCGATAAAATCAGGCGGCAGATAGAAGCCATCCGCAGCTCGGGCACCTCCTTCAATCATACGGCTTACTACTATATTAATGAGCACGGGCAGCGGTTCTCCGATATTGTCCGGATGCCGGCCTTGCACAGGGCGGAACTCATACAGACCATGATGTCCGGCTGTCCGGTGAACGGCAGCACGGTGCTGTTTGATATGGAGATCCTCTCCAGGGTCGGCAGATTTAATGAGAACCTCCTGTATACACAGGATTATGATATGTGGCTGCGGATTCTGCCTCATTATGAGTGGTCTTATATAGAAGAGCCGCTGCTGGATTACCGCGTTCATGATGAGATGGGCTCGGTCCTGCACGGCGAAGCGCAGAACCGGGAAATTGCCCATGTGCAGTTCAGGCACAGGGGTAAATTGACGGAGCTGCTGAGAAAGGAGAGAAGGAATTGAGACTAACCTTTCCGGTTCTGACCTTATCCAGAGGCGGTGCGCAGCGGATGATAGCGGAGCTTGCGAACGCCCTGACTTTAATAGGGCATGAGGTTGTTGTTCTTATGCCCAGCCTAGGTGTTGTGGAATATGAGATGAAATGTCCGATTATCCCAGTGCCCGCCCCGGCCCTTACAGAAGATCATTTCCCTTACGGGGATGTCATTATCTCCAATTATTATACAACCGTTCCGGTTGCCGAACGGGCCAGCCGTCAGGGCAAAGGACTGCATATCCGGCTGGCCTTATGCTATGAGCCGAATTTCCTGCCGGATAATAATCAGTCGTTCGCCTCCTATGGCATTACCCGCAACCTGCTTGTACTGTCGCGCTGGCAGCAGGAGGTCATACGGATCAATCATGGTATTAAAGGGAGAATTGTTCCGGTCGGTGTTGACCCGGATTTCCATAATAGGCATTTTCGCGACAATCCGGGCAAGCCGCTGATCGTCTCGGCTATTATGCGGCGCCCAGAAGGCGGATTCTCCGGCCACCGGGAACAGGAATACCTGATTCAACAGCTTGATATGGTCAAGCGGCTTCATCCTGAGGTGGAGATCTATATCATGACTCCCCCTGCTGAATATGCCGCTTCAAGGAGTCTGCAGGCCTTACTTAACTCCGGGCGCTATCAACTGCGGACACCCGGGAATGACGATGAACTGGCTTATCATTACAATGAGACAGATATTTTTGTCAGCGCAAGTACCAATGATGCCGGTTCGTTGCCGGGGCTGGAAGCGATGCGCTGCGGTGCTGCTCTGGTTACCGTCTATTCAGGAGGGAATCTCGAATACTGTGCACACAGGCAGAATTGCCTGATGTCGTATCGTCATGAGCAACGTCTTGCTGCGGATATTGTGACGCTCATTAACGACGGGGAGCTTCGCCGGCGTCTGGCCGCAAGGGGAGAGCAGGATTCCCTGGAGTTTACCTGGGAGAGAAGCGTGCAGATTTTCCAGGCTGAGCTGTTTGAGATGGTGTCCAGACAAGGTACGTGATGCCTTCGGGCAGAGTGCCGAATACAAAAAACCTTTAACCCTGGCTGGCGCTGGGGTTGAAGGTTTTTTTGCCGGAAGACAGGGGGATATGAAGCTTGCAATAGTTAGAAGATCGAGAAGGAATTCATCATCTCGCGGAAGGAATGTGCATACTGATCGAATCCGAAATGCGTAACCATATGCTGACGGCCCTGATAGCAGATGGCTTCGCGCAGCGGGATATTATTCATCAGATCCAGTCCTTCGTTCACGGCAGCCTCCACATTGCCCAGCGGATAGAATTTGCCCGTAATATTATGGGTGATGAAGGATCTGACCCCGTCGGAATCCGTGCTGAGTACAGGACAGGAGCAGCAGACAGCCTCAGCTACGGCATATCCGAAGCCTTCTGTGACCGAGCTGGACAGCAGGAAGCCTCCTGAAGCGGCAATCGATGAATAGCAGACAGGCATCGTCTGGTTAGGCATATTCGTGAACACATTCAGCCGGTCATTCAGGCCAAGAGCATGCAGCTCTTCATTGAATGCCGCCTTCTGGTCATCGGAGGCCAAGCCCGGATCATGGAACATCCAGAGATGCAGGTTAGGTTTTGCTTTGCGGATATGGTGGGCAATCTTCAGGTACTCGCTCCAGTTCTTGTTGGGTTCCAGCCTCCCTACCCAGGCTATGACAGGATCAACGGGCGCCTCGGCGGGGATATAGCGGAATCCTTGTACATCCACAAGGTTCGGAATAACATAGCGCTGGAGCCAGGGGCAGATCTCGATAAACAGCTCCAGTAAATGATCGGTGGGGGGAATCAGCACGGCATTGCAGAAGGATTGCAGATAAGGCACGGAATCTATGATCACATTACGGGCTTCGCTTCGTGTTCCCAGACCCTGGGACTCGTAGATCAGGATGCCGCCATACCCCAGCCGGCGCAGACGTTCCAGCAGCAGGTAATCGGAGGTTACGATAATGGCGTCATAATGATTGGCATTCAGTATAGCCCTGATATCTTCATCCTGTGAAGTGATAAATACCGGGAAGCTTACACTATTGTGAGTGCCGGACCCCGGCATGAGATAGAGCACATGGCATTCGATGCCGTTCTTTTGAAGACTCTCACACCGCAGCCTGTTCAGGGTCTCCACCCCGCCGCTTGGTATATAAAACGTAAATAGAATTTTCAAGCTTACCCCTCCTGATCTGGACTGCCTGCGGAGAAACACAGTCTGCTGTTATATAAGATACGCCGGATTTCTCTTACACGTGACTGTGGGGGGCGGCATTACCAAATCCTTTCTGGATAGCCCGGCAGCGGAGGAGCCATGCTAAGTCTTGTTACGCTGTACTACATTATTATGTGAAGGGAGATGTAGGAATGTTGCGATCGAAATTCGGCTTGTCCCTGACTGCAGCATTGCTGCTCGGCGCCATGAGTATAACCGGCTGCGGTGCCGGCCATTCGGCTGATGGCGGCAATATGCAGACGAAAGGTGTACGCGGGACAGACGGGCGAATCCACGTGAACTCCACACGGGACATGAAGCGTGACGATGACTTCGGCAGCATGGAGATGAGCAAGGAATTGGCTGACCGTGTAGCGGCCATGCCGGAAGTCCGTTCGGCTAACGTTATTATGGTTGGCCGAAGCGCTTATGTTGCTGTAATGCTGGAGGACGCTTCGAGCGGGGTTCACACGAAGAGTACCATCCGCGAGAAAGCTACCGGAAGAGGAACTGCTGCGGGTGTTCCCGGAATGACGGGAACAGGCGGCTCCATGGCCGGCATTCCAGGGAGTCTGACAGGCACCGGAACCGTTGGCGGTACAGGCATGGCGGCTCCTGAAGATTATCCGGGAAACGGTAATAACGGGATTATGTCCAGAAGCAAGATGGGGGATGATACAGACACACTTCCCGGGGAAATCAAGAATAAAATTGCCGCAGAGGTTAAAAAAGGCAACACATACGTCGGAAATGTGTATGTCTCGGCGAACCCGGATTTCGTGGAGCGGGCCGATTATTATGCCCGGGAATTCCGTGCAGGGCACCCGCTCAGAGGCTTCGCGAATGAATTCCGCATTATGGCGGAACGGATTTTCCCTGCGCGCAGCGGACAGTAAGCAGCGTACTGCATAGTGCCTTGAATGAAGATAGTATTCCAGAGGGATATGAGGCTTATTCAAATGACCGGCACAGGGCGGGCAAACAGTGAATGAAGACAGATGCAAACAATGCAGCCACCGCACCCGGAAAGCCGGGTGAAAGGGCTGCATTGTTGTGTTAATAGGGATATGAAGCTGTGTATAACTGTCTGGATCTAGGCCTGAAGCTTGCGTCCGCCGATCCATACTCCGCGCAGATTCAGGTCTTGATCCAGCTGCAGGATATCGCCGCGCTTCCCTGCTTCAAGCGTTCCAATAGACCGCTGCATGCCGAGCGACAGCGCCGGATTAAGGCTGGCAGCCTGTGAGGCTTCCAGCAGGCTTAGACCGACCGCCTGAACCAGATAACGGAACCCGCTAATCATCGTTAGTGTGCTGCCGGCCAGTGCTTCAGGATGCTCCTTCAGCGTGGCTATGCCGTCCTTGACAATCACAGGCAGATCACCGATGGCATATTCTCCGTCGCTGAGTCCGGTTGCTGACATGGCATCTGTGATCAGCAGCAGATTATGATTGTTTTTGAGCCGGGTAATGAGGCTGATGGCTGCCGGATGGACATGGATACCGTCAGCAATGACCTCGGCTCTGATCCGGGGATCGAACAGCACGGCACCGGCCGTTCCCGGCTTGCGGTGATGCAGTGGCGTCATGGCATTAAACATGTGCACCGCCTGGTTCAGTCCGGCATCGGCAGCGGTAATCACCTGCTCGAATGTAGCATCTGTGTGGCCGAGCGCGGCGGTAATGCCATGCTTGCGCAGCCAATGGACAGCTTCCAGGGCAGCTTCACGCTCCGGAGCCAGGGTGACCTGACGGATCATTCCCGGATACTTGTACTCCCATTCCTCCAGCCATTCTATATTAGCCGGAACAATGTGCTCAGGATTCTGCGCTCCAGGCCATCTTACGCTGATGAACGGTCCCTCCAGATGTACACCTGCCAGCCTTGCATAAGGCATGCCGCCTTCACGGGAACGATAAGCATCCACCTCAGCCAGCACCTGATCGATGTCTGCCTTGGCAGCCGTCATGGTTGTAGCAAGCATAGAGGTCGTCCCGTGTGAGGCATGGAACCGTGTGATGGTGTCAAGAGCATCTGCATCGCTGTACATGAAGTCATGTCCGGCTCCGCCGTGCACATGCACATCAACGAATCCGGGGATCAGCAGACCTTGCGGCTCCCGGGTGACTGTCTGCCAGCTCTCATAGGCTGCGGGCAGCCAAGCGGCTTCTCCTGCATATTGAATCAAGCCTTCTGCTACGGCAAGTACACCCTGTTCTATGATTCCATCAGGAGTGAGCACCTTGCCGAACAATAATTCTCCGCTCATACCGTTTATTTCAACCATTTGGCGGCACCTTCATCCAGCAGGACGACCACATTCGGATGGCTCTGCAGCAGCGAAGCAGGGCACTGGGTAGTGATAGGGCCCTCCAGCGCATTTTTAACCGCTTCAGCCTTTTCTTCCCCGCGCACAAGCAGTACAATCTGCTTCGCCTTGAGAATGCCGCCGATGCCCATCGTTACCGCCTGACGCGGCACATCCTCTACACGGTCGAAGAAGCGGGCATTGGCTTCGAGGGTCTCTTCCAGCAGATCTACCACATGCGTTCCGCTGCTCAGGCTGGCATCCGGCTCGTTGAAGCCGATATGGCCGTTGCTGCCGATGCCGAGGATCTGCAGATCCACCGGACCGTTATCCTCCAGCAGCTTGTCATACGCACGGCATTCGGCCGCAAGATCGGGAGCATTTCCGTTAGGCACATGGGTGCGGGCCAGGTCGATATCGATATGATTGAACAGATGCTCATTCATGAAGCTCCGGTAGCTCTGCGGATGATCCACAGGCAGTCCGACATATTCGTCCAGGTTATAGGATGAGGCTTTGGCGAAGCTGACATTGCCCTTGCGGTGCATCTCCACCAGCTTCTCGTACACCCCGACAGGGGAGCTTCCGGTAGCCAGACCGAGAACGGCTCTGGGATTGCTCTGCAGCAGACTGGCGATCAGGTTAGCTCCTGTGGCTGCGAAATCTTCTTCATGCTGAAATTTCAAAATATTCATTAGATTTGACCTCCCCGTTTATGACGGTAATGTTGGACGTTCCGATAAGATTGCTCAAGCCTTGGGATGAAATCCCCGAACCGGGTACTGACCATGCCGGTGAACAGAATATCGATAATATGCAGCTGTGCGATCCGTGACGCCATATCACCGCGCCGCATGCCCTGCTCAAGAGACGAGGAGAACAACGGAATATCAGCGAGTGTAGCCAGAGTACTGCTTCCGTAGGAGGTTAACGACACCGTAGCTGCGCCGCTTGCGGCTGCACAGGTTAAGGCATCCACCGTCTCCGGGGTCTCCCCCGAATAAGAGACTGCGAACGCCACATCGCCGGAAGAGAGTGAGGATGCGGAAGTAATCTGCATATGGGAATCGGCAAAAGCGGTGCAGTTCACGCCGATGCGGATCAGCTTCTGATAGAAATCCTGGGCTACGATGGATGAGGTGGCCATCCCGTACAGATCGACCCGGCGCGCCCGGCACAGCAGATCAATGACCTGCTGCAGCCGGCCCAGATCGAGCAGCGAGGTGGTGTCCCGGATCGAGGCCAGATGGTTGGCCTGCATGGCCTCTACAATGAATTGCAGCGGATTGCCGGCCACGATGTCCTGATAAGAGGAGCTGCCGGTCTCCGGCGAGCCGTCGCTATGCGCCAGCTCAGCTGCCAGCTTGAGCTTGAAATCGGGATAACCCTTGAAGTGCAGCGCTTTGCAGAACCGCGTAATCGTTGCCGTGCTGATGCCGCATTCCTCCGCCAGCTCCGTGATGCCCATGTGGACAATTTCCCCGGGCGAGGCCAGAATGCGCTCAGCCAGCTTGCGTTCCATTTGCGACAGCTTGGGCTTGTCATGCTCCAGAGCATGCAGAATGGGAGACAAGCACTCACCTTCTTTTCTATAGATTCAGATTCATGTAGCTTTCTCTACTTATCGAATGAAAATGTAGAAATGGACATGCGGAAATGGACAGGTTAAATTTTAGCCTAAACCGATTTTGAAATTATTTTCACAAAAACTACGATAATCAAGAAAATTATTTTCATAATTAGGATAAAACAAATTGCGGAAGGTTGCAATAGGCAGTTTCGGCCTATCTATTTCTGCTTCATGCATGGGCGGGGGGGAATACAGCCAACCCATTGGCAGGAGATACAAAAAGCTGCAATCTGCGTGTTTGAGGGCACACGCACAGATTGCAGCTTTTACATAAATTAGTATGTTTACTTAGTGATCCCGTTTGCGGCCTTCGTTCTGTTGGCAGTCCGTCTGCCGCGTAGCAGCTCCCATAAGATGAAGAAGAGGATCAGCAGTTGCGGGATGGTAGTCTCCCAGGTCGGATATATGCCAAGCCAGCCGATGGAAGGCAGACTGTGCCCGTTATGGGCGGGCAGCTTGCCGGCGATCTGCAAGGCGTGAAGGCTCTCACCTAGGAATCGGAAAACCAGATAGTAGATCAGCACTGTAGCAGCGCGGAAGAAGGCAGCAACCGGCAATTTGGCACTCAGTACAATTATGGCATAGCCGAGGATGATTAGGACCGCCAGGGCACTGCCAATCCCGAGCAGCAGCTGAGAGGTATCAATGGCCGGTGCCATGCCTGCGTAGAAAATCGTAGTCTCGGCCCCTTCGCGCAAAATGGCCAGCGCAGCGATGAAGAACAGGTACCACAGATTGCCTTTGGCGAGGGCGCCCTGCATCTGGCGGTCCACATATTTATTCCAGGCTGCCGTGCTGGATTTCCCATGCAGCCAGCGGCCGACGGTGAGCATCATGACCACGGCGACGAGGCCGGTGATGCCTTCGATCAGCTCGCGCGCGCCGCCGGAGGCGGCTTGGGAGAGGGAATAGGTCAGCAATACGGCGAGGCCGATGCTTGCAGCCAGACCTGCTGCCGCGCCGGACCAGACCCAGCGGCGGGCCGCCGGTACTGCTTCGCGGCGCAGATAGGCAAGCAGGGCGGCGAGTACAAGAATCGCCTCCAGCCCCTCGCGCAGCAGAATGAGTGCCGCATCCCATGCGGTATAAGTCTTTTCCCCGGCCAGTGGCGTCAGCTCAGAGAGCATCGTGTCCATAAGCGATAGCGCTTGGTCCAGCTTCGGAGGGCTGGAGAGCAGATAACCGGTGACGGCGGTGCTCTCGTTCTCAATGCTGGCATAGACCTTGGGGGAGGCCAGCTGGACCTGGCCTTCGGCCGAAGGCCAGGCAGCAATGAACTGTTCCATTATATCAGCGGCTGCTGCGCTGTCGCCGGCCTGGGCGGCGGCGGAAGCCTGCTTCAGATAGCTGATCAGCCCTTCAATGGAAGCCGGCTCCGCTGGCGCGCCACCGGTATCGACGGCTTTGCCTTCGCTGTAGCCGGACAGCAGCGTCACCAGCGCTTCCGCTTCCGCCTGCGCGGCCTCTCCGCGGACCGGCTCTGCCTGCAGCGCAATGCGCAGCAGGCTCATCTTCGTCTCCAGCAAGCCGTAGACGGCGGGATTGTCCGACCGGATGCCGCGTTCCGCCGGCTTCCAGCCGTTGACCACGGCGCGGTAGGCTTCCGCCGCCGCGGCCCAGTCGGCGCTGCGCGCCGCATCCCGCGTGCGCTCCGCCGCGGGCAGCAGCTTCGCCGCCGCTGCGCGGCCGGCGGCGCCCGTGTTACCGCTGCCTTCGCCTGCGGCGGCGGTAACATAAGCGTCCACGCTGCGGGCGAGCGTGGACAGGGCCGCCTTGGCGGGCGCTCCGCCGCCACCCGCCAGGGCTTCCGCCGCAGCGGCCAGCGCGGCGTCCACCTCAGCAGCCGGACCGGCGAGTGCCGGGTCCGGCTTGCTCCTGTTCGCGCTGCGCCACAGCGCCGCGAACGATTCAACATCGGCCGCCGCCGCCTCCCAGCGGCTCTGGCCGGCCTCGACCAGCGCGCTGCCTACAGGCGGCAGCAGCTCATCCAGCGGCGCGCCTGACGCAGAAGCCGGCGCGCCGGGCAGCAGTACAAGCAGGCAGAGGAACAGCAGCGCCGCCCTGATCTGCCGCCATGGACTCTGTGTAACCGTGATCATCATCGGGATCATTCCCTTCAAGTTTAGCGAGGAGGGGTCACTTGCAACGGACTCAGCTGCGCTTATTTTAGTAATATTAACGTTTCTGCAAGTTGAACGGACTCAGTGGAGCTTATGTACAAATAATTGGGAGGAAAACGCCCGCCGTAGCGGAAATAAGCGCCGTGCAGTCCGCTCAAGTAGCTGAATATGCTCGAAAAGAGAACATAAAGGCCTCTCAGTCCCCAACGATCAGCTACCTGTCGTTCTCTCCGGTCCACCGAAACGCCGCAGCACCGGTGCCCGAAACGCCGCAACTCCGGTCCACCGAAACGCCGCAGCTCCGGTGCCGGAAACGCCGCAGCACCGGTGCCCGAATCGCCGCAGCACCGGTCCACCGAATCGCCGCAGTTCCGGTGCCCGAAACGCCGCAGCTCTGGTCCACCGAATCGCCGCTGCGCTTCCCGCCTCAGAATCCTCATCGCTCCTGCTTCCTTAGCATCATCCGTCACAGCCTGGGCTTTTCAACCCTCGAGCAGTAATTCCCCGATATAACCGCCTTCCCGGACACCGGGGAAGCAGGCGAAGACGGCACTGCCAGTATGAACCATATACTCATTCAGCCGGTCATTTTTGGAGAGGCGCTGCTGGATGCTGACGAACTGCTTCATCAGATCCCTTTGGAAGCTGATGAACACCAGACCGGCATCAAGCTGCCCCGTCTTGAGATCCATGCCGCTGGAATAGGAGTAGGAGCGGCGCAGCATTTGGACTGAGCCGTCTCCGTGGGCGAGAGCGGAATGGGAGTCCGGCGGGATGAGCGGCTTGCCGGCGGCATCCGCTGCTGCCAGGTTTAACTCAGCGAATTCATCCCCGGCTCCAATCGGTGCACCGCTCTGCCGGTGCCGTCCGAAGGTGGCCTCCTGATCGCTCAGCGAGGAGCGGTCCCAGACCTCAATACGGAACCGTACGCGCCGCACCGCAAGATACGTGCCTCCGTTCATCCAGCCCGGGCCATCGGCACTGCCGCTCCAGACGATATTTCGCATCTGCGCGTCATCGGTGACGTCCGGATTCCCCGTGCCGTCCTTGAAGCCAAGCAGATTACGCGGGGTGCCGCCTGACGGATCGGCGCTGCCGCTGCGCTGGAAGCCTTCCTGGGTCCAGCGCAGCACCGCCGTACCCCGGGCGATGCGGGCCAGATTGCGGATGGCATGGAACGCCACCTGCATATCGTCCGCACAGGCCTGGACACAGAGATCGCCGCCGCACCACTGCGGCTCCAGGCTGTCTCCAGGGAAGGCCGGAAGCTCAGTGAAGGAGGCGGGCCGCTTCCCGGACAGCCCGAACCGGCTGTCGAACAGGGCCGGACCTGCCCCGAAGGTAAGGGTGCACTTAGAAGGGGTGAGGCCATCCGCCTCGCCGGTGTCGGTAGGCGGGAGATTGGGCTTGTCGTTCGCCGTGCCGATCATCGTACCTGAGGTCAGGGCAGCGGCGGCGGCAGTCCAGTCCTCCAGCAGTTTTTTTAGATCACTGACCTTGGTAGTCGTCACATCAAATGAAGCGAAGCACAGAAAATTCTGCGCAGGGGTAAGAACCCCCGCCTGGTGCTTGCCGTAGAAGGGGATCGTATCCGCCTGTTCTTCATTCTGCCCGAAGGCGGCGGCCGGGACCGCCCGTTCTGCTGCCTGGCGTGCCGCCATAATGCCGCCCACACCGCCTCCGCCCAGCAGCAGCCCGAGCCCTGAGGCACCGGTCAGCCGCAGCATATCGCGGCGGCTGAATTTGGTGTTGAACAGCTTGGTCTCCGGTGCAGGAATCCCGTGATCCGCGTCAGCCTTATTCCGGGAATTCTTATCTTTCTTATTCATATCGTCACACTCCCAGAATCGTTCCCATGTTGGATAGCGGCTCAGCCAAGGCATCGAGGTTCTGGCTTAACCTGCGGACCTCCTCCGGTTTGAGCGTTTCGTAAGAGACGTAGCCCTCCCCCGATTTGAACGGCGCCAGCTCATTCAATAAGGCGGTGAACCGCTCGCCGATGGTTTGCTCAAGGGTCGGGTCTTTTTTGGCCAGCTCCGGCTTCAGCAGCTCATAGATCTTTTGGGCCCCCTCCACATTCGCCACAAAATCATACAAATCCGTATGGGAATAACGCTCCTCTTCCCCCGTTACTTTGGAGGAGGAGACCTCATTCAGCAGCTCAACAGCCCCGGTAACGAGCAGATTGGCATCGATCCCGGCCGTCTCCACCTTGGCGCGCAGCAGCTGCGCATCCTTCAGCAGGCGGTCCGCGACATCCGTCATGCCCTCCGTTGTATTGTTCTGCCAGAGAGCCTGTTCAATCTTATGGAAGCCGCGCCAGTCCGCAGCATCTACATCATTCTCACGGGCATCAATGTTCGGGTCCAGATCCCCAAGCGCTTCAGCGATCGGCTCGATCCGCTCATAATGCATGCGTGCCGGAGCATACAGCGCCTTGGCTTCATCCAGCTTGCCCGCCTTGACAGCATCCGTGAAGCCCTCGGTCTGCTTAACGAACGCATCGCATTGTTCAATGACGTATTTGCGGTATTCGTCGATGGCAGTGGTGAAATCTGCGTTCGTTTCACCTCCGGCCTTCGCTACACTTTCTGTCCCGCTACCAGCCTGGGCTGCAGCATTATTTCCCGAATCATTGCTTTTATTACCACTGTTATTACTATTGTCCTTGCCCGCACATCCGGCGAACAGGAGGGACGCTGCAAGCAGACCCGCAGGTACTGCATAACCTATTTTCATCCGGTGGATACCCCTTTTCGCTCATGAAAATGATAATCGTTATCAATTATGGACTTATCATAATTCCACATCTATTAGCTGTCAATAAAAATGTGATAATTATCATATCCATGCAGAATCGCAAAAAAAGCCTTCCGACAAACGGAAGACGCAGATCATATCTATATTCCTGCACAAAATGCAACTCTCTACTCATACCAACGGCCCAAATCATAGCTCAACCGCCTGATCTGTGACTACACCGTAGACCGCTCAATAATCCGGTAGTCCAGCTTGCGGTAGACCGGTTCGGGATGCTCCGAGTGAATCTGCTCATGGATAATGCGGAAGGCGGCGGCCCCCATCTCATACAGGTGGTTATCCATGGTGGTGATCTGAAGCAGCCGGCCGATCGGCTGGTTGTCGAAGCCCATAACTGCGAGGTCATGGGGGATGCTAAGGCCGGCTCTGCGCGCTTCAATAATCAGCCCGGCAGCTACATGGTCTCCCGTAATAATCATGGCTTCCGGCCGCTGTGGCATCTTCAGCAGGGACTGTGCAACGGCAGCGCCGTCTTCCTCCGTTGTACAGTCATAGATCATCCATTCCTCTTCAAAAGCCAGCTTATGCTCAGCAATGAATTCGCGGTAAGCAGCCTGACGGATCACGGCGCTGCTGCCGTTACTCCGTCCTTCGCAATATCCGATAGAGCGGTAACCTTTGCCGGTCAAGTACTCCAGACCTTCCTTGAAAGCCGCATAATGCTCAATATAGACAGAAGAAAAGCGCCGCGCCCCGCTGTCCTGGCAAGTGACAACCGGCCCGTAGGCCGTATACTCCTCGATGATGTCCGGCTTCAGCGCAGTAGATACAATCACGACACCGTCAATCTCTTTGTGGCGCAGCATCTCCAGCACTTTGATTTCTTCTTCCTCCAGATAATTGCTCTGGCAAAGAATCAGCCGGTATTGCGAGAGCAACGCCTCGTGGGCAAGGCCATTCATAATAATCGAGAAATAAAAAGCATGAATATACGGCAGAATCACCGCCACCGCACCGGTACGTCCGGTAATCAGATGAACGGCGTTCATATTGCGGGTATAGTCGAGCTGCTCAATCGTCTGCAGTACAGCGGCTCTTTTGTCCTTGCTGACATACGGATGATTATTCAGCACCCGTGAGACGGTCGTTACAGATACTCCGGCCATCCGGGCGATTTCTTTAATATTAGCCACGTTCGTCTGCGCCTCCTGTGTGAGACTGGTATGACCTCATTCTAACATAGAAATGAACCGCTTTTCGGCCGATAAAAAATCTTGCTATGGAATCCATTTCATACATTACACTGGGGGTGCAACAACAACTCTACCGGAGAAACCGGCGTGACCGCAAGGGCGTGACGGACCGGTACAGCTTGCTGCTGTAACGTGAATTCGATAGCCTTTGCCCGCCGGCTGCCGCCCTTAACGCGTAAGGAGCTGCGGCCGGTTTTGCTGCGTCCTGGCTGCGATGTGCCGGGATTGTCCAGACTCCGCGCCTGCCCCCGCCCAATTTAATGCTGTGACAGCACCATTAACTGCCCCCCCACATAGTATGTTTTGACTGTATCCCTTTACCTTGTTATACCAAACAAACCCAGGGCAAGGAGGGGTGACACCATTGAAGGGCAACGAACATCATAGCAAATTTTTGTTGACGCATCGTGAACGCGAAGTATTCGAGCTTCTTGTGCAGGACAAAACTACACGGGACATTGCCGGACTGTTATTCATCAGCGAAAAGACCGTCCGCAACCACATTTCCAACGTAATGCAAAAATTAAACGTAAAAGGCCGTTCGCAAGCGGTTGTCGAGCTGATCAAGCTTGGGGAGCTGAAAATCTAGCTGCCATGCTTCAGAGGTGATGCGTTTAAGCCTTCTCTTGCCCTTTGGGGCGAGGGAAGGTTTTTTGTTTGGAGGAAAAGACCGACAGGTGATGTCGATTTTCTATTCCTTCTTATTTATGCCTCTGTACATATCAAATGAAATAAGAAACGCTCAACTTGTTCACATTTAATCACATTTAATCACGTTCGTTAACGAAAGTATATTCACAAATGGTAAATTACGTTATATAATGTGAGTAACAGTGAATGTGGTGCGCAACTCCTTTACTGAATAATACTTATGAAAGGTAAGTGATTGTATGTTTATGGAGGAACGACATCAAGAAATTCTAAAGATATTGGAAAAGGAAGGAAGAATTAAGGCAAGTGAAATTGAAACACTATTTGATATCGGCTTTGATACGGCAAGACGTGATTTACGTATTCTTGAAGAAAAAGGACTTCTAAGACGAACACATGGTGGAGCGATTCCTGCCTTGCAAATAGGTTATACTACACCACCCAAATATACACCACGAGACATAACGGAAATAAAAGATAATTATTTAGCTATCGCGAGAAAAGCAGTTAGTTACATCAAGGCTAATGATGTAGTTTTTCTAAATGCCGCTTCAGTAGGTTATTTTATGGCACAAAATTTGCCTAAAAACATCCCTTTTACGGCTGTAACTAATTCAATTGTTATTGCAGGTGAACTTAGAAATTATGATAATATCAATACCATTATGGTCGGTGGCGAGATGAGTCAGAAAGGTCAGTGTAGTGATTACTATGCTATCGAATTTGTTAAAAACATTCGTTTTGATATCAGCTTCTTAACAAGCGCTGGTCTTTCTGCTGCTTTTGGGATGTCCATTCAAAAATCCAAAGGGGTCGGTTTTACACAAGCAGTTGTTGAAAGTTCTAAATGTAATATAGCTTTATATCCGTCTGAGAAAATTGGAGTAGAATCCATATTGAAAATTTGTTCTGCAGATAAAATTGATAAGCTAATCACTGATTGGGATGCTGTTGAAGAACAGTTGGTCGAAATTGAAGAGTTGGGTGTAGAAGTAATTGTTGTAGAACAAGGAACGATAGTTGAATAACACATAATGATGAGCATCAACAATCAAGTTAACATATGCCTTTATTATTTGTGTGTTTCAAACCACATTTCCAACGTAATGCAAAAATTAAACATAAAAGGCCGTTCGCAAGCGGTTGTCGAGCTGATTAAGCTTGGGGAGCTGAAAATCTAGCTGCCATGCTTCAGAGGTGATGCGTTTAAGCCTTCTCTTATCTTTTGGGATGAGGGGAGGTTTTTTGTTGTTGGCGTGCCAACTCTCAATTCGATTTCAAACTATGATAAAATGAATTCATTAAAACCACTTTTTATCGATGGCTACCCGGGAGGTGTGAAAGAATGAAATGGCAGCAAGTAAGAGAATTGTTTCCTGACCAATTTGTTTTGCTTTCCATTCTTGACTATCGTGAGGAAGATGACAAGAAAATTATAACGGAAGTAGCTCCTGTTCGTGCAGTATCTGAGAAGAACGCCAACCAGGAATTTTTCAGCGCCGAACCTGGAAATCTTGTCTATCACACTGCCAATGAGGAGTGCGTCATTCATCTGCGCAGAGACCCATTGATGAGAGTGAGGCGGCGATCATGAAGATAGCTTATGATGGACAACTTCTGACAACAGATATTTCCGTATGCTATCAAGGGAGAACGCTGCAAATTAAAGATATCATTATTGATACGGGTTCCTCGCATACTGTGTTCAGTCCTGATGTACTCGAAGAGATAGGTGTTACGTATGAAAACGGAGACCCCGTATACGAGGCTTATGGCGTTGGTGGAACCGTACCTTTTTACACCAAGGTTATGGATCAGATAGAAATTGATGCCTTAAAAATTGAAAATGTGGAGATTGATGTAGGAATATTGCCCAAGTCGCATAAAGGCTTGCTCGGCTTGGATATCTTGAAGACATATGGATTTACCGTGGATATGGAAAAGTTGGAACTCAGACGACCGTCCGCAACCACATCTCCAACGTAATGCAAAAATTAAACGTAAAAGGCCGTTCGCAAGCGGTTGCCCTGACTGATCAAGCTTAGGGGGCTGAAAATATAGCTGCCCTGCTTCAGCTTGCGCCACGTTTAAGCCTTCCTTTACCCTTCACGGGTGAGGGGAGGTTTTTTTGCTCTTACTAGTCCCGGCGATCCAACCTCCCGGAATATTAAGCACGGCTGCATTTTATGGATTGACGGCCGGGGGAATTGGTTGTAAAATTAGTGTAAAGTATAAACCTTTAAACTTTTGAGGTGGTTTTGATACTTTTAATAAATGCAAAGCTGACGTCCAATGTTCGATTTTTCAGTCAGGCTGTAAGTTATGGCGTGCTGAGTAAATCTTTTTTATTACTTTTAAAGTTAAATCGTTTAAACTTTTGAGTGTGGAGGCGTAGATACTTAGATGAATATTCATGATGTAGCCAAGAAGTCGGGGCTCTCTGTAGTGACCGTATCCAGAGTCCTTAACAATTCACCCTCTGTACGTGAAGGCAACCGCCAGAAAGTGCTGAATGCGATAGAGGAATTGAATTATCAGCCCAATTCAGCGGCGCGGAGTCTGGTGCGCGGCAAGACCGGAGTCATTGGGATGTCGATTAACAACTTTAACGATTCTTTCTATGACCGGGTGATTCGCGTAGTGAACCGGAAGCTGGCAGAGCAGGGGTACTTCCTGGCCCTGTCCATCGCCGAGAATGACGATGATGGGGTGAACTTCCTGTTCCAGAAGGACCGTGTGGACGGGATTATCCTGCTGTCTCCGCTGGAGGAGAAGGAATATGTGGAGGAGCTGAAGCGAAAGAACATCCCGGTTGTCCTGCTGGATAACCAGTTCGAGCATGAGGATGTTCCGAGTGTTGTCGTCGATAACTATCAGGGCGGGTATGAAGCAACAAGACACCTGATTAGTCTTGGACACACCCTGATTGCCTATATCGGCGGCCCTTCGGAGTTCCTGAGTGTAACGGAGCGCAAACGGGGTTATGTCCAGGCGCTGGATGAAGCGGGACTAACGCCCTTTGGCACGGAATATTGCGGCTTTACGGTAAGCAGCGGTTATGAGGTGGCGAAGAGATGGGTCCGCGAGGATAAGCTGCCGACAGCATTTTTTTCGGGAGACGACTTTATTGCCCTCGGGGTTGTTCAAGCCCTGCGTGAGGAGGGGATTCTGGTGCCTCAGGATATCTCCGTGGTCGGCTTTGATGATCAGCAGTTCGTCGGTGAATTCTACCCGCGGCTCACAACGGTCAGACAGCCAGAGGCGCAGATGGGCAATATCGGCGTTGACTTACTGCTGAAGCTGATCAATGGGGAGGTGATGCCCCCTGCGGTAACGAAGCTTGCTCCTCAGCTTCTCATCCGTGAATCTACCGCTTCTGTTCGATTAACTTGAAATTTAGGAGTGAATGATCTGTGAAGTATTTTTTGGGAGTGGATGCAGGGGGCAGTAAGACCTACGCAATGATTGCAGATGAACAAGGGAAGCTTCTCGGTGCAGGCAAGGGCGGGAACGGGAATCATCAGCTGAACCGTGAGCAGGCGGAGAACAGCTTGCAGCAGGCTGTATCGGAAGCCATTACAGCATCCGGGCTGACCAGGGAGCAACTGGATTATTCCTGGTTCGGATTGGCGGGAGCGGACAGAGAGGCTGATTTTAGGATTTTACGGCCCATCATCGGCCGCCTCGGCCTTCCCCGGACGGAGATTTCCTGCGATACCTGGAATGCCTTGCGTTCAGGGACAGAGAAGAATTACGGGATCGTGCTGATTTGCGGATCAGGCGTGAACTGCAGCGGCAAAAATCCGGCGGGTGCTGCCTATCAATGCGGCGGCTTCGGCTACCGGTTCGGGGATTTCGGCGGCGGCTATGACTTAAGTATGGAGGTTTTCCGCAGCGTCCTCAGGGCGGATGACGGAAGAGAACAGAAGACGGTCCTAAGCGAACGCTTAACTCAGTTGCTGGGCTATTCCAATGTCCCGGAGCTACGAGAGGATTACCTCGATCATTTCAGAGATCTGCCTCCCCAAATTGCGGAGCTGCTGTTTCAGGCGGCAGAGGAAGGGGACCCGGTGGCCACCGGGCTGCTGGTCAAGCAAGGGGATGAGCTGGGTCTGGCGGCTGCCTCGGCTATTCGCCGGTTGGCCATGGAGGCGGAGTCCTTCGACATCGTGCTTGCAGGCAGCCTGCTGACCAAGGGAGACCGTGCGGGCATTATCCGCCGGGCCATTGAGCGAAGAGTGAAGCAGGTGGCCCCGGACGGCACATTAAGGATTTTAACCCGGGAGCCGGTTGTAGGATCGGTCGTTCTGGCGATGGAAAGCAGCGGGTTGCATGTGAATCAGGAGGTTCTTGATCATCTATCACAGGGTAAGGAGGAGCAATTATCATGGGGGAAACATTGAAGCTGGTTGTTATCGGAGCGGGGTCATCGTATACGCCTGAATTAATTGAAGGGATCATCCTGCACCACCAGGAGCTTCCTGTCCGCGAAATATGGCTGGTGGATATTGAAGAAGGAAGAGAGAAGCTACATACGATTACGGAACTGAGCAAGCGGATGATTGCCGAGTCCAGACTGCCGATTACCATTGCAGCGACGCTTGACCGCCGGGAGGCCATTGCCGGAGCGGACTTCGTCTGCACGCAGATCCGGGTAGGGATGCTTGAAGCACGCAAGTGGGACGAATTGATTCCGCTTGAGTACGGTGTCATCGGTCAGGAGACTACAGGCCCTGGAGGAATGATGAAGGGCCTGCGGACCATCCCGGTTATTCTGGATATTTGCAAGGATATCGAGGAGCTGGCCCCGGATGCCTGGCTGCTGAATTTTACGAATCCGGCCGGGATGGTGACTGAAGCTGTTCACAAATATTCATCGGTTAGAAGCGTGGGCCTGTGCAACTCGCCGATCGGATTTCAGAAGTGGCTCTCCGAATTCTTCGGGCTTCCCGTGGAGAAGATCTATGCGGAGTTTGTCGGCATCAACCATCTGCACTGGGTATCCGATGTCGTGATTGACGGGAAGAGCAAGCTGCAGGAGCTTATTGATTACCCTGAGAGCTATAAGGCAAGCAATGTGCCGTTTGATTCCTGGGACCACCGGTTTCTGAACGGTCTGAAGGCTATCCCTTCCTATTATCTGAGCTATTACTATATGACGGACGCGATGCTGGCGGAACAGAAGGAAGCAGCGGCAACGGCCGGATCACGCGCTGAAGTTGTGAAGAAGGTGGAGGAGGAGCTATTCGAGCTGTACCGGAACGTGGAGCTGAAGGAGAAGCCGAAGCAGCTGGAACAGCGTGGCGGAGCCTATTACTCGGAGGCGGCAGTGCTGCTGATGCGCTCTATCCATAATGATTCCCGCGATATCCAGACGCTGAATGTAAGGAATAACGGGATTATTGATTTCCTGCCGGACGATGCCTCGATTGAGGTGAACTGTATGGTCACCAAGCAGGGGCCACTGCCGATTCCGCTGCGCAAGGTGCCCCAGTCTGTCAGAGGCCTGCTGGCTGCGGTCAAGCAATATGAGAGTCTTACGATCGAGGCGGCTGTGCACGGAGACCGGGATGTGGCCCTGCAGGCGATGGTTCATCATCCGCTCATGCCTTCGGTCACCGTAGCGGAACAGCTGCTGGATGAAATGCTGGAGAAGAACAAACCGTTTTTGCCGTTATTTCAATAGAATCGTCCAGAGGAGGTCAAGCGGATGAATACGGCCGGGAAACCGAGCAGGTGGAAGAAATTTAACAGTCAATTGGATTTGCAGTCTATGGTTTGGCCGGGAATTATCTTTGTATTCATTTTCAGTTACATTCCGATGTATGGCGTGGTTATGGCGTTCCAGCAATACGATATTTTCGGCGGCATGATGAATAGCCCCTGGGTGGGATGGATGCAATTCAGAATGTTCTTCGAAGCGCCGGAGTTCTGGAATGTGATGCGTAACACCCTTGTAATTAGCCTGTTAAAATTGATTATCTCTTTTCCTGCCCCGATACTGCTTGCGCTGATGCTGAATGAAGTCGGGCATATGGGCTTCAAGCGCGTGATCCAGACCGTCAGCTACTTACCTTATTTCCTGTCCTGGGTTATTGTATCCGGTTTCGTATTTTCGCTGTTATCCGTTGATAACGGAACGGTGAACTATCTGCTGGAGCGGTTCAATCTGGTCCAGGAGCCGGTTAACTTCCTTGCGGTACCCAAATACTTCTGGTCTATTCTGGTAAGTGTAAATGTGTGGAAGGAAGTCGGATTCGGAAGTATTGTCTATCTGGCGGCGATTGCCGGCATTGATCCGACCCTGTATGAGGCTGCATCCATAGACGGAGCAAGCCGGTTTAAGCAAATTCACCTGATTACACTCCCCAGCATTACCCCCATTATCGTCATCTTTATGATTCTTGCCATCGGCGGTCTGCTCAGTGCGGGCTTCGAGGATATTCTGCTGCTTGCAACCAATCCAATCCTCAGGCCCTACTCCGATGTTATCGATACCTATGTGTACCGCGTCGGGATATTAAATGCCAGATTCTCTTATGCGACAGCGGTAGGGCTGTTCAAAGCGGTAATCAGTGTCATTCTGCTGGTAACGGCTAACAAAATCGCCCGCCGGGCAGATGTAAGTCTCTGGTAGATACCACAACAATGCTCCATAAACCTTTTAGGAGGGCCGAACAATGAGACTAAGCCTGGGCGACAAAATGATGCAGCGGAGTATTTATATCCTTTTGGCATTGCTGGCGCTACTCATGCTGTACCCGTTTTGGAACGCGCTCGTCATTTCCTTTAATCTGGGGAGCGATACGGCGCTCGGCGGTGTAACCTTGTGGCCGAGAGCCTTTACCCTGGAAAATTATTATATTGTGTTTCAGGATGACCGCCTGCTGAATTCGTTTCTGATCACCATTCTCAGAACGCTCTGCGGCACAGCATTATCCGTATTCTTTACGGCCTTGCTAGCTTACGGCATGTCCAAGAAGACCTTACTTTTCCGCAAGCAATACATGGTGTTTTTCATGATTACGATGTTCTTCAGCGGAGGGCTTATCCCCAGTTATTTACTCATCCGTTCTTTGGGGATGCTGGATACCTTTTGGGTGCTGATTATCCCCGGCATCATCAGCGTCTGGAACATGATTGTCATCCGCACCTTCTTCAATGCTCTGCCTGAGGGACTGGAGGAATCCGCCAAAATCGACGGCTGCAGCAACTACGGCATTTTCTTCCGGATCGTGATTCCCGTCTCCGGCCCGGTGCTGGCTACGATAGCCTTATTCACCGCAGTCGGTTACTGGAATGACTGGTTTACGGGAGCGATCTACATTACCGAGGATCGCCTGCTGCCTATACAGACGCTGCTGCGGCAGGTAATGAACTCCAACATCATGACCCAGATTGGCTCCTCGAATGCGATCGCGCTGGATCATATGAACCGGAATCGGACGATTACCACGAAGTCACTGACTATGGCTACGATGATGATCGCTACTATTCCGATTATCCTGACCTACCCTTTTCTCCAGAAGTACTTTGTGAAGGGCGTGATGGTCGGTTCATTGAAAGAATAGCAGTCCCCATCTTACGTAGAAAGAAGGAAAAAGAATGCGCAAACGCCTAACATGGATAGCTCTGTTGCTGACTTCGCTGGTGCTGCTGCTCGCTGCCTGTAGCGGAGGGGGGAATTCTGACACTTCACAGAACAATCTGAATACCGAGGCCGCTACAGATGACGGCAGCGGGATCAAGCCTGTCACCTTCAGCTTCTATGGCAACTACGACTGGCTCACGACATCACCATGGGGGGAGAATGAGGCGACGAAGTGGATTCAGGAGAACCGCAAGGTTACGGTTGAACCGATCCAATCCGGAGGAGCGGCCGGAGAAAAGCTGAATACGATGATCGTCGGCGGTGATTTGCCGGATGTCATTTTTACGGACCGGGGGTCCTCGGTAGAACGGCTAGTGCAGGCAGGGCAGCTCGTTGCGCTGGATGATTACTATGAGAAATATCCGAACTTCAAGAAATATGTGAAGGAATCGACCCAGAATCTGCTCCGTTCAGAGGACGGGAAAATCTATCAAATCCCGAACTGGTATACCTCCGGGCAATTCGGCAACGGCGGATGGATGGTGAATAAGGATATCTATAACGCACTCGGCCGGCCAGCGCTGGAGACCTTTGATGACTTGTATCAATATTTGGTCCTTGTGCAAGACAAGTATCCGGATGTAGTCCCTCTGGAGGTTGGGGAGAAGGGGGCAGGTCTGGAAATTATGTATGGCGGCTTCAGGGAGAACGCTACCAGCAAGTTCGTTACACTCATGGGTTATCCGGATGGCGACAAGCTGACCTCTATCCTGGACGATCCCGCTTACGAGGAGATGGTGCTGTATATCAATAAGCTGTACCGTGAGCGCCTGATTACGCAGGATGCGCTGCAGCAAACCCAGGATGCGGTCAAGGAAAAGGTCAATACCGGCCGGGTAGCAGTCATGGTGGAATCCAATATCACTACGTATGGGGCCGAGGGACACCGGGCATTGACGGCAAGCCATCCGGACAGCGGTTATGAAATTATCTGGCCGGTACACAAAGCCGGTATAGACAAGACCAAAGTGTTTGTAAGCGGCTTTGAGACGCTGGGCTGGAACGTCAGTGTCATTACCAAACAAGCCAAGGACCCGGAGGCTATCTTCGCTTATTTTGACTGGATTACGGGTCCGGAGGGACAGAAGGTGCTGTTCTTCGGCCCTAAGGGCTTGTACTGGGATGAAGAGGATGCTGACGGAGCACCGATCCCGAATGAGAAATACAAGACAACGCCTGCTAACGAGCGTACGGATACGATGCGGAAATTCGAGGATTTCAATTGGGCGGGAAATACAACCTTCATTGATACGGCCAAAATGAGCCTCGAGGCGCTGCTCTCCGCGAATCAGAAGTCATGGGAGACTGTGGCGCAGTCCACCGTGACCTGGAAAACTGCGCTGGACATTACACAATTCGTAAATACTGATCCTCTACCGGATACGGAGACCGGCATCATTGCACAGAATGTCGCGGATATCTATACCCTTGCTTATGCCCAGATGGTTCAGGCGAAGTCGGACGAAGAGGTGCTGGCAGCACTGGATACCGCCAGAAAGAACACCGCCAAAGCCGGGCTGGATAAGCTGCTGGAGTTCAGAACTGAAAAATGGCAGGAAAATGTTAAGAAAATCAACGCTACGAAATAACTCTTGTTAGAAGTTAAATAAGAATAAAGCGGAGGCGAGATTATGACATTTGCACTGAGATCGAGGTTCATGGCAGTACTAGGTATCGTGTTGGTTTCTTCGGTAGCGGGGGGTTCCCTTCCTCTGCCGGTCCAGGCCGAGGAGCAGAGTAACCCCCCTTTTGAAACGGAAGTGATTGTACGGACGGTGAATCAGTTCAAGAACCTGGCGGATGTCCAGAATTTCATCAGTCTGTCCACCAGCTACGGGGTCGATGTCATCAGTATGAACGTGAAGCAGGATGAAGATGATGAGGTTCCGTCCGGCAGTGTATTTTATCAGAGTGATATCGCCCCCATTGCCCAGGGCTACCAGAATTTCGATGCCCTGCAGGCGGTCATTACGGCAGCCCATGCTGCAGGAATCAAGGTTCATGCCTGGATTCCCCAGTTCCATGACCAGCAGGCCTTCCTCGCGCATGATGAATGGCAGATGCAGGCGCTGGTTGACGGGGTTCAGACTCCGTTTACAGGGGCTAACGGTAACGAATATTTCGTCAATCCGATTCACCATGAAGTGCAGCAATATGAGCGTTCGATTATTCAGGAAGTGATCGAGAATTATGATGTTGACGGTGTTGTGCTGGACTGGATACGCTTCGACAATTACAACATGGACGTCAGTGACTACACGGTCGCGAAGTATCAGGCGCAGTTCGGATATTCCCCGCTAAGCATTGACTTCGATACAGATTCGCCGCAGCGTCAGCAGTGGAATGAATGGAGAACCGAGCAAATTGGACAGTATGTTGGCGATATCCGTGAGGATATTTCCGAATCTTCGAATCCGGATGTGCAGCTCGGTGTGTATATTTTGCCGCCGGAATTTACCGAGGTTGGACAGAATGTAGCCAAGTTCAAGGATGAGATCGACTTCATCGCACCGATGGCGTATTTCGATGACTGGGAGTTCAACAGTGATTGGGTATACAGCACTTCCTACGGCATCCTGAAGGATACGAGCGACCGGATTAGCGGCAGTAATGCGGACATCGTAGCCACCCTGGATAATGACTGGACCGATGATCAATATCAGGAGGTCTACAAAGGTATCCGCGAGAATTATCCGGACGTGAAGCGCCTGTCGTTCTTCGCCTATGGAGCCTGGCCGGAAGATGAGCTGGCGAATATCCATGAACGTGAGACCTGGCCGGCGCCAGGCTGGACGCCTCCGGTCGAGCAGGACTATCCGGCCCAGCTTCCTGCGGTATGGAAAGCGCGGAATATTGGTTCCATGCCGGGGAACGCCACCTACAATGCTTCCAACAAGCAATTTACACTCAGCAGCAGCTCTACGGATATTTGGGGCAATGGGGATCAGTTGAATTATATCTATCAGCCCGTGAGCGGCAATGCGGAGATTGTGGTTAAGGTGCAGTCCACCAGCTGGCTGGACGGCTGGGCCAAGGCCGGCATTATGATCCGGGAGTCCCTGAGCCATAATTCCAAGCACGCGGATATGATGCTTACCCCCTCGAATGGGGCCACCTTCCAGTATCGTTCAGAAACGGCGGGAACTATGGCCGATCATACGGCAACTGCCTCAGCTCCGAAATGGCTGAAGCTGACTAGAACCGGCAATACGTTCAAAGGGTCGATTTCGGCAAATGGGAGCAGCTGGCAGACGGTCGGAACCATTCAGATCCCGATGAAAAGCAAGGTGTATATCGGGATTGCCCTTAGCAATCCCGGGAATGACTCGCGGAACAAGGCTGTGTTTGGAAATGTGAAGGTTACGGATTAAGGAGGTATGCATATGAACATGCCGCTAAAAGAACGGCAGTATTACTTTCGGGACTATTACGATCAGGGTGAAGAGTTGGTGGTGGAAGGGCAGCAGTTGAGAATCGAGCTGACTTCAAAGTTCTCCATGATCCAGAAGTGGGAGTGGCCGCTTGCCGCCGAAGGCCCGATTGTGATCCTTGAGCCGTGTGGAGAAAATGAGGAAGCACCTGATCCTGGCAATATCAAGCTGGAGCTGGAATACGAGGGATTGCTTAAGGCGGATGGCTATCTGCTGGATATCCGTAAGGACGGCACAGTTACCATAGCTGCCTCCAATAAGAGGGGACTACGGTATGGAATGGATGCTCTGCACCGGCTGCTGAGCGTAGGTGAAGGCAAGTGCCGGTTGCCTGTGGCGACCATTCACGATGAGCCTTCTTTTCCGGTCCGCGGCATTATTGAAGGCTTCTATGGCACGCCGTGGAGCTGGGAGGACCGGAAGGATGCGGTGCGCTATCTGGCAGCTCACCGGATGAATACCTTCATGCACGCTCCCAAGGATGATCCCTATCACCGCGAGCTATGGCGTGAGCCTTATCCTGAGAATCTGTTCGAGCAGATTCGTGAGCTGAAGCAGGAATGTGATACGCAGCTGGTGGACTTCTATTATTGCATTAGTCCGGGGAAGGATCTGCAGTTTCGTAGTAGGGATGATTTTGCCAGTCTGGAGGCGAAGCTGAGCGCGATGATCGCTATTGGTGTCCGGCATTTCGCCCTGCTGATGGATGACATCGACTACGCCTTGTCCGGGGAGAACCTTCATTACCTGGAGCGCTCCGGACTGGCGCATGCTTATGTGGCCAACCGTGTCTACGACTATTTAAGCCGTCAATTGCAGAAGGTTACGCTGGTGATGTGCCCCTCTGAGTACTGGTCCTTCTGGGATACCGAATATAAGCGGGATATCCGCGAGAAGCTGCATCCAGACATCAAGATCTTCTGGACCGGCTCTGCCGTCTTTGCCCGGCAGGTCGGCAGCAGGAATGCAGGAGATAACTACAGCTATTACGGACATGAGCTGTGGCTGTGGGACAACATCCCCGTCAATGATGCCGACTACGACCGGCTGTTTCTGGACCCGGTTCGCGGCCGTTATTCGCGGCTGGGGCAGACCGGACATCAGGCCGTGGTAGCGAACCCGATGGTTCAGTGGGAATGCTCCAAGATTACACTGAACACCCTGGCCCACTATATGTGGAACAGTGAGCGTTATATGCCGGAGCTCTCCTGGGAGCTGTCGGTCCGGGAATTCGCCGGAGAGCTGGCTGAGGATATGATGTTCTTCTGCCGCCAGAATCTGAACAGCCAGCTCTATAGCGGCGGATATGAGGAATTGAAAGAGGCTGCGCACAGTAAGGATATCTGCGGGCTAGACGCGTATTTCGACCGCCTGGAGAGCGTCTCCTGCCGGTTACTTGAAATGGAGAATTCCAAGTTCCAGACGGAAGCAGGACCCTGGCTGCAAAGAGCCCTGGCGGATGTAGCACTGTGGAGAGCCTTGCGGCGGAAGATTGCCGGGACGACGGAACCCGGAGCCGATGAAGAACTGAGTAAGCGGGCCGAAGCCGCTCAGGCCTTCAAGGTCCGGCTGGGGAGTGATCCGGCCTGGATGGCAGCCGAGGCCTGGGGACTTGCCTCCAGGGAGGGCAAGAACGGATACCGGCTGATTTTGGCGGATAAGGTGGTAATTTAAGCGCTTATTGATCCTGATTAATGGATAGTACCGTACAAAAATCAAACGTAATGCTGGAAATATTGCCGCCATACTCTAATGACAATACGTGTAAGCCTTCCATTCCCCTTCGGGGTAAGGGGAGGTTTTTTGTTTATGTGCGAAAACAACGGAAGAGTGAGCTAGATCACCGTCTGAATTTTATCAAATGATAAATTATAGCTATTAAGGTAATCCGGGAGGAAATGTAATGAGCAGATATGAACAACAACGAAATTTTCTGAAATCCAATTTTCATGAATTCAAGCAGATTAAAACAGACAAGATTAAGGGCATTGCACAACCGCCGATTGTGAAGTCATTTCATGCGGAATCACTAATTATTGATCTGCCAAAGGTTAGTAGAGATGCAGTGAGTAAAGAGAGTATATTTGACTGTATAGAGCAGAGAAGAAGTACACGCTTCTATTCTGCGGACACTTTGAGTCTGGAGGAGCTGTCTTATTTATTGTGGGCCACCCAGGGGATTACGGGAATGAACAAGAACGGGCTTACGCTGCGGACTGTGCCCTGCAGTGGCGCGACACACACCTTTGAGACCTACCTTATGATTATGCGGGTAGAAGGCATCCGGCAGGGGATTTACAGATACCTTCCTGTGGAGCATAAGCTCTTGTTTATGTTTGAATTGGACGGGCTGGAGCAGAAGATTGATGCCATTACGCTGGATCAGCCGTTTGTCCCTAACTTTGCACGCAAGGCTTCTGTGCTGTTCGTCTGGAGTACCACACCGTACCGTTCTGAATGGAAGTATGATATTTCAGCCCACAAAAAAATCCTCATCGATGTTGGACATGTCTGCCAGAACCTGTACTTAGCCAGTGAATCGATCGGAGCAGGCGCCTGCGCTATCGGGATCTATGACCAGAAGCTGATTGATGGGATTTTGGCGCTGGACGGGGATGAAGAATTTGTGATCTATCTTGGCGCAGTGGGGAAGAAGCGGGAATAGCATACTTTATAGAGTCTCTATATAGTGAACGGAAAAATGTAACTTGCTGGGAGGTACTATGTCAAATATCAAAAAAGTAGATCTGATCACCGCCAAAGTAAAGGACTTTACCGTTAATGATCTGAAGTTCATTACGGATTACAGATACTGGGTTGAGCTGGATACGGTACTATGACCTGGAACTCTAGCAATTTGCTAGAGTTGTTGTATAAAACAACACTTTGGGATTATGGCCGGGATGAGCAGGGGGATGTTGCATGTGGAGCATGATTTTCAGAAAAAGTATTATAGGGGGAGGTTTCTCCACTGCCCTAGCTATTCCCAATAATATACTCCAGATAATCCACGGCACTCTGATTAATAACATCGTCACTCGCCTGGAAGGAAGCGCCGAACACGGCGAAGTAAGGCAGGGCGGTTGCGCCGACATGGATGGCACTGGCCTGGAACGGGGCGATGATCTGATCTACTGTAAAAGAAACAGAGCCGGCAGGCAGGTAGTTTTCCTTTTTATCGCCGATGGTCATAGCTATGCCCAACTTCTTACCCTTCAGCTTGTTACCGCTCGAGCCATAAGCCCAGCCGTGAGTGAATACATCGTCCAGCCATTTTTTCAGTAGCGGGGGGTAGCTGTACCAGTATAAGGGGAATTGGAAAATAATCAGGTCGTGCGCCTCCAATAAACGTTGCTCCCGCGGAACATCGATGCTCCAGTCCGGGTACTCCTTGTAGAGCTCATGGACCGTAATGTCCTTCGGATGCAGCAGCAGCTCGTGTCTCCATCTCCGGTTCACTCTTGAAGCCTCTATATCGGGGTGCGCCAGGATTACCAGGGTTGTCATTATGGATCACCTTTCCGGTGTATAATTTGTGTTGTGCAGCTGTTTCTATTATTTTGTAAGTTCCTGAAAATGTAAATACACACAATGAAGTAACCAGGTTACCTCCAGGTGTGCATGGGCCTTCTGCGGGATCTGTGGCATGATAGAAATCATGAGATGCGATAAGATAAAGTTAATTTGGTGTGAATGAGGTGGCAGGTATGAAGCAATATCATTTAGGCATA
Source organism: Paenibacillus sp. FSL R7-0204 (assembly GCF_038002225.1). Taxonomy (NCBI): domain Bacteria; kingdom Bacillati; phylum Bacillota; class Bacilli; order Caryophanales; family Paenibacillaceae; genus Paenibacillus; species Paenibacillus sp. FSL R7-0204. The sequence continues at coordinate 1,692,090 of NZ_JBBOCA010000001.1, forward strand.
GAAGCAACGCTTGAAATTCTCGGCGGCAAATGGAAATCGTTGATCATATGTAATTTAATGTCGGGCGAGAAAAGGACAAGCGAATTACAGCGCAATATCCCAGGTATCTCGCAAAAGGTCCTGATCCAGCAGCTTCGCGAGCTGGAACGGGACGGGATCATCGGCAGAGTGGTCTATAGCCAAATGCCGCCCAAAGTGGAATATTATATAACGGAATATGGAATTACAGCCAATGAAATCATCGATGTCATGTGTTCATGGGGCAGGGCCAATATCAGAATGAGACAGCAGCAAGGTGAGGCTATAGTGCTTTTAGAGAATGCTGCGCCGGAATCAGCGTCTTACGAATAGCTAGGGTGATCTATCCCATATTTTTTATTTTTGACGGCTCCAATGGAGTTTCATGTGATTGACAATGGTTTGATATCAAACTATAATCCCTGTATGGAAACCAGAGATGCTATTTCACTTATATCCAAGATCCGCGAGAAGGTTAACCGGTTCATCGTACAAGAGATGGCTAAGCAGGGAGTAGACGGAATTGCCACCTCACACGGGGATATTCTGTATGCGCTGCTGTCTAAGCACAGACTCACCATGGCCGAGCTCTCGGCGCATATTCACAAGGACAAATCTACAGTTACAGCACTTGTGGATAAGCTGGTCCGGCTGGGGCTGGTTACGAAGGAGAGGGATCAGGAGGACACCCGGTACGTATACGTTACTCTAACCGGGAAAGGGAAGGAGCTGGAGCCGGTATTTGAATCGGTCTCTTCTGCGATACTGAAGCAGTTCTACCGCGATATCACGGAAGAAGAGCAGACGATTTTGCTGACGATTTTAATGAAAATCAATCATAATTTCTAAAAAAAATTGTGTAATAGTTTGATATCAAACTAATTATGGAAAGGACATTATAATGAGAGACTACACTGATGAGTTACCGCCGCATACAGAGAGAGATGTCGGTGAGCACGATCTGTATCTGGAGATTTATAAGGGAGAAGAGGCGAGGGAAGGCCAGGAACAGGAGAAAAAGGTACCCTTGCTGTTTGTGCATGGTGCGTATACCGGAAGCTGGATGTGGAGCAAGTATATTCCCCATTTCATTAGCGAAGGCTGGACCTGTTATGTGATGAATCTGCGAAGTCATTACCGGAGCCGGGTGCTGGATATGACGCAGATTACCTTTGAAGATTATTTGGAGGATATCCATGAAGTAGTGCAGGCGATCCAGGCTGAATGCGGAGTTACTCCTGCCCTGATCGGGTTCAGCATGGGCGGGATTCTTAGCCAGAAGGTGGCGGAGACAGCCGGGCTGGCCGGACTTGTACTGATTGATTCAAGTCTATGCAGAGAGGTACATGAGGAGGTTCCTTATATGGATATCGTCAAGACATTACCGGGTAACGTAGTACCCGCTCCGGTTCGCGAAGAGGAGACCAGCCTGGATGAGACGGCAGAAGACATAGCGTTTCAGCGTAAATACCTGACGATGGAGTCCGGCAAGGCATTTCAAACTTTTTCTTATCATTTCGGGGCAGCAGGGGTATCCGTTGACAGCGGGTCCATCACTTGCCCTTGTCTGGTGATTCATGCGGTTAACAGTGATGATGATGAGCGTCGGGGCAGAGCCAATGCAGCGTATTTCCGCGCAGCCTACGCAGGTCTTTGGGGCACCACTCATACCGGACTTCTCGTAGGACAGCGCTATCAGGAAGCGGCACAGACGATCCTGCGGTGGTTTGCAAGATAATGAATCAAGTGCAACAAATAAAAGGCCGCCTGAACCGGGATGCTCCCGTTCCTTAGCGGCCTTAACCTAATAGGTGAAGGGTATTCTATATATACATCTAATTGGAAATTAGTGAAATTTGACAGTCTTGATGCGTGATTCCTGCTCGTAAGTTAGCGGGCTTGGCGTTGGCGGTGTGTGTAGATGGCGATGTGCGCTATATTCCATCTTCCGGTAATCTTCTTCTCCGGAAGGCATGCCCGGCTGCCACATCCCGGTTACCCAATTCTTCAGTTCCTTAATTCCTGCCAGCATTGCATTCATCCTCCTTGGCGATGAAATACGGTAATGAACCTCTGGGACATCTCGTTTGGTTACGCTTTCATTATAACATATATAATGAATAAAGCAATCAAATGTCCGCCTGTTAAAGACAAATAAATAAGGAATAATGTTGTCATAACTGGGATTGTATTTGTATAAGAGAACAATGTCCTTGTATGGTGGACTTTATGCAGGCAACAAAAAAGCGGCCGCCGGAGGGTGGTCGCTTGGGGGCAGGATTTTATGCAGAAGCAGCTAACCGTTTTAATTCAGCTTCCTGATCTATAGAACGCCGGGCCAGGATATCGAGCGTGGCGTCGTGTCCTCTTAGACTTCGGTCGATCCGCTCCAGAGAATCCCGGCCGGCAACGACTTCAGTATTGACTTCGGACACCGCCTGTTGAATAAGCGGGATTAGCTTCGTATCTTCCTTGATGCTTTCAATGTCAGCCTTGATGGTAAAAATGTCGGCCTTGATGTTTTCAATTTCATCCTTGATGATAACCAACTCGCCAACAATTTCAGACTTAAATGCAGCGAATTCTGACTTAAGATTGTTAACATCTGACTTGATACCTGAGATTTCGGTCTTCATTCCTGAGATTTCGGTCTTCATTCCTGAGATTTCGGTCTTCATTCCTGAAATTTCGGTCTTCATTCCTGAAATTTCGGTCTTCATTCCGTTAATTTCAGACTTTACTCCTTGCAGCTCGGCAAGAATCTGCTGGAGAATTACATCGCTCATAGGGCACAGCTCCTTAGATAGGGTTGGAATAGGACTGCTGCTTGAGGGGGGATACCTGCGGAATAGGTACAGGTCATTATAGCATATTTGCGTCATTATTGGGTGCTGCTGTAAAAAGAATTCCATGAACATATTGGACATTAGAGAACTGATATTTAAATTTATAAATATACAAAATAGGACAATGGGTGTACTATGTATGTGAATAAATTCGCATGAAGCGTAACCGATAAGAGATGGGGGAATTAAGATTCATGAAGACAAGAAACTGGAAACACCTTATGAAGCTAGTCGTGCTGTCCGCTGCTGTCAGTGTGGTAGCGGCGGGATGCGGTAGCGTAAATCAGGCAGGAAATGCCAAGGATACTAATACAGGAGCTGCTGCACCTGCTGAGGCTGTTACGATATCGTTGGGATTACTGCCATCCATCGATGCAATTCCTTTTATTATTGCCCATGAGCAGGGATTTGATCAGAAGCATCATGTGAACCTGGATATCCAGACCTTCAAGAGTGCGAAGGATCGTGATGTGGCTTTTCAAGCGGGTAAGGTAGATGGCCTCAGTGCGGATCTGGTGGCGATCTCGATCTATAATGAAGCAGGACTCGATGTCAAAATCACCAGCACCACCACAGGTGAATTCGACCTGCTGACCGGAAATGATGAAGTCAAAGAGGTAAAGGATCTGAAGGGAAAAACCGTCATTCTGTCCAAGAATACCTCTACCCAGTATACCGTCGCCATGATGCTGAAGCAGGCAGGCCTGACAGAAGCCGATATTACTGTAACGGAAGTGCCGCAGATTCCAACACGTCTGGAACTGCTTAAGAACAATAAGGCGGATGCGGCTGTTTTGCCGGAGCCTTTTGTAACCATGGGCCGTACTGCCGGTCTGCGCGTTCTCAGCTCCACCCATAGTGCGGGGATCAATCCGTTTGTGCTGGCTTTTCCGCAGAGTGCCATTGATGCCAAGGGTCAGGGAATCCGCGATATGTACGCCGCTTATGATGAGGCAGTTGATTATATGAAGACGCATGACCAAGCGGAATATATCGACCTGATTATTAAGGAAGTGGGCTATCCGGATACGCTGAAGAATGAGATTAAGGTGCCGGAGTATCTGCCTGCGAACCAGGTGGATGTGAAGGAAGTGGAGGCTGCTTTTGCCTGGGCCCGTGAAAAAGGACTGCTGACCAAAACGCTATCGGCTGAAGATGTGATCTCCGATGTCCAGTTTAAAAAATAGCGGTCTCCGCATTAATCAGCTCCATGTAGCTTATCAGAACGGGCAGCTGGCTCTGGGTGAGATGAGCCTGACCCTGCCGGAGCACGGGATTTATACGGTGATCGGCCCCTCGGGCAGCGGCAAATCCACGCTGCTGCGGGCGATTGCCGGCCTGCTGCCCGGTTATGAGGGGGAGCTGCTCTTCAATGGCAGATCTGTCCATGAGAAGGAGACCCTGATCGGGCTCGTGCCGCAGAATTATGGCCTGCTGCCCTGGAAGACGGTCCGTGACAACATCCGGATTGCGATGCGGATCGCCCGTCCGGGCGGGGCAGGGCATAATCGCCGGGAGCAGGACCGGCAAATTTTGCACTGGCTTGAATCCATGGGGATTGCCCAGCTCGCTGGCCGGTTTCCGCTCTCGCTGAGCGGCGGTCAGCAGCAGCGGGTAGCCATTGCCCGCGCCTTTGCCATTCTGCCGACCCTTCTGCTGCTGGATGAGCCGTTCTCGGCGCTGGATGCCATTACGCGGGAAGGGCTGCAGCAGATTTTTATCGACAACTGGCAGGCGCATCCGGCGACCACGCTGTTCGTCACCCACGATGTGGAGGAGGCGATTCTCCTGGGGCAGAAGATTATCATCATGCTGCCGGGACAGCAGGAGCCGCCGGAGATTCTTGATAATGCTGCTGTATTTGCAATGAAGCATTCCGAGAAGCGGGAGAGCGATGAGTACTTTATGCAGTCCAAGAGAATCCGAAAGGTAATGATGGAGAAATGGTAAAACGACGGCATATTATTCACATTCTGCGCTTGCTGCTCGTTTTTGCCGGAATGAATGCGCTCTGGTATGTCGCATATCTGCTCATGAATCACGCGATTCTGCCCAGCCCGGGTGCGGTCTATAAGGCAATGCTTCAGCTGGGGGCCCGTGATGTGGCGCTGAATGTCGGCTACAGTCTGATGCGGATCACTGAAGGTGTGCTGCTGGCTCTGCTGCTCGGTTTACTGGCCGGTCTGCTGATGGGCCGCTCTCCTTTCTGGAACCGGGTACTGGACCCGGTCGTTTATCTGACCTATCCGATTCCCAAAATTGCGCTCTTGCCGGTAGTCATGCTCTTCTTCGGCCTCGGAGAAACCTCCAAGGTGCTGATGATTATGCTGATCCTGCTGTTCCAGGTCATTATCTCGGTACGTGACGGTGTGAAGGCTATCCCTGAAAGTACTTATGATGTCCTGACGAGTATTGGTGCAAGCACGATGCAGAAATTCTGGAATGTGACGCTTCCCGGCGCTTTATCGGTGATCCTCAGTACGATTCGTATTTCGCTGGGCACAGCGATATCCGTACTCTTTTTCACCGAAATCTACGGTACGGAGCATGGTATGGGCTTCTTTATCATGGATGCCTGGCTGCGGCTGGACTACCCTGAGATGTATGCCGGAATTATGCTGTTCAGTCTGGTGGGGTTCGTGCTGTTCCTGCTGGTGGATGTGCTGGATTACAGATTCATGAAGTGGCGGAGATAGTGTTTGAGTGGGAGCAACGTGAGCGCTTGGGTGGACGCTGCGCGAACGGACCGTTGTTCCAATCGCTGTGGTCTCCAGATTTTTTTTATTCCCCTATGTGGTGAAAATCCGGAGACCAAGGCGACCGCTGCCGCTTCTACACAATCGTTCCGTCCTCTCCGCTGTTTAAGCGGTATACAATACATCTAAGTTTCAAAAACTCAAAAAGAAATCGCCCTTTTGGTAAGATGGAAGATCGACCATCCATCCCAAAGGGGCGATTTCTTTTTTATGGACTATATAAGACGCACTAAAGAATTAACAAAAAGCAAAAAGAAACGGAGGGGAAATTTGGAACTGTAGGAGCGGAAGCGACCGCCTGAAAGCTTTCCGAAGGAAAGCTCGCATCGTAAGCAAAAGCTGTATTTGGATTTCTACCGCGAGCAGCGGTTTCAATCAGGAAATTCAAATACAATAGCGGCCGGAAGTCCAAATGTTCACCGCAGCGACGACCAAGCTTTGAGTTCTAATCTTAAGGGCATCTTATAGAGCTTTTCTTTCTAATATAGATTATTTACCGAGCTGCTTATCGACTTCCTTGACCGGGTTCTCGCCGATATTCTCTTCGGTCTTGACACTGCTCATGAACCAGCCTGTAGCTGCAATGATGATCAGAACTACATAGAAGGTCAGTTTCCACCAGGTGCTGTGTGCGAAGTCTTCGGACAATACACCCAGAGCAGGGTGGGCCAGAGTGATGACAGCGAGCTTAACCCCTACCCAGCCGACGATAAAGAAGGCAGCCACCTCAAGACCCGGACGGGTGTGAAGAAGCTTAACGAAGAAGGAAGCAGCGAACCGCATAATGACGAGACCAATGAAGCCGCCTGCGAAGATTACAAGGAACTGTCCGCCGTCGAGTCCGCCGATGTTGCCGATACCACTTGCCGGAAGAGCGACGGCCAAGGCTACGGCTGCGAGGATGGAGTCTACGGCAAAGGCAATATCAGCTACTTCGACCTTAAGTACGGTGAACCAGAAGCTGGCTTTCTTCTTATTTACAGCTCCAGGGCTTCCGCTTTCAGCGGCGTCTTCCGTGACCGGCTTAGCGAATAACACTTTTCGGAAGATGTGATTCCCCGCGATAAATAACAGATATAGCGCACCGATGGCTTGTACCTGCCAGATGTCTACCAGATAGGAGATGACGAACAGCGATCCGAACCGGAACACAAACGCTCCGGCCAATCCGTAGAACAATGCCTTCTTACGTTCCTCATCAGGAAGATGCTTAACCATAATTGCGAGTACAAGTGCGTTGTCTGCGGCAAGCAGCCCTTCCAGTGCTACGAGAACGAGCAATACCCATCCGTATTCTAATAGTAATCCCCAATCCATTGCTGTTTCCTCCTCAAGTGGGTTTAGCTGCTTTTTTGAGAAACTAACGGTGATACCATTAGTTTAACCAAAAATATATATAAAAAAGACCTTTACCAAACAGATTAGCCTTTGGAATAAAGGTAACCTGGTTGGTAAAGGTCTCGCTAACAATAATCTATTGCCGATAAAACCGGAGAACATCCTCACATTCTCGTATTGACGATTTTATCTAACAGCTACTCCCCTTTACGGGATTATATGAAATTTTAGGTGATTCGTTTCTGACTAAAAGTATCATATCCGAGTTAAGAGGCGTTGTCAATGTTTTTGTGAGAACAACTATCAATAGAAATGACAGGCCTGAAAACGGAAACATGATAAGTTTAAGTCATATAAGTTAACATATCATATGGCGAAACTGCAAACAAAAGGAAATAAAGGACGAAATAAACGTTGGACTAATTGACGATCCCCGGTAATGAAAATATGATGAGACTAATTAAAGCGGCCAAGTAAGTTAGATGTTAGATAAAATAACATTAACCAAATCAAAGGCCATTTGAAACGCAAAACTTAAGTTAGTGCTTCCGAAGCGAGTTTTGTACGCAGAATGCGCAGAGAAGCCTAGCTTACAAAACTTAGCGTATGCTTTCGAAGCAAGTTTTACTGCGAAGTGGTTTCAAGGAGTAAATACTCCGTAAAACTTAAGTTAATGCTTCCGAAGCGAGTTTTGTACGCAGAATGTGCAGAGAAGCTTAGCTTACAAAACTTAGCGTATGCTTTCGAAGCAAGTTTTACTGCGAAGTGGTTTCAAGGAGCAAATGCTCCGTAAAACTTTCAGGAGGTGGGAAATGATGCAGCCGTCATGTCTATCAAGTGAAGTGGAGGAGGAGATTAGCCGCCACCCTTGCTACAGCGAGGAGGCCCACCGGTTTTATGCCCGGATGCACATCCCGGTTGCTCCCGCCTGTAACATCCAGTGCAATTACTGTAACCGCAAGTTCGACTGTGTGAATGAGAGCAGGCCGGGCGTGGTCAGTGAGGTGCTTACTCCGGAGCTGGCGGAACGCAAGGTGCGGGGAGTTGCCGCCCAGCTGATGCAGCTCTCAGTGGTGGGGGTGGCCGGACCCGGAGATCCGCTGGCGAACCCGGAGCAGACCTTCGATACCTTCGCCCGGGTCAGGAAGCATGTGCCTGATGTCTCCCTCTGTCTCAGCACTAACGGACTCACGCTGTACCGGCATGTGGATGAGATTATGGAGCTGGGCATCCGCCATGTCACGATCACCATCAACGCGATCGACCCTGATGTCGGCCAGGCGATTTATCCCTGGGTGTCCGATGAAGGGGTCCGGTACGAAGGCAGAGAGGCAGCCGAGCTGCTGATCAGCCGTCAATTACTGGGACTTGAAATGCTGGCGAAGCTGGGGATTCTGGTCAAAGTGAATTCCATTATGATTCCGGGGATTAACGATCATCATCTGACTGCAGTGTCAGCGCGGGTAAAAGAGCTCGGGGCTACGCTGCACAATGTAACACCTCTTATTATCGCGCCGGGCAGCCAGTATGAAGCGGATGGCCGTAAGGCACCCCGTCCTAAGGAATTGCTTAATTTGCAGGAGCAGCTGGGCCGCGGGGGGATGAAGGTGATGCGTCACTGCCGGCAATGCCGGGCCGATGCGATCGGGCTGCTGGGCCAGGACCGCAATCCCGATTTCCCGCTGGAGGCGATGGAGGCTGAGCCGGTCATTAATGAAGAAGCCCGGGCGATGTTCCAGAGTGAGCTGGACATCAAGATCCGCGAGCGTGTCTTAGCCAAACAGGCCAGACGCATTCAGACCGGAGTGCCGAAGGCACGGGTCGCGGTTGCCACCAGAGGCGGCGACAAGGTGAATCAGCATTTCGGTCATGCCACTGAGTTCCTGGTCTACGACACCGACGGAACGGATGTACAGCTCCTGGGTGTCCGCAGAATTCAAGCCTATTGCCATGGCAAGGCCGATTGTAACGGTGACAAAGCAGCTACGCTGCAAGAAATTATAACGATTCTAAGTGACTGCCGCATTCTTCTCTGCTCCGGCATCGGCGAGGCCCCAAGAGCCAGCCTGAACAAAATCGGTGTCCTGCCTCTTGTCCGCAAAGGCGGCATTCAGGAAGCCATTCTCGAAAGTGTGAAGTACAGCTCTTATTTTGAAAATATAAACATTTCGAAGGGATGATGAACAATGAGACAAATAGCTTTCTACGGTAAAGGCGGTATCGGTAAATCGACAACTTCACAAAACACCCTGGCTCAGCTGGCCACCAAATTCGAACAAAGAGTCATGATCGTAGGCTGTGACCCGAAGGCGGATTCCACCCGTCTGATCCTGAATACCAAAGCCCAGAACTCCGTGCTGGAGCTGGCGGCTGAGCTTGGCTCCGTAGAGGACCTGGAGCTTGAGGATGTGCTGCAGACAGGCTTCGGCGACATCATCAACGTAGAGTGCGGCGGGCCGGAACCGGGGGTAGGCTGCGCAGGACGCGGGATTATCACTGCAATTAACTTTCTGGAGCAGGAGGGTGCCTATCAGGATCTGGATTTCGTCTCCTATGACGTACTGGGTGACGTGGTATGCGGCGGATTCGCCATGCCGATCCGTGAGGGCAAGGCCCAGGAGATCTATATCGTCTGCTCCGGTGAGATGATGGCGATGTACGCAGCCAACAATATCGCCCGTGGTATCCTGAAATATGCGACCAGCGGCGGTGTAAGACTCGGCGGCCTGATCTGTAACAGCCGGAATACTGACCGTGAGGATGAGCTGATTATGGAGCTGGCCCGCCGCCTGAACACACAGATGATTCACTTTGTTCCCCGCGACAACATCGTTCAGCATGCTGAGCTGCGCAGAATGACTGTAGCCCAATATAACCCTGAACACCAGCAGGCCAAAGAATATGAAATACTGGCCGAGAAAATCCTCAATAACAAAATGCTGACAATCCCTACCCCGATCTCGATGGAAGAGCTGGAAGAGCTGCTGATGGAATTCGGCATCATTGAAGATGAAGAAGCTGCGATCAAGAAGCTGCAGGCTTCCGGGCAATAAGCTCTGAGGCGAAGAGAAAAGGAGGGTCAAACCATGGGACTGAGTATTGAAGAGAATCAGAAGCTGGTTGAGGAGATTCTGGAAGCCTATCCCAAAAAGGCGCGGAAGGACCGCGAGAAGCATTTTCAGGTGGCGGATGAAAAGGCCATTGATTGCAGCACCTGTGCGGTAAAGTCCAATATCAAATCCCGTCCGGGTGTCATGACCCCGCGCGGCTGCGCCTATGCCGGCTCCAAAGGGGTGGTCTGGGGTCCGATCAAGGATATGGTCCATATCAGTCACGGGCCGGTGGGCTGCGGACAGTATAGCTGGGGCTCACGCCGTAACTTTGCGAATGGGACGCTTGGCATCGATAACTTTACGGCGATGCAGATTACCAGTGATTTTCAGGAGACGGATATCGTGTTCGGCGGGGATAAGAAGCTGGCCGTCATTATGCGTGAAATTACCGAGATGTTCCCGCTGGCTAAGGGGATCTCTGTCCAGTCGGAATGTCCGGTCGGCCTGATCGGCGATGATATCGAAGCGGTGTCGAAGAAGATGTCCAAGGAGCTGGAAATGCCGATTGTTCCGGTACGCTGCGAGGGCTTCCGCGGGGTCAGCCAGTCGCTGGGCCATCATATTGCGAACGACGCAATCCGTGACTTCGTGATGGGCCGTGCCGAGCTGGCGGAGACCGGTCCCTATGATGTGAATATCATCGGCGACTATAACATTGGCGGCGACGCCTGGGCCTCCCGTATCCTGCTGGAAGAGATGGGCCTGCGCGTTATTGCCCAGTGGTCCGGTGACGGCTCTCTGAACGAGCTGGAGGTAGCCCACAAAGCGAAGCTGAACCTGATCCACTGCCACCGCTCAATGAACTATATGGTGGACCATATGGAGAAGGCCTATGGCATCCCTTGGCTGGAATACAATTTCTTCGGGCCTACGAAGACGTATGAGAGCCTGCGGGCGATTGCAGCACTTTTCGATGCTACGATTCAGGAGAACTGCGAGCAGATGATCGCCAGATACAAGCCGGTTATGGATGCAGTGATCCGCAAATACAGACCGCGCCTGGAAAATAAAACCGTCATGCTGATGATCGGGGGCCTGCGTTCCCGCCACACCATCGGAGCTTATGAAGATCTGGGGATGGATATCGTGGCCTCCGGTTATGAATTCGCCCACAAGGATGACTATGAGAAGATGCTTCCGATGCTTGCCGAGGGAACCATTGTCATGGATGATCCTACGGCTTATGAGCTGGAAGAGCTCACGAAAAAGATGAACATTGATCTGGTAGGCTCAGGCGTGAAGGAGAAATATGTCTATCACAAGATGGGTGTGCCGTTCCGTCAGATGCACTCGTGGGATTACAGCGGCCCGTATCACGGCTTCGACGGCTTTAAGGTGTTTGCGAAGGATATGGATATGACTGTGAACAGCCCGGTATGGGATCTCGTGAGCAGAAAAGGCAAAATGGAGCCGGAGGAGGCGGGCGTATGAGCAGGGATGAACTGAACATTAAAGATAATACCAGCTTGTTCAAAGAAGAGCGTTATGTGCAGCAGCGGGAGAACAAGAAGCAGTTCGAAGCGCCCTGCAGCGAGCAGGAGACCGCCGAAGCACTCGCTTACTCCAAGTCCGCCGAATATATGGAGAAGAATTTCAACCGCCAGAATGTGGTGATCAATCCGCATAAAGCGTGCCAGCCGCTGGGGTCGGTCATGGCCGCACTCGGATTCGAGAAGACGCTGCCGTTCGTTCACGGGTCGCAGGGCTGCAACGCCTACTTCCGCAGTCATCTCAGCCGCCACTTCAAGGAGCCCACGCCGTCCGTGTCCACGTCCATGACAGAGGATGCAGCCGTATTCGGCGGGATGAACAACCTGATTGACGGTCTGGAGAACAGTGTCGCCTTGTACAAACCGGAGATGGTTGCGATCTGTACTACCTGTATGGCTGAGGTCATCGGGGATGACCTGAACTCTTTTATCGGCAATGCCCGCATTAAAGGGGTGATCAGTGAGGAATATCCGGTGGCCTACTGCAACACGCCGAGCTTCGTCGGCTCACATATCACTGGCTACGACGCCATGATCAAGGGTATCCTGAGCTACCTCTACACCCGTTCGGGTATAGAGAGCAAGCCGGGAAGCGGCGCGGAGAGCGGAGAGAAGCTGAATGTGATGCTGGGCTTCGAGCCGTACACCGGGAACTTCGCGGAGCTGCGCAAGATTCTGGGAGCCTTTGATACCAAGTACACCATACTTGGAGATCACAGCGGGAACTACGATTCACCGGCAACCGGAGAGTATGAATACTACTACGGAGGCACGAAGCTGGCGGATGTTCCGCAGGCTGCCAATGCGCTTGCAACCCTGTCCCTGCAAAAGTATACGCTGAAGAAGACCCAGGAATATATCAGCGGTACCTGGAACCAGCAGCTGGCAGCATTATCCACACCGCTGGGCATTAAGGGCACGGATACGCTGCTGGCTACGATCAGCGAGCTGACCGGTCTCCCGATTCCAGCAATACTCACGGAAGAACGCGGCCGTGTCGTGGATGCGCTGATGGACAGTCACCCTTATCTGCATGGCAAGCGGGTAGCGCTGGTAGGCGACCCGGACCTGCTCATCGGCCTGATCGGGTTCTGCCTCGAGACCGGGATGGAGCCGGTGCACATTATCTGCTCGAACGGTGATGTGGATTTCAATGAAGTGAAGTTCAAGGACGAAGCTGAAGCGCTGCTGGCAGCAAGCCCGTATGGCACCGAAGCTACTGTACATGTAGGCAAAGACCTGTGGCATATGCGCTCGCTGCTGCTGAATGACAAGGTGGATCTGGCGATTGGCAGCTCCCATCTGAAATTTGCCGCCAAGGATGCGGAGGTGCCGCTGGTGCGGGTCGGCTTCCCGATCTTCGACCGCCATCACATGCACCGTTATCCGATTATCGGGTATCAGGGAACACTCAATCTGCTCAGCCTGATCGTGAACACGATTCTGCAGCAGCTTGATGATCATAACTCCGGCTTTAATTTTGAGCTGGTGCGCTAACTGCGCGTAAGCCTGGCGTGAATTCCAGCATCTTAAGCGAAGGAGATGAAGAGCTAATGGACCCTTTACGGCAAGATGAATTTGATTCCCAGGCTTGCGGGAGTATAGCGCCTAAGGCGAAGCCCTGTCCAAGGCCCAAGCCGGGCGAAGCTGCTGGAGGCTGCTCCTTCGACGGAGCCCAGATCACGCTGCTGCCGATTATGGATGCTGCACATCTGGTTCATGGACCGATTGCCTGCGCCGGAAACAGCTGGGAGAGCAGAGGCACGTTATCCAGCGGCCCCTCCCTGTCCCAATACGGCTTCGCTACGGATCTTACGGATTCTGATATTATTTTTGGCGGCGAGAAGAAATTGAAGGACAGCATTGATTATATTGCCGGGCGCTTTGCGCCTCCGGCAATATTTGTATATTCAACCTGCGTGACCGCGCTGATCGGCCAAGATATGGACGCGGTCTGCAAGGAGGCGGCGGACCGGATCGGGATTCCTGTCATCCCGGTGAACAGTCCCGGCTTCGTCGGGAGCAAGAATCTCGGGAACCGGCTGGCGGGGGATGCGTTGCTGCAGTATGTCATCGGCACGGGGGAGCCTGAGCCGGAGACGGATCTCGGGGTTAATCTGATCGGGGAGTACAATATCGCCGGTGAGATGTGGGATATTGAGAAGCTGATGAACAGCGCCGGGATTGCCGTAACCTCGCGGATTACGGGAGATGCCCGCTATAAGGAGATTACGTGGGCGCACCGGGCGAGAGTGAATATGGTGGTCTGCAGCCGGGCGCTGCTGGGCCTTGCCAAGGAGATGGAGTCGAGATACGGCATCCCGTATTTCGAAGGCTCGTTCTATGGTGCGAAGGAGACGACCTATTCGCTGCGCCAGATGGCCTATCTGATGAATGACAGGGAGATGGAGCGGCGCGTGGACCGGCTGACCGAGCGGGAGGAAGCCCGCTTAAGCCAGGAGCTGCGGCCTTACCGCAAGCTGCTGAGGGGGAAGCGGGCTGTACTCTATACGGGCGGCGTCAAAAGCTGGTCTGTCATCTCGGCTCTGAAGGAGCTGGGCGTTCAGGTCGTCGGGGTAGGCACGAACAAAAGCACGGAGGATGATGTGCGGCGGATTGCCGACCGCGTGGGTGATGATACAGAATACATTCCCGAGGGCGGGGCCAGCCGGATTATCAAGACGGTAAGAGAGCGCAAGGCGGATATTATGATTGCCGGCGGCCGCAATATGTATGTAGCAATGAAAGAGCAGATTCCCTTCATTGATATTAATCAGGAGCGCCACAAAGCGTATGCCGGATATGAAGGGCTGCTGCGGCTGGCCAAAGAGCTGACCTATTCACTTGCGAACCCGATCTGGAAGCTGGCGGCAAGCCCCGCTCCCTGGGATAAGGAGGCTCCGCCCTATGACCGTTAACCGGAGAAAAAAGCCCGCATCGGTCAACCCGATGAAGATCGGGCAGTCACTGGGTGCCGTACTGGCATTGCAAGGCTGCTACCGGGCTATGCCGCTGATTCACGGCTCCCAGGGCTGCTCCGCTTTTCCGAAGGCGCTCCTGACCCGTCATTTCCGGGAACCGATTGCCGTGCAGACCTCGGCGCTGCAGGAGATGGATGTTATCTTCGATGCCAACCGCAATCTGGAGGAGGCGCTGAATCTGGTGCTCAGCAAGCACCGCCCGGACATCATCGGCATTATTGGGACGGAATTGACGGATGTAGCCGGTGTGGATTATCAGAACATGCTTAAGACGTATAAAAGAGAGCGGAATATGCGCGGTGGTCTCGCCTTCTCCGTGGTGCTGCCTGATTTTCGCGGATCGCTGGAATCGGGCTTCAGCTCTACGGTGGAGTCTATGATTGACGAGATGATCCAGCAGGTAGGACACCGGGGGCAAAGAAGCATGAATACCCGGCAGATTACCCTGCTGCCGGGCTCATTCTTAACCCCGGCCGATGTGATGGAGCTGAAGGAGCTCATCTCCTCATTCGGCTTCGAGGTGATTGCGCTGCCGGATATATCGACCTCCTTGTCCGGCCATCTGCTGACCGGCTTCTCGCCGCTGACGCGCGGCGGGGTTCCGCTGGACTCTATGCTCCAGAGCTTGCAGTCCGGGCTGACGATTGCCGTGGGCGGCAGCATGGAGCGTCCGGCCAGACGGCTGCATAACGCCATAGGCACCCCGTATAAGGTATTCGAGGGGGCAATGGGGCTTAAAGCAACCGATGAACTGCTGCATTTCCTGCATCAGATCAGCGGGGAGCCGGTGCCGCTGCGGTATTGCTGGCAGCGGGAGAATCTGCTCGACAGCATGCTGGACGCCCATTTTCAATTTGCCGGAATGTCGGTGCTTGCCGCACTGGAACCGGATCATCTGTATTCGGTCTCGGGGTGGCTGGAGGAGCTGGGCGTAGAGCAGAAGGCGCTGATCACTTCGTTCGAGACCCCGCTCATTGCCGGAATGGAGCGCGAGGTGTGGGTGGGCGATCTGGATGATGCCGAGGTGCTGGGCAAGGGAGCGGATCTCTGGATCAGTAATTCCCACGGGATCGCCGGGGCACAGCGGATCGGTGCCGCGTTCATGCCGGCCGGGTTCCCGGTCTGGAATGAGCTTGGCGCTTACATGTCTGTCTCGGTCGGGTACCGGGGAGCAATGGAATGGAGTAATAAAGCAGGGAATCTGTTAATGCAAAGGGAGGCAGACAGCCGTGAAAGTAGCGTTCGCCACAGATGATGGAAGCCGTGTGAATGCGCATTTCGGACAGAGTCCGATGTTCGCTGTATATAATGTAACGAAAGCCGGGGCCGAGCTGGTGGAGCTGCGCAGACTGTCTGCCGTACCGCACCAGGATGAAGCTGGCAAAATCGAAAGCCGCCTGGATTCCGTAGGCGATTGTACCCTGATCTTCATCATGCAGATCGGCGCATCGGCCGCTGCGCGGGTAACACGCCGGAAGATTATGCCGGTGAAGGTTCCGCTGGGCAGCCCTATTGAGGAGCAGCTGAAGCGGCTGGTCGAGATGCTTCAGGGCAAGCCGCCGATGTGGCTGGCCAAGGTGCTGCGGGCAGAGGAAGCGGAAGAGAGTGAAGGAGGAGAAGCGGATGGAACCCATGGCTAATGAGAGTGCGGCGCTGCAGGGTACGGTGATTCCGGGAGCTGCGGCGAGACAGCGCAGTCCCAGAGCGCGCAAGGAGCTGAATCCGGAGACCGCAGATGCCCTGATCCGGCGTCTGTGTCATCTTCTGGATGCCGGAGACTTTTTCGGACGGAACAGCAGCCTTCCTCCGCTGGAGAAGATCGCGAAGCTGTTCCTGGCGTCTGCCGGGGATAAGGATCAATCGGAATTTAATTGTGCGGTGTCGCCGAAGGTCCGCCAGCAGGTGCCGCTGCTGTTCCAGGCCATGGCAGGCGTTATGGAGGAGAGAACCGGCCTTATGATCCAGAGTACGGCGGAGATTAACGGCGAGGGCTTCGGACGGGGGCTGCTCTACAGCGGCAGAGTCATTGTGGTGCTTAAAAGCCTGCGGGCAGGCTTCCCCTTCCCGTTCACTTCGGCAGAGAAGACGATTTCGTACGGGGTGGAGTGCATTGAAGAAGGAATGGCTTGGCTGGAGAAATATAAGGAGATGACTTCAGCGCATGGCCTGCTCAGCCTGGAGGGCTAGATTAAGAAAGGAATATCTAATATAACTGGTCACAGGGGGAGTCAGTGATGGAGCAGCTTGCCGGTGGTTTGGAGCTGGAACGGTACACCCGGCAGCTGAAGCTGCTCGGGGAAGACGGGCAAAAAGCGCTGAAGGAAGCGACAGTTATGGTAGCCGGAATCGGCGGGCTAGGCGGAACGGCTGCCCTCTATTTGGCCGCAGCTGGCGTGGGCCGGCTTATTCTGGCTCATGAGGGGGTGATTGTGGCCCCGGATCTGAACCGGCAGATTCTGATGGACAGTGAGCATCTCGGCCAGGAGCGGATCAGTACAGCGATTGCCAGGCTGAAGCAGCTGAATCCGCATGTAGAGATTGAAGGCTATAACTCCAGAATTGAATATCCTGCGGCATGGCCTTGGGTGGAAGCAGCCGATATTGTAATCGATGCCCGCTACGACTTCCCGGAGCGTTATGCGCTGAACCGGCTGTGTGTGGATACGAATACACCGATGGTGGAGGCGGCCATGTATGGCTTTGAAATATCGCTCACTACAGTGATTCCCGGGCTTACACCTTGCCTCGAATGCCTGTATCCGGGGTTGCCGCCGCAGTGGGAGCCGCTCGGCTTCCCGGTTCTGGGCGCCACCTCCGGGATTGCCGGTTGTCTGGCAGCGCTGGAGGCCGTAAAATGGATTACAGGGGTAGGGACAACTTACGCGGGCGTAATGCATCGCTTCAGCTCACTCGACTTCGCCTGTTATAGCGTCCGTATTGCCCGTAATCCGAATTGCGCTTGCTGCGGAGAGGGAGGTAAACCGTGAAACGTCTCAAGCTATGTGACACGACACTCAGGGATGGTGAACAGGCGGCTGGAGTTTCATTCACGAGGGCGGAAAAGCTGGAAATCGCAAAGTTGCTGTCGGAGAGCGGAGTAGAGCAGGCAGAGGTAGGCATTCCTGCCATGGGCAAGCGGGAGCAAGAGGATATTGCCGCTGTTGCTGAGCTGGGATTGCCCATGAAACTAATGACATGGAACCGTTCAGTCCCCGGGGATATTGACAAGGCCAAGGCTACCGGCGTGAACTGGAGCCATATCTCCATCCCGGTGTCGGAGATTCAGCTGCAGGGAAAGCTGGGGCTGACGCCCCGGGAAGGTCTGAACAAGCTGCTGCGTACCGTGGAGTACGGGCTGCGGCAGGGCATGACCGTATCGGCAGGCATGGAGGATTCCTCAAGGGCGGATATGAGCTTCCTGATTGAAGTGGTGAATACCTTATACAAGGAAGGCATCCGCCGGTTCCGGTATGCAGATACTGTCTCGGCCCATCATCCGGGCCAGATGGCAGAGCGGGTAAGCCTGCTGCTGGGAGAAGTGCCTGAGGATGTGGAGCTGGAGGTACACTGCCACAATGACTTCGGGCTGGCCTGTGCGAACACGCTCAGCGGCGTAGCTGCCGGAGCGGTGTGGGCTAGTACTACGGTGGCCGGGATCGGCGAGAGGACCGGCAATGCGGCCATGGAGGAAGTAGCCATGGCCTGGCGCTATTTGTACGGCGGCGAATGTACGGTCCGGCTGGAGGGGCTCCAGAGCCTCGCGGACAAGGTCATTGCCGCATCCGGCCGCAGTGTCGGCGATGGGAAGCCGGTCGTAGGGCAGCTCGCCTTCACCCATGAATCCGGGATTCATGTGGACGGGCTGATGAAGGAGCAGGAAACGTATCAGTTCTTCGATCCGGCGGTGGTCGGCCGGGCGCACCGCTTCGTGCTGGGCAAGCATTCCGGCAGCGGCGGCGTGGCTCATGTGCTGGAGCAGCAGGGACTTGCGGTCAGCGCCGAGACGGCCGGCCGTCTGCTGGAGAAGGTCCGGGCATATGCGGAGGCCCGGAAGGGCACTGTGCCGGAAGTCATGCTGCTGCAGTGGCTGATGGAAGAGCAGCAGCGCGCGCAGAATGCGGTGTAGGCAACGCGCTAAGATTTTAACAAAAAGCAAAAAGAAGCGGAGGGGAAATTTGGAACTGGAGGAGCGATAGGGACCGCCTTTGTGTTTGGATTTCTACCACGAGGAGTGGTTGCAATTAGGAAATCCAAAATACAACAGCGGCCGGAAGTCCAAATGTTCACCGCAGTGACGATCAAGCTTTGAGTTCTAATCTAAGTGCGTTTTAAATATGCGGATGCATAAGCTGGGCTGTCCTCCATGTGGAGTGCGGCGCAGCTTTTTTTGGAATACAACGGCTGATGATACACGGGGCTGGCAGGGCGGCGGGGAGAATAGACTCTACTTTGACGGAGGATTTTGTTACAATTTGAGCAGGCTGTAAATAGGCAGAGCGTATGGAGAAGGGAAGGCATCACTTTGAAGAAAACGATTTTTTTCGATATTGACGGTACGATCTATGATGAAGACAAGAATATTCCGGCTTCCACCAGAGAAGCGATAGCGGAGCTGAAGAGACGCGGGCACCATGTAGCAATTGCTACCGGAAGAGCGGATTATATGTTCGAGGGGCTGCGCGAGGAACTGGGGATTGACTCGTATGTCTCGCTGAACGGGCAGTATGTGGTCTATGAAGGGAAGCCGGTGTACAAGAACCCGATTGCGACCAGTGTGCTGGAAGAGCTGACCTTGTTCGCGGAGAAGCTGGATCACCCTGTTGCGTATACAGATACGGCGGGCATGAGAGTGAATGTGGCCGATCATGAGTACATCAATACGAGCGTCGGTTCGCTGAAGCTGGTATTTCCGACGCATGATGCGGGATATTTCCTGAAGAATGATATCTACCAGGCGATGATCTTCTGTCCGCAGGAGAGTCAAGTGGTCTACGCCGAGCGGTACCCGGAGCTGAATTTCATCCGCTGGCACCCGCTGTGTATGGATGTGCTGCCCGGCAACGGCTCCAAAGCGAACGGGATCGCGGAGATGCTGAAGGTGATCGGGGTGGAGAAGGAAGAGGTTTATGCTTTTGGTGATGGGCTGAATGATGTGGAGATGCTGGGGTATGTAGGGTATGGCATTGCCATGGGCAACGGCGAGAAGGAAGCGAAGGCGGCCGCCTCCTTCATTACGAAGTCTGTCCGTGAGGACGGCATCTTTGAAGGCCTGAAGATGGTCGGACTGCTGTAGGCAGGAGAGCTCGGTTGCTACGGTCTCACTTCATTGAACCCTTGAGGGGGATATTCTTACTCCCGGATTTAGCATGGTGCTTTACTGGACGAGTATTCGATTGCAGTTTATGCAATGGAATACTCTTTTTTTTGCATTGCAATCAAATATGATCAACGGGGCAATGAAAGCTATTTATCCGGCAATAGTATATGTTTTTGGTGGACGGGTGGTGAGCGGGTATGAGAACAAATTCCGGCGTGACGGGGTGAATTGAGCTTGTCCATCCTGTACAATTAACCACTTTTCCATAAAATAATTATTTGCCTACAGGATGAATGTCCATGCCCTTTCTGGGTGAACGGAGTAGGATACATAGAGTCTATAGGAGGTGTCGAATATGGGGCGTACGGAACATAAGAAGAAAAAGCGGAGCTGCACAGAGGAGCTTACGGGATGCCCTTTGCCGAGAGCGAAACGTCCCGTGAGAAAACGGAAGGACAACAATTGCAGCTGCAAGAAAAATATTATCGTCAAAAAGCAAATTGTCCGCGTCAATATTCCATTAGGTGCTTTGGGTGCAGCCGGAGCCGCAGGAGCCTTGAATGCGGCTGGAGCTGTAGAAGCACTGGGAACAGCTGGAGCAGCCGGAGCCGCAGGAGCGCTGGGAGCTGCAGGAGCAGCGGGTGCGCTCGGAGCCGCAGGAGCGGCTGGTGCGCTCGGGGCGGTTGGAGCAGCGGGTGCACTTGGAGCCGCAGGAGCGGCTGGTGCGCTCGGAGCAGCCGGAGCAGGCGGGGCAGCTGGTGCCCGTGGAGCAGCCGGGGCTGCCGGGCTTCTGGGTGCAGCGGGAGCCGCCGGAGCATTGGGTGCAGCCGGAGCTCAGGGTGCACTCGGAGCAGCCGGAGCAGCCGGTGCGTTAGGTGCAGCGGGAGCAGCTGGGATAGCCGGAGCGCTGGGAGGGATTGGCCCGGCAGGGCCAGCGGGCGCACCAGGACCCGCAGGACCTGCGGGAGCAGTAGGACCTGTGGGAGCAGTAGGCCCTGCAGGACCCGCAGGAGCGGGCGGAGCGGCAGGCCCTGTAGGCCCGGCAGGTCCCGCCGGAGCAGCCGGAGCAGCCGGACCCGCCGGGGCCACAGGCGCTACAGGTGTAGCAGGGCCAGCTGGGGCCACAGGCGGTACAGGTGCAGCAGGGCCCGCTGGAGCCACAGGGGCCACAGGAGTTGCCGGTCCAGCGGGTGCAACCGGGGCCACAGGAGCGGCTGGAGGAATCGCCCAGTTCGCTTATGTATATAACCTCGGAGCACAGGTAGTGCCGATTGAGGCAGATGTGTCTTTTGATACGAATGGGCTGATTACCCCGGGAATTACACATGCCCCTGGGACAACTACAATTTCGGTTGCCAATGCCGGAAGCTATGAGGTTAATTTCTCGGTATCCGGTGTAGAGCCCAGCCAGTTCGCCCTATTCGTGAATGGGGCACAGGTTCCGGGAACGGTCTATGGATCGGGCGCAGGCACTCAGCAGAACACCGGGCAGGCGATCATCGCTTTATCCTCAGGTGATGTGCTGACGCTCCGGAATCACAGCTCGTCTGCCGCCGTCACACTGCAGACGCTGGCTGGCGGCACACAAGCCAATGTCAATGCTTCGATTGTAATTAAGCAGCTGGCCTAGTAATATAAGCAGACCATATTGCTGGATAGAGAGCGGGTGTATATCAAGGGCGGGGTACCGGAGCAGGTATCCCGTATTTTTGTGCAACAACAATCCAAAAGGTGGGAAATGCCTTAGTATAGGCGGCTGTTTATCGTTTGAAGGCTGAGGAGCAGGTATACACTTTTTAGATAAATTGTTATTCAGTTCAGCCAGTGTGGTTAAGATATATTATTATATCTAGCACCACAGGAATCGAGAGAAGCGGAGGTATCTGAAGTGAACCCTAAATGGTGGAAAGAGAGTGTTGTCTACCAGATCTATCCGATTAGCTTCATGGACAGTAACGGTGACGGCATTGGAGATCTGCGCGGGATCTTATCGAAGCTTGATTACTTGCAGGACCTCGGGGTGGATGTGATCTGGGTCTGCCCGATTTATAAATCCCCGAACCATGACAATGGCTATGATATCAGCGACTACTGCGATATTATGAAGGAATTCGGCACGATGGGTGACTTCGACCTGCTGCTGCGCGAGATGCATTCCCGCGGCATGAAGCTGATGATGGACCTGGTGCTGAACCATACCTCGCATGAGCATCCGTGGTTCGTGGAATCCAGAAGCTCGAAGAACAATCCCAAGCGGGACTATTATATCTGGCGCAAAGGTAAAAACGGCGGTCCGCCGAACAACTGGGAATCCTACTTCAGCGGCTCGGTCTGGGAGCTGGACCCCCGGACGGATGAATATTATCTGCACTTGTACTCCAGGTTCCAGCCCGATCTCAACTGGGAGAATCCGGCGGTCATCGATAAGCTGCATGAGATGGTGCAGTGGTGGCTGAAAAAGGGAGTGGACGGCTTCCGCTTCGATGCCATTGCCCATATTGTGAAGGCGGAGGGCTACCCGGACGCCCTGAATCCCGGCGGTACTCCGACGGTCCGCGCCTATGACATGTTCTCGAACCTGAATCATGTGCATACCCTGCTGCAGAATCTGCACGATCAGGTGCTCTATTACTACGACATCATGACGGTAGGGGAGACCTCGGGACTTGGGCCGGAGCAGGCGCTGGATTATGTCGGTGACGGACGCCGTGAGCTGAATATGACCTTTCAGTTCGAGCATATGAATCTGGATGCGGCTTCGCCGGGTAGCGGGAAATGGGATGTCGTGCCCTGGAAGCTGACGGACCTGAAGA
The DNA here is from genome assembly GCF_038002225.1 of Paenibacillus sp. FSL R7-0204. Classification (NCBI taxonomy): domain Bacteria; kingdom Bacillati; phylum Bacillota; class Bacilli; order Caryophanales; family Paenibacillaceae; genus Paenibacillus; species Paenibacillus sp. FSL R7-0204. The sequence goes on from NZ_JBBOCA010000001.1 coordinate 1,714,762, forward strand.
CCATCATCAGCGATTGGCAGACCGTCCTGCATAACCGGGGCTGGAACGCCAACTATCTGTGCAACCATGATCAGCCGCGCTCGGTCTCGCGGTTCGGCGATGACCTGTACTACCGGGTTCCGTCGGCCAAGATGCTCGCCACCTTCATTCATATGCTTGAAGGCACGCCGTATATCTATCAGGGTGAGGAGATTGGTATGACCAATGTAGCCTTCGAGTCGATCGATGATTACCGGGATGTGGAGACCTTGAACTATTATGAGGAAAAGCGCAACGCCGGTGTTCCGGAAGCCGACATCATGGCTGCTATTCATACCAAAAGCCGCGACAACGCCCGTACTCCGATGCAATGGGATGATGGCGAGGAAGGCGGGTTCACCACAGGTACGCCCTGGATCAGGGTCAACTCGAACTCCCGGGAGATTAACGCGGCCAGCAGTGTCAGGGACCCGGACTCCATTTACAACTATTATAAGAAGCTGATCCAGCTCCGCAAAAAACATCAGGTCATCGTCTATGGTGAATACGGACTCTTGCTGGAGGAGCATCCCGAAATCTATGCTTATACCCGGACGCTGGAGGACGAGCGCCTGCTCGTGATCCTGAATTTCTTCGGACATGAGCCGGTATTCGAGCTGCCGGAGGAATTCCAGCCGGCCGCAAAGCTGGAGCTGCTGATTTCCAATTATGAGTCTGCCAAAGAGGAGAATCTCCAGCAGTTGAAGCTTCGCCCTTATGAAGCGCGCGTGTATCTGCAGCGGTTGGATAAGGGCTCTGCTTAAGCGAAGTGAAGCGATAACTCAGGATCCCATAACTTACTTCATAACCAAACGTATAGATGTGCAGCAGCCCCGGCGGTACCGGGGCTGCTGTTTGTGCTTGTTCAGGAAATACGCCGCGAGGTCATACGTTTTTAACCCGCACTGTGATCCTATTTCTTTAATTATAAATAAATGATTATGTGTTGCAGGTCTGTGACTTCGCTGGGCTTCTACAGTAAAAGGCGGTACAATAGGCGTTATTAGAGACAGGGATAAGCCCGTGCGGTGAAGCGGGGTGTGGAGGGAGCTAGGAGAGAGATGAGTGAGTGGTATGAGAAATGTTTTGGCGAGGACTATCTGATTGTATACAGACACAGGGATTTCAGCGGTGCGCGTCATGAGGTGGAGAGCATGATCCAGTGGCTTGGCCTGCCCCGGGGCGCGAAGGTGCTGGACCTCTGCTGCGGCATGGGCCGCCATTCACTGGCTCTGTCGCAGGCTGGCTATGAGGTGACGGGCGTGGATCTGTCGAAGGTGCTGCTGCGTGAGGCGCGTGCGCAGGCTGGGGCGGAGCAGGTAACCTGGCTGCAATCGGATATGCGGGAGCTTCCGCTTGCGGGCGGCTTCGATGCTGTGGTCAATTTGTTCACTTCCTTCGGGTATTTTGAAGAGGATGAGGAGCAGATTAAGGTGCTTCAAGAGATTTGCCGGATGCTGAAGCCGGGGGGCCGGTTCATCATTGATTTCCTGAACCCGGCTTACGTCATCCGCCATCTGGTGCCCCATTCGGTCCGGGAGGACGGAGATGTGCGGATTGACGAGACCCGCCGGATCGAGGAAGGGTATGTGAAAAAGGATATCCTGCTGACCTCGAAGGCTGCGAGCGCTCCGGCCCGCAAGTGCCAGGAACGGGTGAAGCTCTACACACTGGAGGATTTCCGCAGAATGCTTGACGCTGCCGGGCTGCAGCTGGATACCGTTCATGGCGGCTACGATGAAGAGGAATATGACGCTGAATCCTCGGCCCGCATGATCTTTATGGGAGGTAGACCTTAGAGATGGCATCAGGGAGAGGGCTTAGAGGAGGCGAAGGAAGGTTGAACAAGGAGAGCATTCAAGCTTGGGACGGCGGAGTTCTTCAGGTATCGGTGCCGATGGGGCTACCGCTGCGCCAGGTTAACAGCTATCTGCTGCCGGACAAGGACGGCAGGGTTACGGTCATAGATCCAGGCCCGCATACACCGGCTGCCGAGCTTGCCTGGCAGGAGGTGCTCGAGGCGCTGAGCCTTACCTGGACGCAGGTGCGGGATATCGTGGTGACCCACCATCATCCCGACCACTACGGGCTGGCAGGCTGGATGCAGTCCCGCAGCGGAGCGCGGGTATGGATGAGCGAGCGGGCGCATGCCGAGGCCGGTCTGGCCTGGGGGGGCGAGGCGATTCTGAATGAGGCGCTGCCGCTCTTTTTCCGGCGGCATGGCATGCCGGAGGAGTGGCTTGCGGGTATCCGGGAGCATCTGGATAGCTTCCTGCCTGAGGTGACCCCGCAGCCGGAGGTCACCTATATCCATGCCGCGGAGCCGTTTGTGATGGGCAGCCGGAAATGGCAGCCCATGATCACAGGCGGGCATGCGCCGGGGCATGTATCGTTCTACCATGGCGGCAGCGGGCAGATCCTCTGCGGCGATGCTGTGCTGCCGCAGATTTCGCCCAATGTCGGCCTGCAGCCGGGCAGCGATCCGCAGCCGCTGCTGACGTTCCTGGAGGGGCTGCGGGAGTTGCGCAGCCTGCGGGTTACGCTGGCGTTCCCGGGCCACCGGGAACCGTTCCCGGGGTTCACGGCGCGGGCGGACAGCCTGCTCCGGCATCATGAGGAGCGGCTGGATACAACAGCCGCGCTGCTCGCAGGCGGACCGCAGAGCGGGTTCGCGGTCTGCGAGGGGCTGTTCCGCAGCCGGGTCGCGACAGCGCACCAGATGCGGTTCGCCATGAGCGAGGCGCTGGCTCACCTGGCCGAGCTGGTGCGCCGGGGGCGGGCGGCCGAGACGGAGGCCGGGCCCGGCGGCGGCCTGTTTTTCACGGCTGTTGAGTAGGCCGGCGCGCGAGGAAGCGGTGCCGACTGCTGGCAGCAGATTACAAGATACTGTAATTTGCTGCCGCTAACCCGCAGTTCATGACATGTAGTAGCACATCATACATAGCTCATCACACGCAACTCAAGACACGTAGCCCATAACACGCCCTCACAGCTCAAAACACGTAGCCCATAACACGCCCTCACAGCTCAAAACACGTAGCCCATAACTCGCTGTAATGCCCCACTGCACACAACCCGCTGACCGAAAACCGCTCATTAGCCTGTTGCTACCCTCACACTATTCTGGAAACCTCGACTACTGGAATACCTGAAAGAAATAACTAATCTGTAATCAACAATACATCCAGCCCGGTTGCAGGCGGGTGATGTGTGATATTCAAAGGGAAAAATCCCATTGAGCAATCTGAATGAAGAGCACAAGCGTCTCTCAATTCTGCACACCTGTTGATTTTTTCACAACTGTTAAATATAATGAACCCAACTAAGAGCTGAGGGGAAGGAGATGTAAGAGGGATGGTGGTGGACAGGCGGATCAGGAAGACGCGTGATGCTATTTTTAAGGCGTTTCTTAGTCTGATGGAAGAGAAGAGCTTTGAGCAGATTACGGTCCATGAGATTGCGGAGCGGGCTAATGTCAGCAGAGGGACTATCTATCTGCATTTTGTGGACAAATATGATCTGCTGGATCAGTGTGTGGAGAAGGAAATGACGGAGCTGCGCGACCGCTGTATGGGCGTCCAGGAGAATCTGGATTTCACCTCCTCCGGTCCCCTGCTGCGTACGGCTGAATATGTGGAGCAGCATGCTACCGTCTTCATTACACTGATTAATAACAGCGGCATTCCTGCCTTCAGAAGCCGTCTGCATGCCATGCTGATGGAGGGACTGGCGGAGCAGATCGATATGGATGGTGTGAACCGGGGGATGAACAAGGAGATGCTGCTGCATTTTATGGCCTCGGCTGCTGTGGGAGTCATGGAATGGTGGATTACACACTCGCTGCCGATTTCGGCCAAAAAGCTGATGGAGGATATCAGTATCCTCCTCGAACGCAATCAGATGGGACCGCAGCCGCTGGACGCTCTGCCCAGACAATGAGCTGCCGGTGTCTTCCAGCGGCCTGCGGTTATCCCCATTCCTAAGAATCAGGCTGGATCACCTTCATTTTGGACGGGTTGTTGATTTTGTATTTGACCGGATGCTGGGAGAGCTTCTTGGCTACAATCTTCGCTTCAAAAGAAACGGGGTCCCCCTCCTTCAGCTCCAGCTTCTTCAGCGTGGCACTGTGGCTTGACCAGACTTCGTCAATGGCCAGCTCATGCCCTTCTATCACTACATTTTCATAGATAATCACTTCATCATCGTTATCCGAAAAGTGGTTGGGAACAGTCGTGAATTCTTTGACAGCCGCTGTAACCTTGAGCTTGTCTTCCGGCAGCTGCAGGGCGGGCTTCTTTTTGGAGGCTGGCTTACGCGGCTTCTCTGCAGGAGCCGCTGTCTCCGCAGCACTCATGCCCCCTGCAGCACTCCCACTCACTGAACGCTCCGCAGTATCGCCCCCTGCAGCACCAGCACTCCGCGCGCCTTCCGCAGCATCAGCACTTCCCGCACCCTCCGCATCAACCTCAACCGGCTGGTTCTCCAGCAACTCGGCCTCTGTGGCAGCTTCTGACGGGTCCTCGGACCGTGCATCCGCAGCTGCTTGCGCGCGCTGTCCGAAGCTTACGGTCTGCATTTCTTTGAGGTAGGCCGGGTGGATACAATGCTGCTGCTTATTCTCGAACTGGACCACCACCGTCTGATTATCCACAAACCCTATAATTTCACAAGGCAGGGTCAGGCCCTGCCGCTTGTACAGATAAGTCTTGACCCGGGTGGCTGAACCGGGCAGAAGATTCCATTCCTTACACCGCTCAATCCGCTCATCCTCACTATCGAAATCCTGGACAGCCAGCGGCTCCACTACGAACGAATAGGTCATGCACACTTCGCACCTTTCCTTTTATAAATAATAGCTCCCGTCTTATTCCGGCAACGTCTCCTCCAGCCGGCTGCGCCGTGCAGCCTCTTCCGCGTCCTCCGGGGCATGGGGCAGGCCCAGCTCCTCCTCGCGTTCCGCCTGCTTGCGGTGGGCGATCCGGCTACTGGCCGCTGCGGCTACTGCACCGACGATATCATCCAGATAGGTATGGATCTGGCCGGTGGTTTTGTCATTCAGCCTCTCCAGTACACCCGGCTTGAGCTTGTCCACATAACCATAGTTAGTGAAGCCGATACTGCCATATACATTAACGATCGAGAAGGCGAGTATCTCGTCTACCCCGTACAATCCTTCATCATTCTCAATCATATCCTGGAGCGGTGAGAACAGCTTGCCCTCCTCCGCCAGTACATCGAGCTGAATGCCGGTTAGCACCGCATTCTGCACCTCACGCTTGCTGAGTACCATCTCAACGTTATGAATACATTCCTCCATGGTCAGGCCCGGATAGTATTTCTTCTGCAGCATCATGACAAGCTCGGCAATCTCCTCCAGGGTGACTCCTCGCTTGTGCAGCCAGTACCGGGTCGCTTCGGCAACGGCTTTGCTGTTGAGGCTGTAAGGAATTTTGGCATCAGTCATAGGAAGTCCTCCATTCGTGAGTCGGGTGTGATTTGGGTATGTACTAAATTGTACGCAAGCGGCAGACCGATGTCCAGAAACGTCCGGAATAGAACATCTGTAATTTAGGATAAGCTGTTGTTATTTTTTGGACACGGGGCTCGTATACATAGCAGTACAAACTGATCTTAGCGCTAGAAAGGGGTAATGAAGATTGATGAAACCTGTGAAACACCTCCGCGGGGCGTCTGCGGCTTGCCTGCTGGCCGTTCCGCTTGTGCTCTCCGGCTGCAGTCTGTTCGGTTCAGAATCCGCTGCTGTGGACCCGCCTCCCGCCGCCGTAGAAGCGCAAATGCTGCAAGTGAGCGGGGAAGATACGCTGGATACCGGTGTATTCGGACCGGCCTCCCTGGATGAGACGGATCTGTCCGCCGGGATGAAGGATACCGGAGCACCCGCTGTAGCCGGTGAGCGGACTACTGTGTATCTGGAGGATCAGAACGGTCTGCTGGCTCCGGTGGCTCTGTCTTTTCCGAAAAGCGAGGATACGGTCATGCTGAAGAATTCCCTCACGGCACTGGTCAGCAAGGGGGCTTACGCCTCTGCACTGCCTAAGGGCTTCCAGGGCGTACTGCCCGCAGGGACGAAAGTGAACAGTGTATCTGTCGGCCAGGATCATGTTGCAATTGTTGAATTCAACTCGGCGTTTAACGACTACGATCCTGCGGATGAACGCAAGATCCTAGAGGCGCTGACCTGGACGCTGACCGGGCAGGATGACATCAAGGGAGTACAGCTCTGGGTTGATGGCAAAGAGCTGACTGAAATGCCGCTGCAAGGCACACCGCTGGACCGCCCGCTGGCCCGTACGATGGGCATTAACCTGCCGAAGCATAACGCACTGATGATGAATTCCAGCGCAGTCACGGTCTATTTCGCAGCAGCTTCACCGGATGGGGGCCACCAGTATTATGTTCCGGTTACCCGCTTTGTACCCGCTGGCGGGGATACGGTGAAGGCGGCTCTGAGCGAGCTGATTGCCGGACCGCAGTCCGAGAACGGTCTGGAGATGGTCATGACGCAGGGAACGGCAGTTGATTCTGTAAAAGCAGGGCAGAACGGAGTGGTCACCGTATCGCTGACCGATGATATGTTCGATGGCAGCACAAGCATTCCCGAGGAGATGCTGGAGTCGGTTGTGCTGACGGTGGCCCAGAATACAGATGATTCGCTGGTGCAGATCCGCCTGAACGGCAAGGATACCGTTACGGGCACCAATAACGTCGATTACGGACAGCCGGTCTCCGCGCCGGAATATGTGAACGAGCTGCCGCTTTAGAGCGGGTCCTCCCGGCTTAAAAAGATGCTTTTGTGCCTACTCTTTGATAGAATAAAGTATTGTTCATCCGAATAACGGGTCAGGAGCAGCGGTGCCGTTCTCTTCCATAGGGGGCGGCCCCCGTTTCTGCGTATAAGATACGGATGAATGTATACCCAAACTTTGCGCTATACGATGCAGGAGGCAGAAAAGATGAGATCAAACGGACGCAACGAAGATCAGCTCCGGCCAATAACGATAACGACCCAGACCAACAAATATGCAGAAGGCTCCGTCATCATTGAGATGGGAGATACCAAGGTCATCTGTACGGCAACCGTGGATGAGAAGGTCCCGCCGTTTCTGAAGGGACAAGGCAAGGGCTGGGTAACCGCCGAATATTCGATGCTTCCCCGCGCGACCCAGACCCGCAACCAGCGTGAAGCCGCGCGCGGCAAGCTGACCGGGCGGACCATGGAAATCCAGCGCCTGATCGGACGGGCCCTGCGTTCGGTGGTGAATTTGCAGGCGCTCGGCGAACGCAGTATTACGCTGGACTGCGATGTAATTCAGGCAGACGGGGGAACGCGGACGGCTTCGATCACGGGTGCTTTTGTAGCGATGGCCTTTGCCATGAACAAGCTTGCCCTCCAGAATAAGCTGACGGTCTTCCCGATTACAGACTACCTGGCAGCCATTAGTGTGGGTGTCGTTGGCGACAAGACGCTGCTCGACCTGAATTATGAAGAGGATTCCAAGGCGAAGGTGGATATGAATGTGGTCATGACGGGCAGCGGCGCTTTCGTTGAGGTTCAGGGCACGGGCGAAGAGCGCCCGTTCACCCGCCAGGAGCTGGACCAGCTGCTGGGTCTCGGAGAGAAGGGGATCTATGAGCTGATCGCTGTGCAAAAAGAAGTCCTCGGCGCCATCGCGCTCAAAATCCCTGTCGGCCAGCCCGGTCAAGAGGTGTAGGATGAAGTCCGGCAGCGGAATTCTGATTGTCGCGACGAAGAACAAAGGCAAGGTGCGGGAGTTCCAGCATGCCTTTGCTCCCTTGGGACTTACGGTCAAAAGCATGTATGACTACCCGGATCTGCCGGATGTGGTCGAGGACGGGGCCACTTTTGCCGAGAATGCCTTCAAGAAATCCCGCGCTGTAGGGGACGCTCTTGGACTGCCGGTGCTGGCAGACGATTCCGGTCTCTGTGTAGAGGCGCTGGACGGAAGCCCCGGCGTATACTCGGCCCGTTATGCCGGCGAGGCGGCGGATGATGAGGCGAATAACCTGAAGCTGATGAGCGAGCTGGAGCGGCTGAAGCAGGGTGAGGATACCGGACAGCCGCTGCTGAGTCCTGCCCGGTTCGTCTGTGCCCTGTCGCTCTATGATCCGGCGGACGGCCGGGAATGGACGGCTGAGGGTACGGTCGAAGGCTGGATTACCTCGGAGCCTGCGGGTGCCGGCGGTTTCGGTTATGACCCGCTGTTCTATCTCCCGGAATACGAGAAGACGATGGCTGAGCTGACGCTTGAGGAGAAGCAGTCGATCAGCCACCGCGGGACGGCGCTGCGGCGTCTGACCGAGAAGCTTGCTGCTGCGCAGAGCGGCGGTAAATAGAAGAGTTGGAATCTTGGAAGCAGCCCGTAAGCAGAATATGCTCGGGGCTGCTTCTGTTTTTTTTAGATAATAATCCCCCCTGATTATGGAAATTTATCCCTAGCATATCCTCCGGCTTTGTATGAGAATAAGAGTTGACTTCACCCCTTCGCAGATCCTGCATCCTTCCGCAAATCGCCGCAATCCACCCACCCTGCCCTGTACCAAACAACAACGTAGGCCGTAGCGGAGCGAGTGATCCGTATGCTGCTGAACTGCGCTTTTTTTGAAAATATAAGAATGTATATGTTTCACGCTAATCATTATCCTTCTATTTCTCGCTGAAACGGTACCGTCCTTTAAAAGGACGGCGAAGCCGTTTCCACTTGGCTGTATTTCCCTAGTCTACCAGTCACACTGCCAGGAATTTAATAGTTTTACAGGGTGAAGGTCAAGGCCAATCGGGTCCGGGAGGTGAACGCTGAGCTTTCTCATTCGCAGCAAGGGAAGAACGGTCACTTAATATCCTTGATGGCAGAGGCGCATGGATGTCCATGAAGCAGGCTTACAGGTTACGCATTGAACCGGGGAGGTAATCACGAAATGGCCTTTATCAAAAGCAAATCCTTTGTGCTTGGCTTGGCGGCAGTCCTTTTCCTTACTCTTTTTTCGGCTTTTGGTGCAAATAGCAGAACTGTTCAGGCAGCAGGTGACTACAAGATTGTCGGCTACTATGCTTCATGGGCCGCCTACGGGCGGGCTTATAATGTAACGGATATCGATCCCGGCAAAATGAATGTCATCAACTATGCCTTTGCCGACATCTGCTGGAACGGAATACACGGCAATCCCGACCCGACCGGGCCGAATCCGGTCACCTGGTCCTGCCAGAACGAGCAGGGGCAGGCGATCAGCGTGCCCAATGGCACCGTAGTGCTGGGCGATCCCTGGATCGATGCCCAGAAAAGCTTTGGCGATGACAAATGGGATGACCCGATCAAAGGGAATCTGAAGCAGCTCTGGAAGCTGAAGGAGAAGAATCCGAATCTGAAGACGATGATCTCTGTCGGGGGCTGGACCTGGTCCAACCGCTTCTCGGATGTAGCTGCCACAGCGGCAACCCGTGAGGTGTTCGCGAGCTCCTCCGTGGATTTCATCCGCAAATACAAGATGGACGGTGTCGATTTGGACTGGGAGTACCCGGTCAGCGGCGGGCTTGCGGGCAATAGCTACCGCCCTGAGGATAAGCAGAACTACATCCTGCTGCTCCAAAAGATCCGGGAAAAGCTGAATGCAGCCGGGGCTGCCGACGGCAAAACGTATCTCCTGACCATTGCCTCGGGTGCAGGTCCCACTTACATCCAGAATAACAATCTCAGCGGAATCGCTTCTGTGGTGGACTGGATCAACATTATGACCTATGACTTCAACGGCAGCTGGAATCCCACTACCGGTCACAATGCGCCGCTGTATTATGATCCGGCAGCCGCTTCATCAGGGTTGACTGAGCCGGCAAACTATAACATCGACAAGGCGGTGACCAGCTATCTGAGTGCAGGCGTACCGGCTAATAAGCTGGTGCTCGGCATGCCGTTCTACGGCCGTGGCTGGGGAGGTGCCCCTGCTGCGGGCAACGGGCAATATCAGGTGTCTGCCGGGATCTCCCAGACCGGAACCTGGGAGAAGGGCAACTACGATTTCAGTGATCTGGAAGCCAATTATATCAATAAGAACGGGTACACCCGCTACTGGAACAACACCTCCAAGGTCCCTTATCTCTACAACCCGTCCAACCAGACCTTCATCAGCTATGATGATACCGAATCCATCGGGTACAAGGCCAGCTATCTCAAGAGCAAAGGCCTCGCCGGGGCCATGTTCTGGGAGACCAGCGGAGACCGCAACAAGACGCTGCAGACCAAGCTCAGTTCAGAGCTGGGCGGCGGGGTGGTGACACCAACAGCTACGCCGGTGCCGACCGCGACGGTACAGCCATCGGCCACGCCAACAGCAACAGTCGCACCGACAGCAACGGTGAAGCCATCCGCCACGCCGACCGCGACAGTGAAGCCGTCAGCAACACCTACGGCAACAGTGGCACCGACGGCCACACCAGGTCAATGCACGGCTGCCGCGTGGAGTTCCACCGCTGTCTACACACAGGGTCAGCAAGTCTCCTATGGCGGGCTGATCTATCAGGCCCAGTGGTGGACGCAGGGAGACCGGCCGGATCTCAGCGGTGCCTTCGGGGTGTGGCGGGTGACCGGTACCTGCGGTAACGCTACTCCGCAGCCGACAGCTACGCCACTCCCGACAGTAAGCCCTTCGGCTACGCCGACAGTAGCGCCAACGTCTACGCCGGCAGTGACACCAGCGCCTTCAGCTACCCCAGGCGCTGCTGCCTGGAAAGCAGGCACTGCTTATAGTGTCGGCAGTATCGTAACTTACAGCGGGCAATCCTACACCTGCTTGCAGGCGCATACCTCACTAGCCGGCTGGGAGCCGAATGTCACTCCTGCGCTCTGGAAGCTGAACTAAAGGCGGAGCGGACAGCGCCCTTCAGGAGGAGGACTAGGAAGAAGCTGACTATAGGGTGATACAGCGATAACGTTCATCCGTAGGAATCCAGCGATAGGGCATGAGTATGCCTAAGTATAGAAGAAGGAACGGTGCCGACTTTAAGCTGGCACCGTTTTTTAGTGCTTTTTAGAATGATACGTTGCTACAAGCGAACCTGTTTGTTTAGTCTGCTTGCTATTATGAATAGTGAGCGGACACAGTTGGAAAAAAGGCATTTAATTTCGCTGAAACGCTGTCCTTGAAGGAAGCAGTTGGAAAAAGAACAGTTAATCCGCCGTACTCTCTCGATTCACGGGAAAAAGGACTGGTTAAGTGTTGTTTTTCCAACTATTTTCTATATGTGCCACAATGACCCCGAATTAGATGTACAATATCCACTTGCTTCATCCGCTGCGCTCGAAACCGAACAGATAAGTACTTCAAGTTGTCGCAACGACCATTGAACAATTACGCTGGACAATAATACCGGGTCATTCAGCCGAAACTATTCTCCCACCCGTCAAGCCCCTCACCGACCACTCCCCGCAGAATCTCAGATTCCTGCCCCGGCATGGTGGCTGGCACCGTATTTATAGCACATTCCGTGCCTTGGAGGTTTTGGAAGCAGGATTTCGCGGTACGGAAATTGAATCAGTGAGTTTTTTGCGCTTCGATTGGATATATTTATGTTTAAATACAATTTAGCCGTCCTGTATCCCGCTTAAGGTTCATAAGCTTCCACAGGCTGAAATATAATGAACAGACAGACGGCTGTCCCGGCCTCCAAAAATTTTGTGAAACGTGATGCCGATTATTTCGTTATAGTAGTATATAGCGGAAGGTGGTGGGTTCACCAATGAGTATGTGGGTATTGTGGTTGATTGCCGCTGGCGTCTTGTTTGTTGTAGAGATGTTTACGTTTACATTCTATTTGTTATGGCTTAGCCTGGGAGCCTTGGCTGCCGGACTGGTTGCGCTTGTGCTGCCGGATGCATGGCTGCTGCAGGTCGTAGCGGGTTCGCTGTTAGCTCTGGCCCTGACGTTCTTCACCAAGCCATTGTCTGAGCGGTTGCGCAATGCGCGGGGCTTCAAGGATACGGGTACCGAGATTATCGGCAGGCAAGGTCTGGTCGTTGAACCGATTGAGCCTGGCCGTTACGGGCAGGTCAAGATTGGCGGCGATACATGGAGTGCAACCTCAACAGTGGCACTGGGTAAGGGTCAGCAGGTAATTGTAGTAAGAAGAAGCACTACCATTATTGAAGTAGAACGATGGGGGGATATGTACTAATGGAATTGATAATTATCGGAATTATTATTGTTGTTGTCGTAGTATTTATCGCAATGACGATCAAGATTGTCCCGCAGCAAAGAGTTGGGGTTGTAGAGCGTCTGGGTAAATTCCACCGGCTGCTCACACCAGGTCTGAATATTCTCATTCCGGTCATTGATCAGGTGCGGGTCTATCATGACCTGCGGATTCAACAGGCGAATGTACCGCCGCAGACGGTAATCACGAAGGATAACGTACAGGTGCAGATCGATACGATTATCTTCTATCAGGTAGTGGGTCCGGAAGAAGCAACGTACGGAATCTCCGATTATGTGTATGGGGTACGGAATATCTCCACAGCCACCATGCGTCAGATTATCGGTAAGCTGGAGCTGGATGAAACTTTGTCCGGCCGTGAAAAAATCTCCTCCGACATCCGTCTCGCGCTGGATGAAGCGACAGAGAAGTGGGGCGTGCGCATTGAGCGTGTTGAAGTGATCGACATCAAGCCGCCGCTTGATATTCAGGAGGCCATGGACAAACAGATGAAGGCAGAACGCAGCAAGCGTGCGATTGTCCTGGAGGCGGAAGCCGCCAAGCAGGATATGATCCTCCGTGCCGAAGGGGATAAGCAGAGTAAAATCCTGAAGGCTGAAGGGGATAAGGAAGCACGTATCCGTCAGGCGGAAGGTCTCGGTCAGGCGCAGGAGCTGGAAGCCCTCGGCCAGGCCAAGGCGATCGAAGCAGTGGCGATGGCGGAGAAGGCCCGGATTGCCATGATTGCCAGCGCAGGACTGGATGAAAGAGTGCTGGCTTATCAATCCTTTGAAGCCTTGACTGACATCTCTAAGGGACCAGCGAACAAGATATTCCTGCCAACCAGTGCGGTGGAGACGCTGGGCAGCCTGGGCGCAATTGCCGAAGTATTCAAGGCCAGCAAAGAAGGCAAATAAGCGGAAGACAATTTACAATTGCTGAAGATTCCGTTACAGTTAATAGCACAATCAGGCCGAGGCTTAGCAGGTACTTTTGTACCTCTTAAGCCTTTGCTTATGAAGACTGTTTTGCCGCTGTGCAGAACTTGAAGGAGAAGATACCGTGACGCAAAAAGAGATTTCCCCGCTCGTAGAGACCCTGGGGCTGCAGCCCCACGTGGAAGGCGGATGGTACAAGAGACTGTGGAATTCTCCCTTTGAGATTCCTCAGGACACGCTGGGCGAGGCTTATTCGGGCCCGCGTGCGTCAGCTTCATCGATTTATTTCCTGCTTCATGCTGACGAGAGTTCGGATTGGCACACTGTGCTGTCCTCCGAAATCTGGCTGTATCATTCCGGCAGCCCGATCGTGCTTAGTCTGGGAGGCAACGGCGCAGAGCCGGAGAACGTAACGGAGGTTATCCTGGGTCTGGATATCGCTGCGGGCCAGCAGCCGCAGGTAGTGATTCCTCCAGGCGTATGGCAGGCCGCCCGCCCGCTGGGTGAAGAACCGGCACTCGTCTCCTGCATCGTATCGCCGGAGTTCCACTTTGACGATTTCAAGCTGATTGACAAGAAATAAGCAGGTATGTAATGGAGTACGGCCGGGAAGGGGCTGTGCTCCATTTTTGTGCAAAGAGGCATACAATCTTCACGATTTGGCAACCTATTCGCTAGAACGGGAACGGATTTCGCAATTGGATGATTATGAGAGCGGTAATACGGTTAAGGAAGCTTGTTGAATTCAAATTAGGCTTGGAGGGTATCCATATGAGTGAAATGAACGCACCATTTACAGGCGGGCCTACCTTGAACGATGGAGTAACTATGCCGTGGCTGGGTCTTGGCGTATGGCAGACCAAGGATGGCGATGAGGTTATCCGCGCGGTGAAGTCTGCGGTGGAGACGGGGTATCGCAGTATTGATACGGCTGCCGGCTATAACAATGAAGAGGGTGTGGGGCAGGCGATCCGTGAATGCGGAGTCCCCCGGGAAGAGCTGTTTATTACCACCAAGGTCCGCAACCCGGATCAGGGGTATGAATCGACATTGAAGGCCTTTGAAGTCAGCCGCAAGAAGCTGGGTCTGGAGCAGGTAGATTTGTACTTGATTCACTGGCCGGTGGCCGGCAAATATAAAGAAACCTGGAAAGCGCTGATCCATCTGCAAAAGGAAGGGCTGGTCAAATCCATCGGGGTGAGCAACTTCCAGCCGCATCATCTGGAGGATATCATCGAGGACAGCGGCGTGGTGCCGGTGGTGGACCAGGTGGAATTCCATCCGCTGCTGACCCAGCGTGAATTACTGAAGTATGCAAGGGAGCATGATATCCAGCTGGAAGCCTGGAGTCCGCTTATGCAGGGTAATCTGGATCTGCCGCTGCTCAAGGAACTGGCAGAGCGGTACGGCAAGACAGTTGCACAGATTGTTCTGCGCTGGGATCTGCAGCAGGGCGTCATCACCATTCCGAAGTCGGTCCATCCGGAGCGGATCATCGAGAACGCCGGATTCTTCGACTTCACACTCAGCGATGAGGATGTTAAAGCCATCGAGGAGCTGAATCAGAACCACCGCTTCGGCCCGGACCCGGATAATTTCAATTTCTAAGCTACAGTTAGAGCATTATAAGCTGTAGATGCAAAGAGCGGCCTCCTCAAGGGGGCTGCTTTTTTGCATTTGGCGGCAGTGTGGCATTTTTTTTAGGACTATTCATTTAAAATTTTTATGTTATAATCGTAATTATTACGATTAAATAAGTGGAGTTGAATGCCATTATACGAACTTTGTTGCAACGCTTATTGCAGCTCATTCCTGTGCTGCTAGGCATCTCCGTCATAACCTTTGCGCTGATGCACCTGACCCCAGGTGATCCTGCAGAGATTATGCTGCGTGCTGACGGTATTAAGCCTACATATGAAGCTATTGAGGCGACCAGACATGCACTGGGTCTGGATGGACCTGTATATATGCAGTATGTTCATTGGTTGTACCGTGTGCTCCACCTCGATTTGGGCATATCCTACAGCAGCAATCGTCCGGTATTCACAGAGCTGATGAATCGTTTCCCGGCTACTGCGCTATTGAGCGGCTGTTCCTTATTGGCTGCTATTCTTATAGCTCTGCCTATGGGTGTAGGCTCTGCATTATATCCGGGGAAATGGTTTGACCGGCTGGGAAGAGTATGTGCTCTGTTTAGCGTATCCATGCCAGGCTACTGGCTGGGTCTGCTCCTGATTTATTATGTTTCAGTGAAGCTGAAGCTATTACCTGTAACAGGAATGGATGGGGTCTCCAGTGTCATTTTGCCTGCATTTACACTTGGGTTTGGCATGGCGGGGGTGTACATCCGTTTGATTCGTTCCAGTCTGCTGGAGGTTCTGGGTACGCTCTACATCAAGGCGGCGAGGGCCAAGGGGCTGCAGGAATGGAGAGTCATCACCAGACATGCGCTTCGTAATGCACTTCTTCCGAGTCTTACCTTACTTGGGGTTAACATAGCAGGGCTTCTCGGCGGTTCTGTGGTCGTAGAGACTATATTTTCCTGGCCGGGGATCGGAAAGTATGTGATTGAGGCGATTTTTGCAAAAGACTATATTGTTATTCAGGGTTATGTATTATGGATGGCTGTCGTCGTTGTTCTGATTAACCTGGCAGTAGATGCACTGCATCTGATGCTGGACCCGCGAATCAGGCTGCGGTGACGCTGTAAAAGGAGTAAGGTATTATGTTTCGAAGTAGCTTATTTAAGAATACCGGAGCGAAGCTGGGGGCAGGGATTATTTTTTTGTTCATTGGCGCCGGACTCTTTGCCCCCTGGCTCACCCCCTCTGACCCGCTGCAGATTCACATGGAGCATAAGCTGAGCATGCCTTCCTGGGATTATCCGCTGGGTACGGATCATCTGGGGCGCTGTGTGCTATCCCGTTTAATCTATGGGACAAGAACCACGCTTTACTATTCATTTGCCGTTTTGACTGTAGTTTTTGCCATCAGCATCCCCGTTGGTTTACTGGCTGGTTACGCTGGCGGCAAGATTGATCAATTGATTATGCGGATCATCGATATCTTACTTGCTTTTCCCAGCTTAATTCTATCGCTCGCAATTACAGCCATGTTGGGTGCCAGTATGAAGAATCTGTTAATCGCCTTTGCAGCCGTCTGGTGGACGGGATATGCCAGAGTGATCCGCAGCCTGGTGCTTCAGAGCAAGGAAGGCGGATATATCGCAGCCGCCACAGCGTCGGGTACTTCCCATTTGCAAATTGTGCTCAGGCATATCCTGCCGGTTGCGGCGCGCCCCATTCTGGTTCTGGCTTCTATGGAGACCGGTACAATTATGCTCTCGATTGCGGGCTTGTCCTTCCTTGGTCTGGGAGCCCAGCCGCCTACACCGGAATGGGGGATGATGCTGAACGACAGCCGGGCTTATATTCAGACTGAGCCGCGGCTCATGCTCTTCCCGGGAATGGCCATCCTGCTGGCAGTTCTGGGCTTCAATCTGTTGGGGGAAGGCTTGCGCAGCTCAGCGCGTGATTACGATACCCGGGAGGTGAGTGTCCGGTAAATGAACAATGAATCCACCCTGCTGAAGGTTAGTCACTTATCGACCAGCTTCCATACCGGAAGTCAGCAAGTCAGGGCTGTAGCGGATGTCAGTCTCGAAGTGAGGTCCGGGCAGATTGTTGCTCTGGTTGGCGAGAGCGGCAGCGGGAAAAGTGTTACGGCGATGTCTATTCTCGGACTGGTAGATCCTCCAGGCTGCATTGACAGCGGAGAGATCTGGCTTCGCGGCCACAACCTCCGGGAGTGCTCTACCCGCCAGCTAAGGAAGCTCCGGGGAACAGAAATGGCGGTTATTTTTCAAGATCCCATGAACGCGCTGAACCCGGTGCTTCCGGTTGGAAGGCAGATTATGGAGACGATTACCATGCACCGGCAAGTCACTAGACAAGAAGCCAAGCAGCTGGCCATGCAGCAAATGCAGCAAGCGGGCCTTAACGATCCGGCGCAGCTATTCAATAAATATCCTTTTCAAATTAGCGGCGGGATGTGCCAACGGGTTATGATCGCTATCGCGCTGGCTTCCGGGACAAGCTTACTTATTGCAGATGAACCTACAACGGCTCTGGATGTAACCATCCAGGCACAGATACTTACGGAGCTGGACCGGATCAGATGGGCGAATCGGATGGGCATCCTGCTTATTACGCATGATCTCGGCGTTGTCGCCGAGCTTGCGGATTATGTATATGTGATGAAATCCGGAAGGATTGTGGAATCAGGAAATGTCTTTGACATCTTTACACGTCCAATGCATTCCTACACTAAGTACTTAATGGAGTGCAGATAACAACTATAGAATTATATGTTCTAAGGGGGAGGTGGTGATCCATGAAGCTGCTGGAGGCGGTAAGCCTGAATAAGAAGTATGGAATGAAAAGGGGGTGGTTCACATCTGATATCAGGAGTGTGCATGCCGTGAAGAATCTGTCCTTCAGTCTGGAGAGCGGAGAAACCCTT
This sequence comes from Paenibacillus sp. FSL R7-0204, assembly GCF_038002225.1. Lineage (NCBI taxonomy): Bacteria > Bacillati > Bacillota > Bacilli > Caryophanales > Paenibacillaceae > Paenibacillus > Paenibacillus sp. FSL R7-0204. Next base: position 1,732,462 of record NZ_JBBOCA010000001.1, read on the forward strand.
GGACTGGTGGGTGAAAGCGGCTGCGGGAAGAGTACCTTAGCCAGACTCTTGCTGGGACTGGAGAAACCCTCCTCTGGTAGAGTGCTGTACCGAAGTGCGGATTATACAGACTGGAGCTTCAGCGAGATGCGTAAGATCCGCAGCAGGATGCAGATGGTGTTCCAGAACAGTCTGGCTTCCTTTAATCCACTGTTCACAGTAGAGCAAATTATCGGAGAGCCTCTGCGGAACTACGGGGAGAGGAAGGCCGGCGCGCGGAGAATTCTGGTAGCTGACACGCTTGAGCTTGTTGGACTTGAGCAGAAGCACATTCATAGCTATCCGCATGAACTCAGCGGCGGCCAGCAGCAAAGGGTCGGAATTGCCAGAGCTATTGCACTGCGCCCGGAGCTGATCATCTGTGATGAACCGTTCTCCAGTCTAGATGTCACCCTGCGCAAGCAGATGATGGATCTGTTGCAGGAGTTGAAGCGTGAGCTGGGATTATCCTACGTGTTCATTACACATGACTTGTCGGTCGTGAACCGTTTTTGCGACAGTGTGGCGGTTATGTATCAAGGGGGAATTGTGGAGAAGCAATCAGGTGCGCATATCATGCAGCAGGCAGACCACCCGTATACAAGAAGATTGCTCTCCTCGGTACCGGTGCAAGACCCCCGCTTAAGGAGAAAAGATAGAGAAAAGGAGTACAGAGAATGAGAGCCAGCTCAAAGTCAAAAAGTGTATTAACAACGTCGCTATTCTTCCTGCTTCTTGTGCTAATTATAGGAATGTCAGGTTGCAGTAGTTCGGATAACAGAATCAATTCATCAACTCATTCCAATTCTGCTGCAGGCAATGGAACGGTACAAGCCTCTGACTCCGGGGACAAGGTGATTACTGTTGCCATAGCGGCTGATACCGGTCTTGACCGGCTGGACGCCGGGGCCTATGAGGGTTCGATGAATGTACATGCGATGATATATGACGGATTAGTGGAGTACGGCGAGAAGGGCGAAATCCTGCCTTCGCTTGCGGAGTCATGGGACATCTCTGAGGATGGGAAGGTCTATACCTTCCATCTTCGTCAGGGTGTCAAATTCTCGGACGGTACGGAATTTAATGCGGATGCAGTCAAGTTCTCCTTCGAACGCTGGGTTAAAGATCCGGCCAATTCGCTGAATGTAGCTACCGCCTTGGAATCTCTTGAGGTCGTAGACAAGCATACTATTACTATGACATTCAACAAAGCCTATTATCCTTTTTTGACCGAGCTATCCTTTGCAAGACCGGTACGGATTATCAGCCCCACCGCAGTGGAGCCGGCAGGTGATATTAACGGTACATTCGTCCGGGCGATTGGAACTGGTCCTTGGATGGCAGAGAGCTATAAGACGGATCAGGAAGCCATACTGGTCAGCAATCCTAATTATTGGGGAGACATGCCGAAGCTGTCCAAAATTATTATGAAGGTCATTCCTGATCCACAGTCCAGAGTACTGGCGCTGCAAAGCGGGGATGTAGATATTGCCGGGGGACAAATGGGGAAGCTTCCAGTCGAAAGTGTACCCGTGATCGAAGCAGATGCATCACTAACTCTGCAAAAATCACCAGGAACAAGCTCGCATTTCATGATTTTTAATTATAATACACCTGCTCTGCAAGACCTGAATGTCCGCAAAGCAATTAATTTGGCGATGAACAAAAAAAGCATTGTGACCGATCTCATGAACGGTATTGGACAGGAGGCAAAAGGGCTATTCCCGTTGACTGTTCCTTATGTCACAGAGTCAAATAACACATGGTACGGCTTCGATCCCGGGGAAGCGAAGCAACTGCTGGCAGCTGCCGGCTATAAGGATTCGGACGGAGATGGGATTGCCGAGAAGGACGGAAACCCGCTTGAATTCAATTTCGTACTTCAGCAGGCGGAATATCCTGAATGGAAGACCATCAGTGAGCTGATTCAATCGGAGCTTAAGGAGATTGGCATTGCGGTAAATCTTCAGGTGCTGGAGCCGAATGCCTATTATGATGCCTTATGGACAAGCAAAGCCTACGATCTCATCCTGTACCGGACCTATGATGATGCCTATAACCCTCATTCATTCCTGTTGTCCCTGTTCCACCGGTCAGCTGAAGCCTCTGCTGTGGTATGGTCTGATGCGGAGCTGGAAGCACAGATTGATACCGCAGTCGGAGCCATGGATCTTCAGGAACGTCAGAGTGCTTATGATTCCATATTTTTAAGTATGTATAAGGAAGCAATGTTTGCAGCTGTGTATTTCCCTGATGACATATTGGCTGTAAATCATAGAGTGACCGGATTTAAGCCGGGGTACACCACGTTCACCCCTGTCTTTTGGAACCAGCTGGATGTAGACAGTAAATGATAGGATACAGTACTTGCCAAGAAGGAGTGAATGATATTGAGTATACAACAAGAGGTAGAACAGTATTGGGAAGGCGAAGCAGAGCTGTACAGTGAAGGCATTCAAAAGGAACTGAACGGTTTCCAGCGGGAGGCCTGGCTGAAGCTTATCCTGGATCATGCTCCGCAGAAGGAGAGCCTGCATGTTCTGGATATTGGCTGTGGTCCCGGCTTCTTCTCGGTCATTCTTTCAAGTGCGGGGCATTTGGTTACGGCCATTGATTGTACAGACAATATGCTGGAAGAGGCGCGTCTGCACTCCAGCCGGGAGGGTGTTAACGTAACCTTCCGTAAGATGGACTCGCATAAGCTGGATTTTGCTGCGGAGAGCTTTGAACTAATCGTGTGCCGCAATGTCACTTGGAGTCTTACCGATCCGCAGTCAGCCTACAAGGAGTGGGGAAGAGTACTCAAGCCCGGGGGACGGCTGCTGGTCTTCGATGCCAACTGGAATCGTCATCTATGGGATGAAGAGATGGCGCGGAAGCATAGGGAGGATCAGCAGGCCTATATCGACAGGGGCTATGGTGAGCTTCCGCATCATAAGAACATCGAAGAGACTGACCGTCTGAGCCTTGCCTTACCGCTGACCAGAGAGTGGCGGCCGGAGTGGGATGTACGGACACTCACAGAGCTGGGCTTCTCTACTGTCTATACGGAAGAGAAGCTTAACGGTAAGGTGTTGGATGAGAAACAGCAAGTCTTATACCGGTCCACACCTGTGTTCATGATTTGCGCTGAGAAATGAGGCAGACCGGCTTTTACCGATAAAATAGAAATAGCGGCTCTCTTTAATGAGAGCCGCTGTTTTTGGCTTGACGCGGCATCAGCCGATCGACACATTGTATGTCTTCAGCCACAGGTTGACCTGGGCCAGATAAGCGAATAATTGCGGGCCGGACATCAGCTGGCCGAACCATGGCAGATTGGTCGAGGACTCTGGCGATGCGGCGATTTCTCTGATTTTGGCCGGATCAATAAGCGGGAGAATGGGGGAGGATGGATCGTCCAGAATGCTTAGTACCTGTGAGCGCACCTTGTTCAGATAGGAAGGGTTATGCGTTTTGGGGTACGGGCTTTTTTTGCGGTAGAGTACATCGTCCGGCAGTACGCCTTCCAGCGCCTTGCGCAGGATGCCTTTTTCCCGGTTGCCTACCATCTTAATCTCCCATGGAATGTTAAAAACATATTGCACCAGCCGGTGGTCACAATACGGAACGCGTACCTCCAGTCCCACGCCCATGCTCATCCTGTCCTTGCGGTCCAGCAGGGTCGGCATAAACCGGGTAATGTTGAGATAGGACATCACACGCATCTGTGCCTGTTTGCCGGTCTCGCCGTCAAGCCTCGGTACCTCAGCCACCGCATCGCTGTATCTGTCTCCTAAATATTCCAGCGGACGTATCCACTCCCGGATTTCCGGCGATAATAATCCGGCACGCATATTGGGGGCCACTGACCAGGGGAAGGTACCGGAAGATAACATCTCCTCACGGTGGAACCAGGGATAGCCGCCGAAGATTTCGTCTGCTGCTTCGCCTGAAATGGCTACGGTTGCCTTCTTTTTGATCTCCTGGCAGAACAAATAGAGTGAGGAATCCACGTCAGTCATCCCTGGCAAATCGCGCGAGTACAATGCATTATCAAGTGCGGCTACAAGCTCCGGTGTGTCAAAAGTGATAAAGTGATGGTTCGTGTCCAGCTCGTCAATCATCCGCTGAATCCAGGGACCGTCGGCTCCGGGCTGGAAGGAATGGCTTTTGAAATGCTTGTCGTTGTCTACATAATCCACAGAGAAGGTATCGACCCGGCCCTGGCCGGTCCGGTTGTAATAATCTACGGCGAGCGCCGTCAAGGCGCTGGAGTCCAGTCCGCCCGAGAGCAGCGAGCAGACCGGGACATCGGAGACAAGCTGGCGCTCAAGCGTATCCTGAAGTAACTCGCGTACCCGTGCTGCCGTCTCATCCACGTTATCGGTATGCTGGACGCTCTCCAGCTTCCAGTAAGCATAGCTGCGGATTCCGCTGCGGCTGTAAATCATGGCAGACCCAGGGCGAAGCTCGAATATATCTTTGTATACCCCTTGTCCCGGAGTCCGTGCCGGACCGATAATGAAAATCTCGGCCAGGCCCTCCGGCCCGACCTTCGGCTGGACGAGGGGATGCTGCAGCAGCGCCTTGGGCTCGGACCCGAAGACGAAGACGTCATCGACCTGGCTGTAGAACAGAGGCTTCACGCCCAGGCGGTCACGGGCCAGAAATACCTGATCACGCAAGCTGTCCCAGACGGCAAAGGCGAAGATGCCATTGAGCTTCTCCGTGCAATCCGGCCCCCATTCGATGTAGGCATGCAGCAGAACCTCGGTATCGCATTCCGTGAGAAAATGATGCCCGCGCTGCTTCAGCTCTTTTTTCAGCTCAGGGGCATTATATAGCTCGCCGTTATATACTATTGCGTACACCTTATCGTCATGGCGGGCAATCATCGGCTGTGCGCCGTTCTCGGGATCGATGACGCTGAGTCGGCGGTGTCCGAAGGCAATGGGTCCTGAAATCCATGTTCCGGCTGCATCCGGTCCGCGGTTGGCTAACGTTTCGGTCATTCTGACGAGCAGTTGCGAGTGCCCTGTAAGATCACCGCGCCACTGGACAAATCCGGTTATTCCGCACATGTCTGATTCATCCTCTCTTTTGTGCGATTGTTGTCTGTCCTTTCTTTTTTGCCAAGTAATACAGATATATGCCGATTGAAGGGATAAAATGTATGTCCTTATCCGAACACTAGGGGAGAGGGAAATTTGCCAGGAGGGATGATGACAAGTGTATTACATTAAAGACGCCAAAATCCGCAGAATGACTGACTATGACGGCGCGCCTTGCGCAGAGGTTGGCGTATTGCCTGGAGCTGTGGGCGATTCCGCGCTGCTGGTGTATATTGTTGAGGATCAGCGCGAGGAGGGCTATGAAATTGTCCGGATTCTGACGAATGATGCGGATACGGCCACCGACTGGTTCGACAATAATCTGCATGATGCCTTCCAGGACGTTACGGTCAGCGGCTTCACCGGCAGTACGGTCATGACCCCGGAGGATGAACGCTCCAAGTTCCAGCGCGAGCTGCTGATCTTCGGCGATCTGAAGCGGCAACTGGGCGAGCACTTCCGGCAGGTTCCCTGAGCCCACATCTTCCGCAGGTCATGCCCAGGCTTGACTATAGAGCAGGAGGCTTTCCGTGACGGCGGTTACGGGAAGCTTCTGAACTGGAAGAGTTTGGTCTTGCTAATTCTGGTGAATCAGGTATAATAAATAACGTTGCGTTAATACATATCTCTTCAAAAGCTTTAAATGATTCAACGTTATCCTACATGTCCCGGTAGCTCAGTTGGATAGAGCATGCGCCTTCTAAGCGCACGGTCGGGGGTTCGAATCCCTTCCGGGACGTCATAACAAACAGCCTTCCTTCGGGAGGGCTGTTTTGACGTCCGGAGGATGAGAACCCAGCGCGCAGCGAGGGGACGTTGGAGCATAAGCTTCGATAGCACTACTTCGCAATCAGCCCGAATGGGCTGTATCCCTTCCGGGACGTCATAACAAACAGCCTTCCTTCGGGAGGGCTGTTTGTTATGACGTCCGGGGGATGAGAACCCTGGGCGCCAGCAAACCCCACTCGTACCTCGCGGACTGGAATTCCGTTATTTCGGCGGATTACGGCCTATTCGCAGGCTGGGCGGGCTGAGAATCCGTTAAGTAACCCATTACTCCTCATTTTGAGCTCGACGTACCAATTAGCGTCCTCTCAGTCCGCAACGGGCAGCGAATCGGGCCTTTGCAGCCCAATAACGTCCTCTCAGTCCGCATACCACTGCTGGTGACCATGCCTGTACACTAAAATAGCTGGCTATGGAGAACGCTCAAACGGGGAAGGACCTGACTTGTACCTCGCGGACTGGAAATCCGTTATTTCGGCGGATTACGGCCTATTCGCAGGCTGGGCGGGCTGAGAATCCGTTAAGTAACCCATTACTCCTCACTTTGAACTCGAACGTACCAATTAGCGTCCTCTCAGTCCGCAACGGGCAGCGAATCGGGCCTTTGCAGCTAAATAACGTCCTCTCAGTCCGCACACCCTATTATTTTCTACATCCGCTCCGGCTTAGGCAGACCGAGTACGTCGAGCGCTTCGCCCAGCGTATCGGTGAAGCTCCGGGTCAGCCACAGGCGGAAGGTGATGCTGGCTTCCCCGCCTTTGAGAATCGGACAAGCCGAGTAGAAGTTACTGAACAACGAGGCCAGGGAATACGCGTAGTTACAGATCGTATTCGGCGTAAGCTCCCGGCTTGCTGTATAGAGTGTATCTTGCCACAAGCCGAGCTGTCTGAGCAGGGCAAGTTCAGCTGCTTCGAGCTGCGCCGGGAAGAGCGGCACCCCACCAACGCCGCTCTCGCCAACGCCAGACTCACCAATGCCGGACCCCCCAGCGCCGGACCCGCCAACGCCGTTCCCGCCACCCGCCGCGGCAGCCTTACTAAGCACGCGCTGCGCCCGGGCGTAGGCGTACATCAGGTAGACGCCGGTGTTGCCGGAGATTTCCATCGCCTGCTTGAAGTCGAACACAATCTCGGTGCCCAGATTGAAGCGCAGCAGGTAGTAACGGATGGCAGCGGTGGCAATGAGCCGGCTGGACAGGCCGTTTTTGTCCGAACGGGTGGATTCAATCATTTCTTCCATGAGCCGGACCAGCTCGGTTACCTTAATGCCGATTCCCTGGCGCCCGGACATGGCGTAGGAGCTTTTGCCGCTGGAGGTATCAATGCCCAGACCGGCCGCAGAAGCGGGACTCAGCGAGACCACGCCATAGCTGACATGATGCAGCGCGTCTGCCTGCGCACCGAATCCCAGTGCCTTGAGTGCCTGCTTGACCATCAGCTGCGGATATTCCTGCCGGTAATCGATGACGTTCACGACCTGGTCCGCCCGTCCAAAAGGCAGAGCCTGTCCGCTCAAGCCGGTCGTCCACAGCCCGCTCTGAAATTCGCTGTAGCTGAAATCCTTCTCCAGCAGACCGAACTTCCACAGATGATAGGCGATGTCCTTGGCAGTATAGGTCAGAATTCCGTTCGAGCGCACCAGCACCTTATCCTTCTGATGCTCCTCCTGCGTGTCCGGTGCGGCATCTTCAGCGGGTTGCTTCAGAATCCAGCAGCCTGCCAGCTTGCCTTCGGTCTCCTGCACGAAGATCTCCGTCTGTGACAGCTGCTCGAACGCCGAGGCCCAGAAGCCCTCCTTCAGAATGCTGCTCTCCCACACCAGCAGATCGTAGTCAATGCCGAATCCACGCATCTCCTCCACATGCTCTTTCACGATCTGCCCGGCGACGAGGTTGCCAATCCAGGCGGTGTTGCCGTGGCCTTCCTCCAGGGCATGAAGAATCTCGGTCCGTTTCTGTACCATCTCCGGCTGCTGCGCGTACGTTTTGTTAATCTCGGCATAGATGTCCCAGCAGTAGTCTCCGAACCTTACATGCTCTCCCGCCAGCGGAACATTCAGCAGACCGGCTACAGTATCTGCCAGCTGATTACCGAGATCATCCACATAGTTGTGCACCTCAACGGCATGGCCGGTCGCCCGCAGTACCCTCACCAGCGCGTCCCCGATACATGAGTTTCTTAGATGTCCAATGTGCATACTTTTATTCGGATTGACGGAGGTATGCTCTACAATCACCTTCGACCCTCCTGCATGCTGAGGCAACGTGAAATTCCCCTTCGCCCGTGCCCAGGCCTGCCAATCCAGATACATATTAATGAACCCCGGACCGGCGACCTCGGTTCTCAGCACCAGTCCCTGAACAGAGCCCGAAGCTTGGAGCTCAGCGACGATTAGCCCGGCGATAACCAGTGGAGCTTTGCGCAAGGGGCGGGCGAGCTGCATGGCGATATTGCTGGAATAATCCCCGTGGTCGGCACTCGCCGGCTGCTCCAGGGCAACATTGACTTCAGCGATGGCGGGCACGCCCAGGATTAACGCGGTGGTGTGAACAGACTGCTTCAGGCTTTCTTGAATGAGCTCACTTAACATTGGCATGAATAACAACCTCCTGATTAAAATAACGACAAAAAAGCCTTCATCTCCTAAGAGACGAGGCTTGTGCGCTCGCGGTACCACTCTCGTTGCTAAAGCCTTACGGTTCAGCCACCTTACAGGTTAACGGTCCTCGGCCGGGGCTTCCTACTACAAGGTTCAGAAGTCCATCTCACGGGTGCGCTTCATGGTTCTAATCTGTACCGGCTTCCACTTTCCCGGCTCGCTGGGGACTAGATATAAGACCATTACTCTCCCGGTCATCGATTGAATATGGATTTGTATCAGTATAGCGAATTTCTGGGAGAAAGCAAGAGCGGATTACCATGCAGCAGAAGCCCAACCGTTGAGAATCACACGTCACTAGGCGCCCCTGTCAGATTCTTGATGTCCGTTGAACCATAAATCAGCAGCATAATTACAATGACCAGCAGGAGCCCGCCGGCAAATCCTTCTCCGTCAAAACTGTCCATAGCCCCGTCCCTCACTCTCAATTCCGGATGTGTTCAGATGTTCTCGGCTTTCTTTTTCAAAGCGGTCATGATCTCGTTCAGCGTCAGGCTGCTGTTGTCATCGAGGAAGCTGACCAGCTTATCGACATTGTCACTGCTTAGCTCACTTAAGGTTTTATATTTGCCCACCAGACTGACGAACATCGACGCGTCCGTGTACATCTGGATAGAGTCTACTTTCAGCTTGCCGGTCAATAGAAGTGCAGCTACGGCGAATTCAAGCCCCTTAGGTGTCTGGGTTTTGGAGCTGGACGGTGTTTTTTTGGCGGCGGGCTTCTTTCCTTTTCCTGGAGGGGGCATGGGAGTCCCTTCTTCCGTTCGGCGTTCGTATGCAGAAAGCTCAGCTTATGGGCGTTCTTTCCTTATTCAAGGATATGCGTGCCTGCGGTCATTGGTGATTAGGCTCAGGCCTGTGTCCACACCGTTACAGGAAAATCCGAATATGAATATATCGTACTTTGACACTAGAACTTCAAGGGAGGACGAGACAGGATGGAGATTTTGTCAACAGGACCGATAGAGAACAATGCCGTTTCGGGAGTCAGACCTACGCAGACGGTGACGGTAAGAATTGTCAAGCGGAGTGCCCCAGGCAGCGCCTCTATTAGTATTCAGGGGTACGTGCTGGGCGCTACCAGAACGCTGTATGTCAGTGAGGTGATTGATGTTGCTCCGAATCAGGTGGTAACCCGGGATTATTTTGCCGATCTGAATGCCTATGAATTTGTGTTCATCACTGGAGAAGTGGATGAAGATGAGATTGGAATATCCGTGTGGGGCAAGACATCAACCGGCCAGCTGGTGAATGCACACCGTGTAGTGACGCATGAGAAATTAAGCTCAGACGTATAGAGGGGTAGGTATTATTCCAGACTCCCCGGTTGTAAAATGAAACAGGGACCTTGCAGAGCTACTAGCTCAGAAGGTCCCTGTTTATACTGTGAATAGAGCAGAGCGGACTATACCAGATCGCAAGCCTCGGCAGGCATCCAGTGCCTTCCCTTACCTTATACCGGACTTGCCGGATGCGTCCAAATCGGGTTCCGCTTCAGGTCCTTGTCCCGTCTTCAACGCACGCAGTTTCCTGGTAATTGTATTCTGTGCAATAGAAACTGTACTTTTGGGCGCAAAAAACCATTCTACTGCATTTCATACATTTGATTTTTGGATTTCTGCTCCAAAACAGCAGATACGTAAAAATCTAGTGTACAAAGTGCAGCAGATTCGATTTTTCAGCCAATATGGCCTTATTCTAGTGTACAAAATGCAGCAGAACAGCAGAAAGTCTGAACAATCCATCCCAGGCCTGGGGCTGGCAATATCGCAGGCGCCTCAGATGGAGAGAATCTCGCGGATGTCCTGCTCGCTCAGGCTCGATAACGCCTCCTGCCCCGGCTGGATTACCTCGTCAATCAGGTTTTTCTTCTTCTGCTGCAGCTCGTACATCTTATCCTCCACGGTACCCTGGGCTACCAGGCGGATGACCTGGACGATCTTTTTCTGCCCGATCCGGTGGGCGCGGTCGGCGGCCTGCTGCTCGACGGCAGGATTCCACCACAGATCGTAGAGAATGACCGTATCGGCCCCGGTCAGGTTGAGGCCGGTGCCGCCCGCCTTCAGCGAGATCAGGAACAGCTCGCGCTCGCCTTCATTGAAGCGGCTGCACAGCTCAACCCGCTGGGAGGCCGGGGTCTGTCCGTCCAGATAGAAATGCGGAATCCCGAGCAGCGCCAGCTCGCGCCCGATCATACCGAGCATCTGCGTGAACTGGGAGAAGATCAGCATCCGCTTGCCGGAGCTGCGGCACTCATCGATAATCTCCAGGAGCTGCTCGAATTTGCCGGAGCCTCCGGTATATCCATCTACGAACAGGGCAGGATGGCAGCACAGCTGGCGAAGCCGGGTCAGTCCGGCCAGCACCTTGAGCCGGCCGTTACCGAAGCTGTCGCTGTCCAGATGCTTAAGCGCTTCTTTGCGCAATCTGGCCAGGTAGGCGACATAGAGCCTTTTCTGCTCGGGCAGCAGCTCGGAGGCCTGGAGGGACTCGATTTTGTCCGGCAGCTCCTTCAGCACATCGCTCTTCAGGCGGCGCAGCAGGAAGGGGCGGGAGCGCCTGGCGACCGTCTCCCGGGGAAGGTCATGGAACGCCTTCTTTCCGGGGAACAGTCCAGGGAAAACGACACTGAAGATCGACCACAGGTCCTCCAGTGCATTCTCCACCGGTGTACCGGTCAGCGCAAAGCGGTAGCGGGCCTGAAGCAATCTGACCGCCTGCGCGGTCTGGGTCTCATGATTCTTAATCATCTGCGCTTCATCCAGAATGAGCGTGTGGAATGACCGCTTGGCATACTCGTCCACATCTCTGCGCAGCAGCGGGTACGAGGTGATGATGACATCATGCCCGGCCGTGTTCCGCAGGGCCCGGCTGCGTTCACCGGCGGTGCCGTCGGCAATGACCGCCTGAAGTTCCGGGGCAAAGCGCTTCAGCTCGTTAAGCCAGTTATAGAGCAGGGAGGCCGGCGCCACAATAAGCGCAGGCACGCCGCTCTGCCGGATGTCTTCCCGCATCGAGAGCAGGAAGGTGATGCTCTGCAGTGTTTTGCCAAGGCCCATATCGTCCGCCAGAATCCCGCCGAAGCGGTAATGGGCCAGCGTCCTCATCCACTGGAAGCCGTACTGCTGGTAATCCCGCAGCACGGGAGCCAGACTCTCCGGCACTGGGAAGTCCAGATTTTCGGGACTCTCCATGTTGGCCAGCAGCCGCCTGAAGGAGCGTCCGGTCTGGATGGTCTGCCCCTGGACGGTGCCTGCATGGAGATGGAGGGCGCGGACCAGCGGCAGGGAGAACTCGGTACTCCGGATATCCACGCTGCGGACGCCCAGCTCGTTCATCAGCGCGATAATCTCCTGGAACTCTGAGGTATCCAGCGGGAGCAAGGCTCCGTCCTTGAGCCGGTGATATTTACGCTTTTCCTGGAGCGACTTAAGGACCTGGGTAATGTCCTTCTCCGTGATGCCCTCCATGGCGAACTTGAAGTCCAGCCAGTCAGTCTTCTCGTTCCAGCTCAGGCTGACCTTGGGCGCTGCATGCTCCGTAAGCACCCGATCCTTGACCGCAGTGGTCGCATAGACCTGAAGCAGCGGCTCCAGCAGCGGGATGGTATGATGCAGGAAGTCGAATTCCCCATCCTCGTCACGCATGATATATCCGCTCTCCGTGCGCGAGAAGGACTCATGGGCCATCAGGTCCAGAATCCGCCGCTCTGCTTCCCCGTCCCGCATTAGAATGACCTCGCTGCTCCGCTCATGCGCCTTCTCCTCCAGCGGATTGATGACAATCCCGCCATACTGGAATTCAAGCCCGGCCAGCAGCCGGTCCCTCACCCGGTCCAGGTAGAGTCTGGCGTGAAGCCGGGTCTGGACGATCCGGTCCGCTATGGCCTCGGCAATGCTCACTCTGCCCAGCTTCTTCAGCCCGGGAATGACTGTTTCCATGAAGGGCTCCATCTGCTCAGGCGCAATCGCCAGGCTGTCCCGCCGGCTGCCGCTGAGCATCCGCTTCAGCTCGGAGAGTCGCCCGCATTCCTGCGCCGGGAGCTTCAGCAGTCTGCCCTCGGTCAAGACCAGCCCGTAGCTCTCCAGAATCGTAAGCTGCTCAAGTCCCCGGACATCCAGCCGGTAGCCGTCCTCCTGTGCCTGGTCGAACTGGAAGCTGAGCGGCAGAGGCTCCTCCGAGAGGGACAAGCGTTCCAGCAGAAGCTGTCCATGCTGAAGGCGGACGGCAGGCGCTGCTTCGAGTAGGGGATACAGACTCTCCCAGAAAAAAGGGGCCACCGGCAGCAGCCTGTCATTCCCCGCAGGGTTAGTGCGGGAACCATACGGGCTGGTGAGACTGTGGTAGACCTTCTCATTCAGCATGATCTCAATCAGCTTCTGCAGGACCTCATTATCCTCCTTGGAGAAACTGTGCAGGGCGGGGTCGTAGCTGAAATGCGCCGTGAATTCAAAAGGCTCGCCCCGGTGCACCTGTTCCAAAAAAGGCCGGATCTTCTGCACGATATAAAGGCGCTTAGGACCAAGCTTCACTTCCATCCCAAGCATCGTGCTGCCGTAGCTGAAGTTGAAGGGCCGGCAGATGAACTCGACCTGGAGCGGTGTCCGCAGATCGATGTACATGCCTGCACCGCTTGGCCGCTGCCGTCCTCCGGTGAATATTCCGAGCATGCTGCTCACCAGTTGCCGGTCTCCGCTGCGCTCCCTGTGCTCTGCCCCGGAGGGGCCGGAGCTGCCTTGCGCCAGCGGCGGACTGCTGTCCCTTGCGGAATAAGCCTCCCCTGCATCTGCCTGCATATCCTCAGCCTGTTCAGCTCCGGCCGCCCGGCTGCTGTAGAGGACCGCCACCAGTGCCGCCGCAATATGCTTGCAGAAGGGGCCGCCGCGATAGTAAGCCGGGCAGGTGCATTCCCCCTGCACATCCCCGTCACTGTCGATAATTAGCGCAATCTCATGGCTGTCCAGCCCATGAACCTCAGCGCGGTATTTGGAATATTCGTCTTCCTCATTATGCTCCGTATAGACAAGGTCCACCTTATGGGCATGATAATAAGCCGCTCCCTGGTCAAAAGCGGCGTTGCCGCACAGCAGCTTGATTACCCGTTCCGGCACCTGATAACCCACGTATACTCACTTCCTTTTATTGCTTCTGTCTAAGCCGCCCCTTCGGGGTTATGCCGTGCCTTAGGATTATCCATTCCCGCCGATCCCGTGCAGAATGAAGCTTATAGTCTGTTCAATCTCTGCCTCATCATTCCAGTCCTGCTCCGGCATCAGCACCAGCCGCGTCAGCAGGTATCCGGCAATCGCGGAGATGGCGAAGCGGATAATCGCAGGTGTAGGCGCGTCAATAACTTCACCTTCTGCCTTGAAGTGCTCGGTAATTACAGTGACACGCGCCAGAACCTGCTCGAAGATATTCTCGGTCAGCTGCTCCTTCAACGCAGGCTGGAAGGGGATCTCCTGAATGAGAATTTTGACAATCTTGAGATTCCTGCGGACGAACTCCAGCCGGTTCACCATGAAGGCCTTAAGGAAGGCTTCGTAGCTCTCAAACGGCACATCCAGCACACCGCTGAAGTTGCGCAGCACGAACGGAGCGATCATCCGGCTCATGGTGGGGACCACGATGGCAAGCAGCAGCTCTTTTTTGGTCCGGTAATAACGGAAGATCGTGCCTTCGGCTACACCCGCCTTCTGGGCGATCTCACTGGTGGCAGCCGCCGAGAATCCCTTCTCTGCAAAAACATCAATCGCCGCCCGCAGAATGGCCAGCTGCTTGGGCGTGACCTGCTCCTTCTCGCTGAGGTCCAGCAGCTCCTGGACCCACTGGTCTTGCTCCAGCTGCCCCTGATCGGCAGCAGGGTTATTCTCCATCAATAGAACCTCCAGACTCTTGCAGTTCCTCCTAGTGTACCATAGCCTGTTCACCCTTTACATTCTGCGGTGCTTGCGCAGAGCCAGCACATTCAGCAGCATGAACAGCAGGGAGAAGCCGATCAGCATGAACATATCCCCGGCGATATTACTCCAGCCTCTGCCGCGTACCATGATATCCATCAGCGCCTGTGAGCCGTAGTACATGGGAGTGGCGAGTCCAATTCGCTGGAGCCAGAGGGGAAGGGTATCCAGCGGGTAGCCGTGCAGGCCGAGAGCAATGATATAAATGAACTATTGCTAAAATGAAGAAGGTAACTTCCATTGTGTTTCTTGTTTTGGCTATTTTCACCTCATCCATTTCTACCTCAATTTCTTCAGCAGAAAGTTCGACCAGTAATGTGTCTTCAAATGTAGAGAGAACTAATTTTGAATGGGTAGTGAATGACGATTTAGGAGGCAACTACGAATACACTTACGAAGAAGAAGGGATTTCCTACAGGATTGTTGAGAGTATTAATTTAGAAACGATGAAGGATGTTTCAAGTGATATTTACGTAAAAGAAAATGGTGAATATGTATTAAGTTCTAAGATTTCTACAAAATTATTGGATGATAATAATGTACTTATTTCTGCTACAAAAGATGGTGTTATCACAACTGAAACGATACCTGTTGAAAGTGTAGACTCTTCCCCACCCAATATAAATGAAGGAGTAAACAATACTTCTTCCAATAAAATTTCACTATTAGCTGGTAATGCTGATCTCACAGATTGGACTTTCCAATCCATAACAAGAGGATCTAACATTGCAGCGAAACTTACGGTTGCTGCTATAGTGGTTGTTTTGAATCATTATTTTCCATATTTACCGGTAAAGTTAGTCACAACTTTATCAGGTACTTATTATGCACTAGGTACTCCAACTATTTATTGGCAAAAACAGTGGTACTATAGATATACGTTAACTAATCCACCATTACCTCGGGCAGAACGTGTATTCACCTATTTCTATACCGATTCTAGTTACACAAATTATGCTTATGACTCTCCGGTAATGCAAGAGACCTATGCTCCAGGTTGGGGGCCATAAGTTAAAATTCATTAGTACAAACGCACCCGTGTTGTGAAAATGAACAAAAACTGACACACTTCGAGTGTCAGTTTTTGTTTTTATACTCTATTTTAGTTTGCGCTACATATTCTCTCCAATAAAATTGACAATTTATTTATGGATCTACTTAATTCATCTAAACACAGCAAATAAAATGACTGCTCCTAAAGAAAAAAGGAGTATTGTTATTATGTTTATCTTGGTAGGTTTACGAATGAGATCAACAATTATCCAAATAGCAAATATCGAAGCTGCCAACCATAAATTAAACTCCGAAGGATAAAATATAAGTATGATGAATATAGTTAATAAAACTACTGCATTTATTATCTTCTCAATCATAAATCCTCCTTTTATCTCTCATCTTCTCATTAACGAAATTATAACATTATTGTTTGAAAATAGTATATGATCTAAGGGTTTTTAGAGAAAATTTAGTGTTTTAACAATTGAATGAATATGAATACTTTATTCACCTGGGCTGTAGGTGCATCCACAGCAAGTTCCTCCTAGTGTACCATAGCCCGTTCACCCTTTACATTCTGCGGTGCTTGCGCAGAGCCAGCACATTTAGCAGCATGAACAGCAGGGAGAAGCCGATCAGCATGAACACATCCCCGGCGATATCACTCCAGCCTCTGCCGCGTACCATGATATCCATCAGCGCCTGTGAGCCGTAGTACATGGGAGTGGCGAGTCCAATTCGCTGGAGCCAGAGGGGAAGGGTATCCAGCGGAAATAATCCGCTCAGGAAGATCTGCGGCACAATGACCAGGGGGATGAACTGGATCATCTGCAGCTCATTGGCGGCGAACGCCGAGAGCAGGGTACCGAGGGTCAGCGCCGACATCGACAGCAGCAGCGTCATCAGCAGCACGTAGCCGAAGCTGCCTGTCATCATAATCCCCAGCACCTGAATGGAGAACCAGGAGATCAGCAGGGCCTGGAAGACAGTGAAGATGCCGAAGCCGCATACATATCCGGTGACGATCTCCCAGCGCTTCAGCGGGGTGGAGAGCAGACGCTCCAGCGTGCCCGTGGTCCGTTCGCGCAGGAAGGAGACACCTGCAATCAGGAAGACAAAGAAGAACACGAATACTCCGATCATAATCGGGCCAAAGCGGTCGATCGTCTTCATATCCTCCGCGCCGTAGAGATAGCTGATCTGCGGCTGGAGCTGCCCGCCGCCCGGCGCTTGCGGCCGGAGGCTCTGTGCAGCTTCCTGGAGCGCCATGATCACAGCGCGGTTAGCCGCCGGATTGCTGCCTTCAAGGACAACAGCGGGTGCGTCTCCCTTCATTGTAAGGAGAGCATCAATGTCCCCCGCCTTCAGGGCGTCCTGCCCGGTCGATTCATCGGCGTAGCCGGTAACCTCGGCCTGCCGGGCTTCCAGCGCTGAACTGAACACTGCCGCGCCGCCGGAGACGCCGATCCTCGGCTCATAGGCATCGCTGCCGAACACCAGGCTCATCAGGCTAAGCACCAGCAGGGGAGCGATGAACATCAGCGCCATGGTTCTCCGGTCATGGATGAACTGCTGCAGAATTCTCAGGGTAATGGCCCGGATTCTCATCGGCGTACACCTCCATAATAGAGGAAGGCTTCCTCAATGCTGGCGGTGCGGGTAGCCTGAAGCAGTCCAGCCGGAGTATCGGCCGCCAGTAGTACGCCGTCCCGGATCATCGCCAGCCGGTCACATTTCGCCGCCTCATCCATCACATGCGTGGTCAGGACAATCGTTGTTCCCTTACGGTTCAGCGCCTTCAGTGCCTTCCAGATGGACTGGCGCAGTACCGGATCGATGCCGACGGTCGGTTCATCCAGCAGCAGCAGCGGCGGCTCGTGTAGCAGGGCAATCGCCAGGGACAGCCGGCGCTTCATGCCCCCGGAGTATTGGTCCACCCGCTTGCGTAGATGCTCCTGCAGGTTCACCAGCTCTATCACATCCCCGATCCGCCGTGTGCGGTTGCCGCCCTTCAGTCCATAAAGCGCAGCAAAGAACTCCAGATTCTCCTTGGCGCTAAGCTCGGTATACAAGGCATCCGACTGGGCCATATATCCGATGTGCTGGAGCATGGCAAGCTTCGGCATCCGCACCCCCAGCACGGTGACCTCACCGGAGGTTACCTCGTCTATGCCCGTAAGCAGCTTGACCAGCGTGGTTTTGCCGGAGCCGGATGGCCCCAGAATCCCGAAGGTCTCTGCCTGATGCACCTGAAGTGTAACATCCTTCAACACTGTTTTATCGCCAAAAGCCCGGTTCACATGAGTAACCGCAATGACAGGCTTCCCCTCATCCATAATAATCTCCTCCGTCCCTCATGATAATGAGTGAGCGCTCACTCATTATACTAATGATTCTCTGCCCAAAAGTAAATAAAATGGTAAGGATTATCCG
This sequence comes from Paenibacillus sp. FSL R7-0204, assembly GCF_038002225.1. Lineage (NCBI taxonomy): Bacteria > Bacillati > Bacillota > Bacilli > Caryophanales > Paenibacillaceae > Paenibacillus > Paenibacillus sp. FSL R7-0204. The sequence continues at coordinate 1,750,407 of NZ_JBBOCA010000001.1, forward strand.
TTACTCCCACTCTTGATCCGGGTAATAAGAGGGACATCCTATGTTTACCGGCATCCTGAGACCCAATTCACTAAAGGCGGTGGAATTATGGCAGGACATAAGCTGCTCCTTCCTCTAGGCGTGCTGCTGGCTGCGGCTGGACTTAGCGGCTGCGGCGATGCAGACCATTCAGCTGGTGGCGGACGGTTTCATACCTTGGCGGACGAGAAGACGGAGGCAAAGCAATATCTGCCGGAGGATCTGCCGATTCCCGAAGGGGCAGGCATTACTTTTACCCAAGGTGAACAGTCAGAGGGGAAGAAATCCTCCATGCTGGTCTATCAGACGAAGGAGAGTATGGCCGCTCTTGGAACTACGTACCAGAAGTATGTAAGAGAGAAGGAGCTGGAACGCGGAACAGAGATTGTGGATAGCCGCAACCTGCTGATTAACGGCAAAGTGAACGGCTCCTATTCATATTCTATTATTGGCAGCCCTTCGGAATCAGAGCGCGGCGGGAACGAGATTATCGTGACGTGGATTGTGAATTAACACAGCGTTTACAATAGGCCGGTCCGGGAGGATTCCCGGGCGGGTCTTCTTTGGGTTGGGCTTGTAATTATTTTTACAGTTTATATTTCCATAACATTCCTACGCAACAGAATTGACACTCGTAGACGAAAATAACATTAGCAGTTACCTATAGGAAAAGGGTGAATCTAATTGAAGAATAGTAAATGGATCGGCGCGGCTCTGGCTTCTGCACTTCTCGTAACAGGGGGAGCTGTTAGTGTTTTGGCCACAAGCAGTCAAGTAAGTGCCGCAGCTGTGAAGACAGCAGCAGCCGTAGAGGGCAGCGTGTCCTGGAGCATCAACGGTACGCCGGTTACACTCAGCACAATCAACAGCGGCGGGTACAAGCTCTATTCCTTGAGCCAGGTAGCCGCAGAGCTGGGAGCAGGAATTGTGCACGGCAGTAGCGGAATCCAGCTAAATGACAGCAAAGGTCTACATAGTGTGCAGATCCAGGCAGGCGTGAAAAGCTATCAGGTGGATGGCGAAACCCTGGAATTCACAGTGGCCCCCGTCGTGCGTAACAGCAAAACGTATGTGGAGCTGACGAAGCTGGTTACGGCGCTTGGCGGTGAGCTTGCGGCTGATGCCCACACGATTCTGAGCTTTGCCCGGCCCGCAGGTTCATTTGATACTCTTCACTGGAGCGCTGACGGTGGTCTGATTGCGAACAGAAGCGACGCTCAATCCACTCTGCTCTATAAATTCACCCAGACTCCAGGCAACTATGACCTGTTCTCTTCCAGCGAAGGCGCGGTGGATTTCGCAGTCTCCGCCGACCGGCAATGGGGCGCATTCAGCGATGAGACCGGCCAGCTGAAGCTGATCAACCTGTCCACCGGCCTAATCAGTCCGCTCGGCAAGGATACCAGCGTGAAGACAGATATCGTGTGGTCCAGTGACGGCAAGACGCTCTATTTCGTCCAGGGCGACAAGCAGGAGAAGCTGGCACAGATTTCAGTAGAGACTGGAGAGGTTAAGGCTCTGCTTGAAGATAAAGTAGAGAACAAATCGGAGCTTCGCATATCGGCAGACGGCAAAAGTGCAGTGTACATTGTCAACATCACCGGTACCGCGAAGAATGATGCCGACAGCACAGAAGATTCACTTACAGTAGACTTCAGCAAGGCCGGAGAACAGCTCTATAAGCTGGATCTTACCACCAAAGGTGCTAAACCAGTAGCCTTGACTACTACACCTGACAACAAGTTGTATCCTGAGATTCTGGCTGGCGGCAGCGTGTCCTACCTGAGTGCGGATGCAGACGGCAATGCCGCTAACACGCTGAAGCTGATCACAGCAGACGGTAAAAGCACAGATGTCGCCCTCGGTGCAGAGGTGAACTGGTCCACAGGGGTTAGCACGGGCCTCGTAGTCTCCGGAACTATAGCGGATGGCAGCACAGTAATCTATTCTATTGCGGGCAGCGCAGCTCCGGTTGAACTGTACCGGACAGCCGAAGACGTATCGGAAGTAGCGGTATCGGCAGACGGCAACAAGCTGGCGATCATCAGCGACGGCAGAGTACTGGTCATTCAGAACGGCAAAGCGCTGCAACTGTCAGCTTCACCGGAAGTGGCTAATTAATTACAACATTTAACGGCGCACACCGCCGGGAGGAGAATTCAGACATGAAGCTATTCAAAAAATTCACAGTTACAGCACTCACCGCGGTGATCGCGGTTACCGCATCCTTTGCAGGGGTAGCCGCAGCAGCGGACAGCCTCAAGGGTAAAATCACCGTTAACGGTTCTACGGCCCTGCTTCCGCTGACGCTGCAGGCCGCTAAGGAATTCCAGAAGCTTCATCCTAAAGTGAAGATCGCCGCTTCAGGCAAGGGCTCCGTGACCGGACCGCAGGCCGTGAAGAAGGGGATTGCCGATATCGGAGCCTGCGACTGGGATGCCAGCATGGATGTTCCGGGCTTCAAGGCCTTTGACGGACAGGTGGCGAATAAGGTCGCTGTGATTCCTTTTGCAACCATCGTTAATAAGAATGTCGGAGTCGACAACCTGACTACAAAGCAGCTCAAAGGCATCTACGCCGGTAAAATCACCAACTGGAAAGAGGTCGGCGGATCAGATGCAAACATCGTAGTGATCACCCGTGCCTTCGGCTCCGGGACCCGCGTTAACTATCAGGCCAAAGCGCTGGGCGGCGGAGATATCGTGAAGAAAGAAAAGAACTACAAGGAAACCGGCTCCAGCGGCGACATGAAAACAGCTGTAGGTACAACGCCTAACGCTATCGGATACATCGACCTTGTCTATGTAACGGGCGGCGATATCAAGGCTGTGAAGTTCAACGGTGTGGAAGCTAACACGGATAACGTAATCAACGGCTCGTACAAGATCTGGGCTTACGGCTACTACATGACAAAGGGCCAGCCGACCGGCGCGACCAAAGAATTCATCGAATATGTACAGAGCAAGAAGTTCCAGCAGGGCTCGCTTAAGAAGCTTAAGTTCATTCCAATCTCTGCGATGCAATCCTAAGATCCTTGAACCAAGCAAGCACAATAGATTGATAGGTAACAGCGGCCAGCTCCGGGATATACGGGGTTGGCCTCTTACAGGAGGGAAAGTATGGGGGCACCGGTTCATGGCCTGACAGTTAAGGCACAGACAAGCCTGGAGGAAGTTAAACGTAACACCAAGCGGCACCGCAGACATCTGCTCGGCAACAGCATCTCCCGTTATTATTTCTTATTCAGCATCCTTGCGCTCTGTCTTGTGCTGGGACTAGTTATTGTATTCATCGGCAAAACGGCGCTGCTGCTCTTCACCCGCATCTCCCCGCAGGACTTCTTCTTATCGTTCAACTGGACGCCGGAAGAGGATGCCTTCGGCGCCGCCGCCTTCATCGTAAATACATTGTCGCTCACTGCGTTGACCCTGGTCATCGCCGTGCCCATCTCGGTTGGGATGGCTGTGCTCTGTGCGGAGATTGCCCCGAAATGGCTGAAGAGCTTCATCCGTCCGGTGCTTGATCTGCTGGTCGGTATTCCTTCTATTGTATACGGCTACTTGGGCTTGACCGTACTGCTGCCCTTCCTGCGCAGAGTCAGCGGAGAAGGCCTCGGAGACGGGCTGCTCGCCGCCGCACTCGTGCTGGCATTGATGGTACTGCCCACCATCTGCCGGATCAGTGATGATGCCATTGTTGCTGTTCCGCGCAAATACCGCGACGCTGCCTATGCACTCGGCTCAACCCGCCTTCAGGTCATTATGCGCGTCGTTCTGCCCGCTGCCAGCCGGGGTATTATCTCTGCTGTGATTCTTGGCATGACCCGCGCAGTCGGGGAGACCATGGCGGTGGTAATGGTCATCGGCAATACGCCGCAGCTGGCGAAGAGCCTGTTCGCACCCACCTCGGTGCTGACCAGTAATATCGTGATGCAGATTTCCAACGTGGAGTTCGACTCCACCTGGAACTACTCCCTGCATATGATGGCCTTCCTGCTGCTGCTGATCTCGTTTGTACTGATTCTGATTATCCGGCTCCTGGGCCGCAAACGGAGGGATGCCTGATGAACGGATTCACGCGCACACGCCATACGGCCAGAGCCCAGCGGCGGAATAAACTGGCGACCATCGGCTTCTATACGCTGGGCGTTCTGGTCATGCTGCTGATCTTCTGGCTGCTGTTCACCATCCTGAGCAAAGGCCTGCCTTCGCTCAGACTGGATTTCCTGCTCAAGCAGCCGGAGGAGATCGATCCCGGCGGCGGGATTGGCCCCGTTCTGTTCAACTCCTTCTATATCCTGTTCATCTCCCTCCTGATCTCGGTTCCCATCGGGATCGGGGCAGGGATCTATATGGCGGAGTATGCGCCGGATAATGCCTTCACAGGGGCGCTGCGCATCTGTGTGGAATCCCTGTCTTCGGTACCGTCCATCGTGTTCGGACTCCTGGGTCTGGCTATCTTCGCCGAGTACTTGGGCGTCGGCCTGACGATCCTCGGCGGGGGTGTCAGTCTGGCACTGCTGAATCTGCCGATGCTGGCCCGCGTCACAGAGGAGGCGGTGCGTGCGGTGCCCGGCGAGATCCGTGAAGCCGGCTATGCCCTCGGCATGACGAAGTTCCATGTCATCCGCAAGGTTGTCGTGCCGGTAGCCCTTCCGGCTATCGTCACCGGCGTCTGCCTGGTGGCCGGACGCGCCTTCGGGGAGTCGGCGGTCATCATCCTGACCGCCGGACTCAGCACCTCCGGCGAGATGTGGGACTTCAACCTCTTCTCACCGGGCGAGACACTGGCTGTGCATCTGTGGTACGTGCAGTCTGAGGCCATTGTCGAGGATGCGCGGCAAATCGCGGATAAGTCTGCCGCCGTGCTGGTCTTTGTCGTGCTGCTGATCAACTTTATGTTCCGCTTCCCGCTGTGGCTGGGCAACCGCCGCCGGGGACGCTGAGAGGGATGCAAACGGGAGAATAGAACTATATCCTGGAAGAACAGGCTGCTCTGCTATGGAAGTTTCATGGCGGGCAGCCTGTTTGCTATGTAATAGAGGAAGCTTCGGAGTGCTCAGGGAAGCGCTGAACCTCACCTCTGACGCTCCTGTTCCCATATGCTATAATTCGACTATAATTTGGGTGCAGGCTGGACTAGCCTGGGTCCATTATAAGGACAAGGAGGAAGAACGCTGTGAGCACGAAGAAGACTAATCGCCTTAAGCCGAACCGGAAGCAGAAGACCGCGTATCCTTTGAACACACCGCTGCCAAGGCTAGAGCTGCTAGCCATTCTGCAGGCAGCTGATGAGATTATCGGTGCAGGAGGGCGTACGCTTTTGGCCAAGATCCTGAAGGGCTCGAAGGAGAAGAAGCTGCTCGAACTCGGCCTGGATCACACGCCCGCCTATGGCTTTTACCGCGAACTGACGATGGAGCAGACTATGGAGAAGGTGGACGTCCTCATAGAAGCCGGGTACCTGAAGACCGGGTTGTACGGGAAGCTTCCCATGATCGAGTTCACCGTCTACGGCTGGACCGTCCGGCGGGAGCGGGCGGCGGAGGAGCTGCTGCGGGAGTGGGAGAAGTGGCTGGACCAAGGGATCACGCCGGTCAGTATGGAGTATTTGAAGGATAGGAACCGGGGCATGATTCTGATGTTCCTGTTCAAAATCCTGTGTTCCGGTGACCGGAAATACATTCCTTTCCTGGAGCAGTGGCAAACGATAGAGTTTCAGAAGGTACAGACTCAAATCCGCCAGCTAATTGCAGACCTTAGAATGCGCTACAAGATGGATGAAACAGCGTGGCAGCAACTGCTGGAGGAAAGAGCGCAATTGCTTATTATACGCCCGCGTGATCATGTTTTGCTGGCATGTCAGGAATGCGGGGAGCCGTTTGTGTTCGATCACCTTGATTTTAGCTGCTACCGGGCAGATGGCATTTACTTCACGGAGAAGTGCGGGCGTTGCAGGAATACGGAGGACGGCATGCATGAATAGGGAGGAATTGAACAAGAAAGTGGGCGAAATTGTTAAGAAGCTCATTGCAGGAAAGGGCGTTGTCGCTCCGTTGGAAGTCTTCCTCAGACTTGGAGCAGTCAGTCCTGAACAGGTAGAAGAGTGGCGTCTGGGCAAAGTTCCTTATCTGGAACGGGTCCTTCGCGGCAACCTGTCGCAGTTCAACTTCATTCTCTCACTGATCCGTCAGAAGGCACGGGAGCATGAACTGAAGCCATCTCACACCGTTTATATGAATTGGGGCAAGGGCCCCAAGCGTCCGCTTCGTTTCTCCAAGACCGGAGATCCAACGATGGAACAGCGTTATTCGACACATTATGTAATTAGCCAAGAAAATAATAAGTAAGGGGGATTAATATGTTCACTACTGAACAAGTGAAGGGGTTTATTCTTCATCCAGAGACGATAGTAACTAATGCCGCTATGAAGTATTTTGACGAAAGTTTTTTGTATGAGAATGATCCGACGCTGATGCCGCTGGTGCTGCAACAAATGAAGCAATCCGGGGATATCGAAGGGCTTAATCTGTTCCATGCGTATAAGTTCCCGCAGACCGAAGAGACCATAAGTGCACTGCTGGATTGGTACCAGTCTTCTTCAACCGGCAATAATACGAAATTTCAAGTGTTGAATATATTGATGAATAGTGATCTTCAGCTATTGGAGCCGTTCATGGAGTCTGTCAAGGCCATTCCTGAATGGAAAAATAAAGTGGTGCAGAAAACTCGGCTCGCAAAGATGACGAATCAGGAGCTGCTGGGTGAATTTCAATTGTTTATTGAACAGAGTTACGGGAAATACTGGGATGAATTTGATCATGCTTACGGAGACGAACTCGTAGAGATGCTGGCTCTGAGACAATGTCTCGACGAAGATACTGTGCTGCAGAAGCTGCACGATAACGTTCCTGATGGTCCAAGCTATGAACAACAGTATCTGGTCCAACTCGCAGGGTTAATGAAGCTGGAGGCGGCTATTCCTCTGCTATGCAGTTTTTTGGGTTCAGACGATGATTTCCTTCCAGCCAGTGCTGCTGAGGCACTTGCGCGAATAGGCACAGCAGAGGTAATTAAGACGTTAACTGAGCATTATATTTCTGCTGAACAGGAGTTCTTCCGGCTGTTTGCCACCGATGTATACGGTGCAATCAAGCTGCCGGAATCAGAGGAGGCGCTGCTTGCCCTATTACCGGAAGAGCACGATATTACGAATGCGACCAAGCTGGCTGATGATCTCTGCAAGCTGGGATCAGCACAAGGACTTCCGCTCGTTGAGGCGATGGTGGAGGAAGGCTATGATGACGGGTATTTAAATCTTATGGAATCACTTTATGCCTGCTGTGTGATTTCAGATATTGCTCACCCTTCACGGCCGCAGTGGAAGAAGGAGCTTGAAGCAGAAGCAGCGCGGTTGGCTAAGCATCAGGCACGTATTGAGCGGTCGTTCAACATCAAAGCCCCCATAGGGACGCGCAACAGGTTGAACGGAACGGGAAAAACGTTGTATACAAATCCGAACAAAGTAGGACGTAACGACCCCTGCCCCTGCGGAAGCGGGAAGAAGTTCAAGAAATGCTGTGGTGCTAACGCTTAATAGTGGGACTTGAGCCGGTTCATGTTGAACGATTCAACGAATAGACATGTAGCCCCCAGTAGAGTTAGGAGGACTGAGGATTCGCTATTCGTCGAAAAAACCAACTTTTCTGTCATAAACGGACTCAGAGGACGTTAAACTGTACATTCGAGCTGAAAAAGCGGAGAAACGGGTTACTTAACGGCCTCTGAGTCCGCATGACCCTGCGGACAGGCGTGATCCGCCGAAATAAGGGATCTCCAGTCCGCATAGTTCGTGCATGGTTCGCATCCTCCACTACTAAAGAGTGGTGATTTCTTTGGAAGTTCATTTCCCGCTCAAACAGCGGAGAGGACGGAACGATTGTGGAAAAGCGGCAGCGGTCGCCTTTGTCTCCGGATTTTTACCGATTAGGGGAATGAAAAAAATCTGGAAAACACAGCGATTGGAACAACGGTCCGTTCGCGCAGCGCCCACCCAAGCGTTCACGTTGATCCTACTAAAAATAAAAGGGGGTTCTCATCCCCCGGACGACAAAACAGCCCTCCCGAAGGAAGGCTGTTTCGTATACGTCCCGGAAGGGATTCGAACCCCCGACCGTGCGCTTAGAAGGCGCATGCTCTATCCAACTGAGCTACCGGGACATGATGACTGACTGAAAAGCAAGCAAAAATTATGTTATCATACATAGTTAACTTTTTCAACTTGTTTTTTTGAAACCGCGCAGGGATATGCTATAATCTACAATTGATTAAGGTTCAGAAGCGATTACAGTTCGGAGAAAAGGAGGTGCCCTCATGAATCAATTCAATTCCCCCGCCAAAGAGAACATCGTGCTGTTTCCCAAGACCCTGGATTACTATCAGATTCAGCTCACAGTTATGCTGGAGAGTGAACGTTACGGGGAAGCGATGGAGCTGCTGCGTTTTTTGCTGCAGTGCCAGGGACAGGAAGAGCGGCACTACGAGGAATGGCGGTCGCTGCTGGAATGGCTGGTGGCGGCCTTCCCCAACGCGGCGCAGGGCGGTGGCGGGAACGGTGCCCCGGATGCGGAGGAGATGGATTTGGGGGAAGAGGATATGGCCAGGATTCTGGCCATATCCAAGCTGGAGGAGGATGCGGAGTACCCGGATAAGCTGCTGAAGCGGGTCATGAATGAACCGCTGTCCGAAGCGACAGTGCTGGCGTTGGAGCAGCTCTCCTACCTGGAGGGAAGCGGGGTAGATGAAGCGCTGACCGGCTGGCTGCAGCAGGCTGAGGTGCACCCGCTGCTGCAATTCCGCACACTGCAGACGCTGAGGCGCAGAGGGGCGCAGGGGGCAATCCGGCTGAGCCGGGGCCATGAGGCCGCTGAGGTGGAGATCGAGACCGTGCCGCTGCACAGCGACGAGTTCCCGCCGCAGATCAGCCAGGTGCTGGAACGGGTGGCCGAGCAGGCAGAGGTGCATGAGCCGACGCTGTATTATTTTGCCCAGGAGCTGTGGGGGCAGTTTGTCATGTCCATGTACGGGACGGCAGATTACCGCAAGCTGCTGGACGGGGAGTATTCGCAGCTGGATATTTGGGCGGGAGCCCTGCACCAGATGGTGTCGGAGAGCCTGAACGGGAACCGCAAAGAAGAGGAAACACGGGGCATGTACGGCATCACCGATAGCATGCGCTTCCAATTTGAGGGGGCCTACCGTTCGCTCAGGGGATTTGTAAAGAGTTCTCTACTTGATAAATAAAGTAATGTTGTATATAATATAGTGGTTATTCTGTGCGTGAAATGTTGGACTATTTAAGTAAACATGTAACCTATTTTTGGAGGGAAAAGTATATTATGAAAGCAACTTGGGAAAAAATAGAGAAGAACCTCGGAGTTCTTGAAGTCGAAGTTGAAGCGGAACGCGTAGCTGCAGCACTCGACAAAGCCTTTAATAAAGTGGTAAAGAAAGCAAACGTTCCTGGATTCCGTAAAGGTAAAGTACCGCGGCCGATTTTTGAATCCCGTTTCGGTGTTGAAAGCCTGTATCAGGATGCTATCGACATTCTTCTTCCTGAAGCTTACGGCGAAGCCGTTGAACAGACTGACATCTTCCCTGTAGACCGTCCTGAAGTGGACATCGAGCAATTCGCTAAGGGCCAGCCGTTCATCTTCAAAGCGAAGATCACAGTTAAGCCAGAAGTGAAGCTGGGCGAGTACAAAGGTCTGGAAGTACCAGTACAGAAGGCAGAAGTCACTGACGAAGAGCTGAATGCTGAACTGAAGCGTCTGCAAGAGCGTCACGCTGAGCTTGTTGTTATCGAAGAAGGAGCAGCAGCGAACGGCGACATCACTGTAATTGATTTTGACGGTTCGGTTGACGGCGTTCCATTCGAAGGCGGACAGGCTGAGCGTCATTCCCTGGAGCTGGGCAGCAATTCCTTCATTCCAGGATTCGAAGAGCAGGTAGTGGGCATGTCCACTGGAGACTTCAAGGATGTTGAAGTAACCTTCCCTGAGACTTACCACGCTGCTGAACTGGCAGGCAAGGCTGCTGTATTCAAAGTGAAGCTGCACGAAATCAAGCGCAAACAGCTTCCTGAGCTGGATGATGAATTCGCCAAGGACGTTAGTGAATTCGATACACTGGAAGAATACAAAGCAGACCTGAAGGCACAGCTCGAATCCCGCAAGCAGGAAGAGCTGAAGAGCGTTCGTGAATCCGCAGTAGTTGACGCAGCAGCAGCAAATGCTGAAGTGGAAATTCCTGAGGCTATGATCGCCAGCGAAGTGGAGAACATGGTTCGTGACTTCGATACCCGTCTCCGCCAGCAGGGCATGAACATGGACATGTTCCTCAGCTTCTCCGGCCAGACCCGTGAAGACCTGCAGGGACAAATGAAGGGCGATGCTGAGAAGCGCGTTCGTAACAACCTTGTTCTGGAAGTTATTGCTAAGGAAGAGAAGATCGAAGTGTCGGAAGAAGAAGTTACGCAAGAGCTGGCTACTATGGCTGAAGCTTACAAGCGTACTCCTGAAGAAATCCGCAGCATCCTGGCAGCCAATGGTTCCCTGAGCAGCCTGAACGATGAGATCTCTCTGCGCAAGACCATCGATTTCCTCGTTAGCAACAGCGTGGAAGTTGATGCTCCGGCAGCACCTGCAGAAGAAGCGGCAGCAGAAGAAGCGAAGGCTGAGTAAGCTTCAATCCTTAACCTAAGAACGGCTATCCATTAGCCTCCATAGAGATTTGATAAGGCACGTAAGTTTTTGTTACGTGCCTTATTTTTATCGGGGGCCGGGCGTTTGGTAGTACATATCATGAATCCGTCAATTGGCATTGTCCGTGGAATTGCGTTATAATGGCATGCACATGAGCAATGCGGCTTGGAAGGAACAGTGAATAAATGACATCCCGCTTTGAACGTGTTAAAATATTTCTGAAACGGAAAGACTAATCTGTATAGAGAAAAGAGGTTGGTGGCATGAGTCTGGTACCAATGGTTGTGGAAACGACAAGCCGGGGAGAACGCTCATACGATATCTATTCCAGATTGCTCAAGGATCGCATCATCTTCCTGAGCAGTGCGATTGACGATGATGTCGCCAATCTGGTTATTGCGCAGTTGCTGTTCCTGGCCGCAGATGACCCCGAAAAAGACATTCACTTGTACCTCAACTCGCCCGGTGGTTCTGTGACAGCCGGCATGGGTATATATGATACGATGCAATATATCAAACCGGATGTTTCAACGATTTGCGTAGGGATGGCAGCCAGTATGGGATCATTGCTCCTGACAGCCGGAGCGCCCGGCAAAAGATATGCGCTGACCAACAGCGAGGTCATGATTCATCAGCCGCTCGGCGGCGTTCAGGGGCAGGCGTCCGACATCTGGATTCATACCGACTGGATTCTTAAGACGAGACAGAAGCTGAATCAGATTTATGTAGAGCGCACAGGTCAGCCCCTTGACAAAATCGAACGGGATACAGACCGCGATAACTTCATGAGCGCGGAAGAAGCGAAGGAATACGGGCTCATTGACCAGGTACTCTCTTCACCGATCATATCTTAAAGGGGTGGTAAGATGTTTAAATTTAATGATGAAAAAGGACAGTTGAAATGTTCCTTTTGCGGCAAATCACAAGAGCAGGTTCGTAAGCTCGTAGCGGGACCTGGTGTTTATATATGTGACGAATGCATCGAGCTGTGCACGGAGATTGTGGAAGAGGAGCTGGGCCACGAAGAAGAGCTGGATATGAAGGATATTCCGAAACCGAAGGAAATCCGCGATATTCTGGATCAATACGTTATCGGCCAGGAGCAAGCGAAGAAATCGCTCTCCGTTGCTGTCTATAATCACTACAAGCGCGTGAACAGCCAGAGCAAGATTGAAGATGTGGAGCTGACGAAGAGCAACATTCTGCTGCTCGGACCTACAGGCTCCGGTAAGACCCTGCTGGCGCAGACGATGGCGAAGATCATCAACGTGCCTTTTGCCATTGCAGATGCCACTTCCCTTACGGAAGCCGGTTATGTGGGTGAAGATGTTGAGAACATTCTCCTGAAGCTGATTCAAGCGGCTGATTATGATGTGGAGAAAGCCGAACGCGGCATTATCTATATAGACGAAATTGATAAGGTAGCGCGTAAATCCGAGAACCCTTCCATTACCCGTGACGTATCCGGTGAAGGCGTTCAGCAGGCGCTGCTGAAGATTCTGGAAGGTACGGTCGCTTCGGTTCCACCGCAAGGCGGACGCAAGCATCCTCATCAGGAATTCATCCAGATCGATACGACGAACATCCTGTTCATCGTGGGCGGTGCCTTCGACGGCCTGGAGCAAATGATTAAGCGCCGTATCGGCAAAAAAGTCATCGGCTTCAACGCTGCGGTTGAAGGACAGAAGGATCTTAAGGCCGGTGAATACCTGTCCATGGTATTGCCTGAGGATCTCCTGAAGTTCGGCCTTATCCCCGAGTTCGTTGGCCGTCTGCCGGTCATCTCGACCTTGGAGCCGCTTGATGAGAGCACACTGGTACGTATCCTCTCCGAGCCTAAGAATGCGCTCGTGAAGCAGTATGTGAAGCTGCTGGAGATGGATAATGTAGCGCTGAAGTTCGAACCGCTTGCTCTTGAAGCGATTGCGAAGGAAGCGATTAAGCGCAACACCGGTGCCCGTGGACTGCGTGCAATTATTGAGAGCATTATGCTTGATGTAATGTACGAAGTGCCTTCACGCGATGACATTAAGGATTGTGTCATTACCGAGCAGGTTGTTCAAGAGAAGTCTCTGCCGGAGCTTAGTCTCAAGAAGGATAAGAAAAAAGAAGAAAGCGCGTAAGTCAGGCTTCATTACCCGGCCTGACCCGGCTTAACAATACAGCTCAGGGTCTCCACTTTCTCCCGCACACCCCGCATGACCTGCGGGGGGCGGAGAGGGTGGAGCTTTGATCGTTATGGGGGAGAAAATCATGTTCCTGAGACACCAGACCCGTCCCGTCAATGTTGGCGGAGTGATTATCGGGGGTAACAACGAGGTTGCAATCCAAAGCATGTGTACGACCAAGACCGCCGATGTAGAGGCAACCGTGGCCGAGATTCTGCGGCTGGAGGAAGCTGGCTGTCAGCTCGTGCGTGTAACGGTCAACAATGAGGAAGCGGCAGCGGCGATTAAGGAAATCAAGAAGCAGATTCATATCCCGCTCGTAGCGGATATTCATTTCAATTACAAGCTGGCTCTGCTGGCGATTGAGAACGGCATCGACAAGGTGCGGATCAATCCCGGCAATATCGGACGCCGTGATAAGGTGGAAGCTGTCGTTAAGGCCTGTAAGGACAAGGGGATACCGATCCGGATCGGCGTGAATGCCGGTTCGCTGGAGAATCACCTGCTGGAGAAATACGGTTATCCTACACCGGAGGCTATGGTTGAGAGTGCCTTGTACCATATCGGCATTCTCGAAGAGCTGGACTTCCACGATATCATCGTGTCACTGAAGGCATCCGATGTGCCGATGGCCATCGAGGCTTACCGTCAAGCTGCAGAAGTGATTCCTTATCCGCTGCATCTGGGTATCACTGAATCCGGCACACTGTTCGCCGGAACAGTGAAGAGCTCGGCCGGGATCGGTGCGCTGCTCTCCATGGGCATCGGCAGTACGGTGCGGATCTCTCTGAGTGCTGATCCGGTGGAGGAAGTGAAGGTAGCGCGTGAGCTGCTGAAGACCTTCGGTCTGATCTCGAATGCCGCTACCCTGATCTCCTGCCCGACCTGCGGACGTCTGGATATTGACCTCTTCTCGATTGCAAACGAAGTGGAGGAGTACATCTCCAAGCTGAAGGTGCCGATCAAGGTATCCGTCCTCGGCTGTGCGGTGAATGGTCCGGGGGAAGCCAGAGAAGCGGACATCGGCATCGCCGGTGCGCGCGGAGAAGGGCTGTTGTTCCGTTACGGCAAGATGATCCGCAAGGTGCCTGAGGCAGAGCTCGTCTCCGAGCTGAAGAAGGAGATTGACATTATTGTCGAGCATTTCGAGGCGACCGGCGAGATTCCCGGCCGCAGCCACGCTGGATTGGCTCCGGCAACACCAGTCGGCAACACAGAGAACTAATTCTATATATAACAGCGCCCTGCCCGTTTGCGGATGATCTGCAAGCGGTCAGGGCTTTTTTCTATGCCTGGTTCAGTAAGTTAGCAGGTACAACCGGGTCTTAAGACTTGGCTGCGGTGGCAGTCCGCTTATGACGGATTAACGCAATCAGACACACCAGCAGAGGAAGGAATACGAGGTGGATGGCAGCGAATTTCCACCAGACCGTCTGCACCATATGTATAAGATAGATGAGGTTGATATAAATATTGGAAGCGAAGACGAATAACAGAACCGCCAAAGGAAAGATCAGGTAGGTGGTCCGCTTCAGGCTGAACACGGTCTGGAAATTCTGCAGGATCAGCAGGAAGAGTAAGGAGATTTTAATGAAGAAGGTCATAATCCAGATCGTAATTAACATTCCTTCGACTCGTTGCAGGATGTTACCGATATTAATAGCCTTTGCCAGAATGAACACCGGGTAGTTGCTGTTCGAGGTCTGCTCAATCCCAAGGACGAGCACGCTAAGCAGTGTCAGCACGAAGAGAGTCAGCCCGCCAACAACTGTTCCGCCGAGGAAGGCCCGCGCCTGCTTACCAGGCTGCTTCACCAGAGGGAGGAGGCCCATTAATACAATAGGCTCTTGGAACATGGCGGCCTGGATGCCCGCAGACATAACCGGCCCCAGGCCATCCTCCAGAATGGGACGGATATGTGTCCAATTGGTTTGAGGAACCAGTGCCAGAATGAGCAGCGTCAACAGAAGAACCAGCCAGGGGAAGAGCAGCTCACTTAATCGGGCCAGAATAACGATGCCTTTGTACGCGCTGATAACGATCACAATCAGAAATATTATTTTGATCGCCTCGATCGGGGTTTCAGGCATAACCTCTGTGGTGACGAAGGTACCCAGATCACCCAGTAATGCACTGGTAAGGATGAGGAAATAGAATAAGTAGATGAGTGACAGTGCCTTGCCCAGCCATCGGCCCAGTACAGACTCTAGAATCTCGAACAATGTCTGCCCCGGATAGAGCCGGGAGAGAACAAGACATAAGACAACCATTATAAGGTTGATGATCAGGCTGAAGAGGGAGGCGATCCAGGCGTCCTCTCTGGCGGTTTGTGCCATTGCACCGGGCAAGTCAAGAATGGAGCTCCCGGTCGTCAGCCCGAAGGTCAGGATAAATAATTGTAAGGAGGAGAGCTTCTTAGACTTGCTCACAGGTCTGTCTCCTTTCAAGGAGGTTAGTGGTCAGAAGGATAACATCTTGATGATGCTGTACACCCAGTTCATAGGCCTGATTAGAGTGGAGCCTGCCATATCGGCAATTGTGAACGAAGCTGTAAGCAGCCAGAACACGCAGAAGACGGACGTATCCTGTGGAGAACGCAGCCGGAGCAATGAAGGGAGTTGCGTAAAGGCAGTGAATAGCAGGATCAGAAGCAGCAGCCAGTCCCAGTTCATTTCAGTTCCATCTCCAGTCTCTGCGGTTGAATAATAGAGCCGATCCGCCGGATATGCGTCTGGCAGTCAACGGTAATCTTCACCTGCTTGAAATGATCATCCCAATCCTCACGGTAAGCTTTCCAGACCTTGGGATATTTACGGTGCAGCGCTTCGCCGAAGCCAAAGATATCGGAGGAATAGTGCTTTTGCACATTTTGAATATTATCGTGCATACTCGACTTGAACTTGTTTTCAATTTCGGTCTGAATCATCTCTACGTTGGACGGCTTGGTGAGATCAAGCGTGCTCTGAATCGTAGTGAGATCGGCCTCAACGTTGACCGTGATGGTGAATTCCGGCTGCCCGGCCGGATTCAGCTGCGGCCGGATACTGCTCTCGGAGCGGGTGACGATGAAGCCGACCTTGCCTCCATCCGGGCAGGTGACATCGCCGTTAGAGGAGCTGACTTCATTAAGCGCATAGTTGACCGTCTTGCTCGTGCTCTCACCCAGCCAGCCGACCAGACGGTCTTTTTTGAAAATAGCAATTCCCGCCTGGACAATTTGAGTCTTGGGGACAATGGATTCAATATTCTTGATGGTTCCTCCCTCTGATACATCGCCGTTCAGCCTTACGCCTGACATAATCGGGTTGGAGCCGCCGCGCTCCAGTTCAAGAATGAACTGCTGCAAGGTGACTTTGCCGGTAGCTGCCCAATTTTTATGGGACACCAGAATGGAGGAGTAGAGCGAATTGGCTGGTATCTGTTCGAACGGCGTATTAATCTCCAGAATATCGGAGGCCTGGGAATGCTTCGCTACCACCAGGAAGAAATCACTGCGGAGCTGATGGTTCCGGGTGATGAAATCAAGGATGTCACTGACTCCTTGCCGTGCCAGCTTTTCTCCAAGAACAAGAACACGGATGTGAGATAAGTAGAGAGTACGCGGCGCTGTACTGAGCATATGCTGGAGGGCATCGGGAACCGTCTGGCCTGCGGCTTTGTAGGTAAGAACAGGCAGACTTTTGCCTGCTGCTCCTTTGGTGCTGCGTGCTTCTCCCGAATTCAGCACCTGTGCAGAAACGGCATAACCCTCAGGTGCGTCATCAATTCCCATCGCCATGACCACGGCCAGCTCGTTCAGCTCCTTGCGGCTCCAGCATCCGGGCAACACCGCCAGACTGAAGACCAGGAGCAGGCAGACTACTTGTTGAATACGCATAGAAGGTTGCTCCTCTCTGTCAGTTATGTCCGGTATACTTCTTCATGTTGCGCCTTGACAGCCTTATGAGGCTGTCCTTCTGGCTAAGCCACTGCCAGGGGGCGAAGGAAGTCATGTAAGGAACACCTACGGATTCCAGGCTGCATAAGTGGAGACCCAGAATAATTAAGGCGACAACAATCCCGTATAGGCCGAAGGAAGCGCCAATCCCCATCATCACGAAGCGCAGAATCCGTACCGAGATCCCGATGTTGAAGGCGGGAAGGGCGAAATTGGATATGGCTGTAATGGAGACGACGATGACCATAGCAGCCGAGACTAGCCCTGCATCCACCGCAGCCTGGCCAATGACCAGCGTACCTACGATAGATACGGACTGGCCCATTGATTTGGGCAGGCGGATACCGGCCTCACGCAGAATCTCGAAGGTGATCTCCATCAGGAAGGCTTCGAGAAACGCCGGGAACGGAATGCCTTCACGCTGCCCGATCAGGCTGACCAGCAGGGTCGTCGGAATCATCTCCTGGTGAAAGGTGGTGATTGCAATATAAAAGGCCGGGGTCAGCAGTGCTACAGCGAAGCAGAAATAACGGAGGATGCGGACCAGACTGGCAAAATCGCTCCGCTGATAGTAATCCTCACTGGATTGGAAGAACTGTACGAACAAGGCGGGAACGATGAGCACAAACGGCGTACCCTCAACCAGGATAGTGATCCGTCCTTCAAGCAGTGCTGATGCGGCGGAATCCGGGCGTTCCGTGTTATAGACCGTCGGAAAAGGGCTGTATTGCGGGTCCTGAATCATCTCCTCGATATAATTACTCTCCAGTACGCTGTCGAGCTTGGCTTCATCCAGCCGTCTGCGCAGCTCATTCAGCACCCCGGGATCTACATTGCCTTCTATATACATTACAGCTACATTCGTCTGCGTCTGTTCCCCGAGGGTTCTCTCCTCAATGCGCAGCTTGGGGTTCTGGATTCTCCGCCGGATCAGGGCGGTATTCTCCCGCAGGGATTCCGTGAAGCCTTCACGCGGCCCCCTTACAACGGATTGTGAGCCGGCATCCTCCACTGCCCGCTGCTTCAGCGCTTCCGTTCCGGCAGACAGTGCCTTCGGAGCTCCGTCAATGATGAGGATCGAGTTACCGGCGAGCAGCTCGCGCTCTACCTCTGTGTAATTGCTGACCTCCCCGACCTTGCCGAGGGAGAGCGTCCGTTCCTGCAGCAGCTTCAGGCAGCTCTCCGGCTGAGGCTGGCTGAATTGTTGATATAGACTGGAGTCCTCATGAATGGCCTGAATCATCTCCTGCGGATCTGCGAGTCCTTCAATGAAGATAATTACTGCGGACGAAGGGCCGAGCGTGATGAAACGATAGATGATATCTGTGCTTTTGCCCAGGCGGATTTGCATCCCTTCTATTATGGCGGACAGGGCTTGCGGCAGCTTCTCCTGCGGCCCTTGGGTATTCTCCAGATGTGTGATGGTCATTCACCTCCAATCATCCGGTATAGTCTTTCCGATTGTGGAAATCCTATGCAATCTATGAGCGCGGAAGGAGAATGGGATTCGGTTTTTTTGCTGCGGGAGTTTACGAATGTTTGAAACGGCTATACTACCTAGTAGTAGCTGAATACAGAACTGGCAGACGGAAGGATACAGGAGGGTGACCTATGGAACTAAGTATATTGCTGATGGTCGTGCAGCTTTTTTTCGCGCTGGTCATCGGCGTTTATTTTTGGAATCTGCTGCGGGGACAGAAGACGAACAAGACGGCGGTGGACCGGGAATCGCGCAAGGAGCTGGATAAGCTGCGGAAGATGCGGATGATCTCACTGACCAAGCCGCTTTCAGAAAAGACACGCCCCGCCTCCATCGACGATATCGTCGGACAGAAGGACGGGCTGCGCGCCTTGAAGGCCGCGTTATGCAGTGCCAATCCGCAGCATGTCATTATCTACGGGCCGCCGGGTGTGGGCAAGACGGCAGCGGCGCGGGTGGTTATGGAGGAAGCAAAGAAGAATGCGTTGTCTCCGTTCAAGCGTGACGCCAAATTTACCGAGATCGATGCCACTACGGCCCGCTTCGACGAGCGCGGAATTGCCGATCCGCTGATCGGCTCCGTGCATGATCCGATCTATCAGGGAGCGGGGGCCATGGGCGTGGCCGGAGTCCCGCAGCCGAAGCCCGGAGCGGTAACCAAGGCGCATGGGGGGATTCTGTTCCTCGATGAGATTGGCGAGCTGCATCCCATTCAGATGAACAAACTGCTGAAGGTGCTGGAGGACCGCAAGGTGCTGCTGGAGAGCGCCTATTACAACTCCGAGGACAGCAATACACCTGCGTATATTCATGATATCTTCCAAAATGGCCTGCCTGCCGATTTCCGGCTGGTCGGAGCCACGACACGGTCGCCGGACGAGATCTCACCCGCGCTCCGTTCGCGCTGCATGGAGATCTATTTCCGCCCGCTGCTGCCGGAGGAGATTGCCGTGATTGGACGGGATGCCGTCCAGAAGATCGGGCTGAAGCCAAGCCCGGAAGCGGTCGAGGTCGTGCAGCAGTACGCTACGAACGGCCGCGAGGCGGTGAATATGATCCAGCTGGCTGCGGGTCTTGCGCTGACCGAAGGCCGGGACACGCTGAGCGCTGCGGAAGTGGAATGGGTTGCCAGCAGCAGCCAGCTGCCGCTGCGGACGGAACGCAAGATCCCTTCCGCTCCGCAGGTCGGACTGGTCAACGGCCTTGCCGTCTACGGACCCGGCATGGGCACGCTGCTGGAGATCGAGGTCTCCGCTGCGCCCGCCCTTAACGGGCCGGGCAGGCTGAATATCACCGGGGTAGTCGATGAAGAGGAGACGCGCGGAGGTTCGCGGACTGTGCGCCGCAAGAGTATGGCCCGGGGCTCGATTGAGAATGTGCTGACCGTCCTGCGCTCCATGAAGCTGGAGCCGGACAAGTATGACCTGCACATTAACTTCCCCGGCGGGACGCCGATTGACGGCCCGTCCGCCGGGGTGGCCATGGCGGTGGCCATCGTCTCCGCCATCCGGCAGCTGCCGGTGGACAACACGGTGGCGATCACCGGGGAGGTCGGCATCCATGGCCGGGTGAAGCCGGTCGGCGGCGTGGTCGCCAAGGTGGAGGCGGCCTTCCAGGCGGGAGCAACGACCGTGCTGATTCCGAAGGAGAACTGGCAGTCGCTGTTCGCCGATCTCGGCGCGCTGCGGGTGATCCCGGTGGACACGGTGGAGGAAGTCTTCCGCCACCTGTTCGGCACCGATACGGCAGACATCAGAATGCCCGCCGTATCCGGCGAGACCTTCTCTTCAGCGCCTTCATTGCTGAAGGCGGACGCTTCGGGCGAGAGTATGCCCGGGTAAGACAGGCACAGTATGAAGGAATCCCCTGGCGGGCAGCTGCCGGGGGATTTTTTATATGGATGAGGAGGAGTGGTTACGGCGGCATAGGACACGAATGTTCAGCGAATACTACATACCGATGGGTGAGCGTGCCAATAACGCCAATTGCGGACACGGGTTGTTGGTGTTTTCATGCGGCTTTTGTTAGAATGAATGCATATGACACAACTTATGAACCATGGGAGGTGCGAAAGCGATGATACAAAATAAATCCAAAGGTCGTCGTTTTCCTTTATTACCGCTTAGAGGTCTTCTTGTCTATCCCAGTATGGTTCTGCATCTGGATGTAGGCCGTGAGAAGTCCGTCCGGGCACTAGAGAAAGCTATGGTTGAAGATAATTTGATTCTGCTCTGCTCCCAGTCGGAAGTTAATATTGAGGAGCCAGGGCAAGAGGATATATTCCGCGTGGGTACGGTGGCGAATGTGCGGCAGATGCTGAAGCTTCCCAACGGTACGATCCGTGTGCTGGTGGAAGGCGTAGAGCGGGCCGAGATTATTCATTATACAGACAACGAGGAATACTATGAGGTGATGGCGCGTGAGCTGCCGGAGCAGGAGGATGTGGACCAGGAGAGCGATGCCCTGATGCGCAGCGTGCTGAGCCAGTTCGAACACTACATCACTTTGTCCAAAAAAGTAACGCCGGAGACACTCGCTGCAGTCTCCGATATCGAGGAGCCCGGGCGGCTGGCGGATGTCATCACCAGTCATCTGGCGCTGAAGATCAAGGACAAACAGGAGATTCTGGAGACCATTGACGTCAGCAAGCGTCTGGAGAAGCTGCTTGATATCCTCAATAATGAGCGCGAAGTGCTGGAGCTCGAACGTAAGATCAGCCAGCGTGTGAAGAAGCAGATGGAGAAGACCCAGAAGGAGTATTACCTGCGCGAGCAGATGAAGGCGATCCAGAAGGAGCTTGGCGAGAAGGAAGGCCGGGCCGGTGAAGCCGATGAGCTGCGCACCCAGATGGAAGAGAAGAATCTGCCGGAGCGGGTGCAGGAGAAGATCCTGAAGGAGATCGACCGTCTGGAGAAAATGCCGGCAAGCTCGGCCGAAGGCAGCGTTATCCGCAACTATGTGGATTGGCTGCTCGGTCTGCCCTGGAGCGACGCCACGGAAGATGATCTGGATATCCGCAAGGCGGAAGAGGTGCTGGACGCTGACCACTACGGTCTGGAGAAGCCGAAGGAACGGGTGCTGGAATACCTGGCCGTGCAGAAGCTGGTCAAGGGGCTGAAGGGGCCGATTCTGTGTCTGGTAGGTCCTCCGGGCGTCGGCAAAACCTCGCTCGCCCGCTCCATCGCCCGCTCCCTGAACCGCAAGTTCGTCCGTATCTCGCTGGGCGGCGTGCGGGATGAAGCCGAGATCCGGGGTCACCGCCGTACGTATGTCGGCGCAATGCCGGGCCGGATCATCCAGGGGATGAAGACGGCAGGCAGCATCAACCCGGTCTTCCTGCTGGATGAGATCGACAAGATGGCGGCGGACTTCCGCGGTGATCCGTCGGCGGCCCTGCTGGAGGTGCTGGACCCGGAACAGAACAATACATTCAGTGATCACTTCGTAGAGCTGCCGTTCGACCTGTCGAACGTCATGTTCGTCACTACGGCGAATGCCGTGCACAACATTCCGCGTCCGCTGCTGGACCGGATGGAGATGCTGTTCATTCCCGGCTATACGGAGCTGGAGAAGCTGCAGATTGCCAGCCGTTATCTGCTGCCGAAGCAGCGCAAGAGCCACGGCCTTGCGGAAGAGCAGCTGTCCATCGGTGACGATACGCTGCTGAAGATTGTCCGCGAGTACACCCGCGAATCCGGGGTGCGGAATCTGGAGCAGCAGATTGCTGCCCTTTGCCGCAAGGCGGCGAAGCAGATTGTCTCGGAAGAGAAGGAGCGCGTCAGCATTCTTCCGGAAGAGATCAAGGATTACCTGGGAGCCTCCAAGTTCCGCTATGGAATGGCAGAGCTGGAGGATCAGATCGGTACCGTTACCGGGCTGGCCTGGACAGAGGTTGGCGGCGATACGCTGCTGATTGAAGTAACGGTGGTCCAGGGCACCGGGAAGCTGACGCTGACCGGACAGCTCGGCGATGTAATGAAGGAGTCGGCGCAGGCCGCCTTCAGCTATACCCGCTCCAAGGCGGAGGAGCTGGGGCTTGCTCCTGATTTTCACGAGAAGAACGATATTCACATCCATATTCCCGAAGGTGCGATTCCCAAGGACGGCCCGTCCGCAGGGATTACCATCGCCACGGCGCTGATCTCCGCGCTTACCAAGCGTTATGTCTCCAAGCATGTTGCCATGACCGGTGAGATCACGCTGCGCGGACGCGTATTGCCTATCGGAGGCCTGAAGGAGAAGTCCCTGGCAGCCCACCGTGCAGGCTACAAGAAGATTCTTATCCCGAAGGACAATGAGCGCGACCTCAAGGATATTCCTGAGAGTGTCCGTAATGATGTCGAGTTCGTGCCGGTATCCCATATGGATCAGGTACTGAAGCACGCGCTCGTAGATCATGAACAAGGCATCAACACCGGCTCAGACTCAGATACAGATACAGAAATAAGCATTGAAGCGCCCAGTAGTGTGCATTAGAAAGGAAGTCTTATGAAAGTTAACAACGCCGAATTTATAATCAGTGCCGTAGGCCCTGACCAATACCCTGTGGATGCCTTGCCGGAGATTGCTCTGGCAGGGCGCTCCAATGTAGGGAAGTCCTCTCTGATCAACCGGATGATTAACCGCAAGAATCTGGCCCGTACCAGTTCTACACCGGGCAAGACGCAGCATATGAACTATTATCGTGTGAATGAGAGCATGTATTTCGTTGACTTTCCGGGCTATGGCTACGCCAAGGTCTCGAAGACACAGCGCGCCTCCTGGGGCAAGATGGTCGAGAAGTACATGGCGGAACGCGAGACGCTGAAGATGGTCCTGCTTATCGTAGATCTGCGCCACCCGCCGACGGCCAATGACAAAATGATGTTCGACTGGCTGAAGCACTATGATCTGCCGCTCTGCGTAGTGGCTACCAAAGCGGACAAAATTCCGAAGACCCGCTGGCCGAAGCATATTAAGATCATGAAGCAGGAGCTCGGCGTGCTGCCCGGAGACAGCTTCATTGCGTATTCATCAGAGATTGGACTTGGCAAAGACGAATTATGGGAACTTATAGATAGACAGACTCTACCCACCGAAGAAGAGCCTCCGGCAGAACCGGATGATCCGAATTCCGGGGATGAACCGCAGCACGAAGCGCCTTCCGAGACTTAAGGGTTTGTCATTAAGAATTGAGGGATGTTTATGGCTCAGCGTCTGGCGATGGAATATGTGAATGCAACGATGCAACTGACCGAATTTCAGCTGAACCAGTTCCTGCTGACCGCCGACACCAGCTATATCAGTCACCGTGTCAAGGTACTTGGCGCGGGCGAACAGGAGATTGTGCTGGAGGAGGCCGGAGGCGAGGAGGTCCATCTGTCTTTTGAACGCAAAGGCGGCATCTATATGGGTTCCTTGTCCTGCAGGGTGGTGAATCCTCATCTGATTAATGCAGTCCGCAAATTATTCTTCATGTATAAGGGCACGGGGACCGTAAACCGCATTTATAAGGATCTAACGATGATGTATTACTATGAGGGCGGCTCGGTGCGCCGGATCTCGGAAGTGAGGCCGGAAGGCACCAAGCTGATCTATCAGCATAAATATTCAGTAGCAGAGATGCTGGCTGTCTACAAGCGTCAGACGGTAGAAGGTGAGATTGAGCAGCTCCGTCAAGAAGTTAATAGACTGCTTGATCTGCGCAACCGTAGTCAGCAACAGGCAGTAATAAACGAAGTAGATGAGAGACTTGCAGAGGCGGCCTGCCGGCTGTTCAAACTGGAAGCGTAAGTGATATTGTTTCAAAAGATGGCAATCATTTCCTAGTGAAATGGTTGTATTTTTTTGCGAAAACTATACATATCCTCTACGAAAGGACCGATAAACAACATATGATAGATATCCATAGCCACATTCTACCCTTCATGGATGACGGAGCCGCTGATTACGATGCCGCTCTCGCCATGGCGCTTGACGCCCATAACGATGGTATTACAACTGTAGTAGCTACCCCCCACCATGCGAACGGAGTCTATATGAATCCGGCTCCGGAGATTGAAGCGGCGGTGCGGGTGCTGAATGCGAAGCTGCAGGAGGCAGGCAATCCGCTGATCGTGCTGCCGGGGCAGGAGATCCGGATCTACGGAGAGCTGCTCGATGATCTGGAGCGGGGACAACTGCTGACGCTTGCCGGTTCCCGGTATATTTTGCTGGAGATGCCCTCTTCCCGATTGCCCCGCACGATGGAAGAGACCTGCCATGAACTGGTCATCCAGGGAATGGTGCCGGTTATCGCCCACCCGGAGCGTAATGCGGAGGTTGCTGCCGATCCGTCCAAGCTGCTGCGCTTAATAGAGCTTGGCGCTCTGGGACAGGTTACTGCACAGAGCATGGCCGGCGTCTTCGGGAGTAAGCTGCAGAAGCTGTCGCTCGAATTATGCCGGCAGCACGCCGTGCATATTATTGCATCAGATGCGCATGATTCGGTGCACCGTCCCTTTGGATTAAGCGAGGCTTACGGGGTGGTGCGGCGAGAATTGGGAGAAGAATCATTCGACTTTTTTCTACAAAATTCGCACGATATCCTTACAAATAAGGAGATTAATCGAGTTAATCCTATTCAATCTGCCAGCAAACTTCATAGATTGTTCGGATTTTTTTCTCGTAAGGGGTGACCTACTTAACTTTTGGTGGTAGAATGGGTATTACTGGATTTATGTTCTATTTATATAAAAATACATACACAGAGGTGGATGACAAGTGACTTTGAAGAAAAAATTGGCAGTATCTACACTAGCAGTAAGCATGGCAGCGGCATCCGTTGCCGGATTCCCGTTCAGCAGCAAGGGGCTGGCTGAGCATTTTGGAGTGAGTACAGCTTCCGCAGCAGCAGTATCGCAGGCAGATGTGAAGGCGAAGGTTGAGAAGATTTATGCTCAGCTTACAGAAAACGATAAAAAAGCACTTCTAGCATACGAGAAGGAAGCAGGCAATATCAGCGCTGCAGTTTTCGAACAGATCTTCCAACCAGTGCTTTCCAAGCTTGCCTTGGATACTGATGATCTTGCAACTGCTCATAAAGCCTTCACTAGTGTATCCAGTGTAGTCTACGATGTGTATGACAAGGATTACACTGCAATTAAGGAAATCCGCTACAATATGGACAACGTTGCCTTGCTGAAGAAGATTGCAGCTAAGGCTGGCGTAAAGAATCTTACAGCTGAAGACTTCACTGAATTCCTGTTCGGCGACAAAGGCGTTGAAGCTGAACTTCGTGCAATGATCAGCAATAAGTCCAAAACTGACTTAATGAACCTGATTCTTAATGCTTCCAGCACTGATGATGCTCTGAATACATTGCTGGATGAAGCTATTACCAAGGTTCTGAATCACAACACAATTGAGGGTGGCCTTACCGTAAGCCAGGTAGTCTACAACCTTAACATTACTCCAGGAGATATTAAGCTCAGTCTCAAGAACCTGAAGGATAGAGTTCCAACAGCTGCGCCAGCAGTAAGGGCTCTTGCTTTAGCTTATGTGAAAGCTTACATTAACGAGCCTGTAACACCTAATCCTGGAACCCCTGGTGGCAACACTAGTGGCGGCAACGGCACAGTAACTACTCCAGTTACGAACCCTACAGCTACACCAGGTCTGTACGATGTATCCAAGCTGGTAACGGTTGTAGGCGACAAAGCAACCCTGAAGCTTGTAGATGCTGACGTACTGAAATCCTTTGATGCACTGGTTGCAGCCAATGCCGGTAAGACAGGTCTTACCCTTACCCTGGACCTGGGTACAGTGAACGCGGCAACAGTAGAGGCTCCATTGTCCAAAGCAATCATCGAAGCAGCCAAGGCGAAAGGCATTGCCAACATTGCCATTACCTTCAACGGCTTGACCGTAACGATTCCGGTAGGACAGTTCAGTGAATCTATTGCACTGACCACTTCCACTGTAGCAGATACAACCGTAACTTCCTTGTCCAGCATGAAGCTGGCATCCAGCGTATATGACTTCGAACTGACTGTGGGCGGTGTGGTTACAACCACTTTCAAGGAGCCAATCATCATCAAGCTGCCGCTTAAGAATACAGAAGGCCTTGACCGTGAACTGCTGTCCGTTGCGAAGGTAGTCTACGAAGAACTGCAATACCAGGGTGGTGTTGTAGACGGCGAACATATCATTGAACCGCGTCCTGTCTTCTCTTCCTATGCTGTACTGGAGAACAAAGTCAGCTTCAAGGATATTGCCAGTGTACAAGCCTGGGCTGGAAGACAGATTTCAGTCGTAGCAGCCAAGGGCGCTATTGAAGGCGTAGGCAACGGCAACTTTGCTCCGAAGAACAATGTAACCCGTGCAGAATTCGCCAAGATGCTGATCCGCGCACTGAACCTGGAGAATAACTCCGCGAAGCAGAGCTTCGGCGATGTAAGCTCCACTGCCTGGTATGCTCCTTACGTAGCTGTTGCTGCTGAGAAGGGAATCATTACTGGACGCAGTGCAGCCCAGTTCGATCCTAGTGCAACGATTACCCGTGCGGAAATGGCAACCATGATTGCCCGTGCCGTGAAGTCGCAGAAGCCGGAAGCTGCAACGAATGCCAGCGCCCTGAGCAAGTTCTCCGATGCAGGCAAGATCGCTGCTTCCCTGAAAGACGGAGTAGCCTTCGCAGCCAGCAATAACCTGGTTATCGGCAACGCCGGTAAGTTCAATCCTAACAACACAGCTACACGTGCTGAAGCTGCAGTGATTATCTACCGCACGATCAACTTCAAGTAAGTAAATAGTATTGTGGAGAGCCTCCTCTCGTCGTTTAGAGAGGAGGCACTTTTTTGAAGAATATAAGAATTTACAGCTTGGAGGGAAATGCACTTGTCAGCACAAGAATTGGATTTGCGCGATTATTTCCAGATTGTCAGGAAGAGACTGTGGATGATTATCAGCATTGTTATCGTGGCTTGTGTTCTTGCCGGGATCTACAGCTTATATATCAAGAATCCGGTCTATGAAGCTTCAACGAAGATCATTGTTAATCAGACGCCTACCCAAGCTACGGCGGCGCAGCTGGATCTGAATCAGATTAATACCAACATTCAGCTGATCAATACGTACAAGGAAATTATCAAGACTCCGGCGATCCTCGATGTTGTGGCCAAGAACTATCCTGAGTTCGGGATTACGGCAGAGGAAATGCTGAAGAAGGTTAACGTGAGTTCCGTAAATAATACGCAGGTGATGACACTTGTCGTTCGAGATAATTCATACAAGAGAGCTGCAGAGATCGTGAATGCCATATCCCTTGTATTTAAGCAGGAGATTCCGTCCTTGTTCAACGTACAGAATGTGTCTATCCTCAACGAAGCTAAGCTTAATCCGCCAGTCGCACCCGGACCGGTAGAGCCAAATGTGGTCATGAACCTCGCGATTGCTTTTATCGTATCCCTGATGATCGGTCTTGGAATTGCCTTCCTGCTGGAGTATCTCGATGATACGCTGAAGACAGAAGACGACATTAAGAAATACCTTGGACTTCCGACTATAGCTATGATTACCCGGCTGGGCCAGGAAGAAACCAAGACCACCGGGCAGCAGGCTCAGACACAGAGCAGAAAGGCGGGGGAACTAGAGCATGTCACAGCAGCCAAATAAACAACGCCATCTGATCACCGTGACCAACCCGCGTTCGCCGGTATCCGAAGCCTTTCGGGCACTGCGCACGAACATTGATTTCTCCTCTGTAGATGAACAGATCCAGATCATTATGGTCACTTCTTCCGGACCGGAGGAAGGGAAGTCAACCGTTACCGCTAACCTGGCCGCTGCTTACGCGCAAGCGGATAAGAAGGTGCTGCTGATTGACGGTGACCTGCGTAAGCCTACAGCGCATAAGACCTTTTCCCTGAGTAACCGGTATGGGTTGTCCTCCTTGCTCTCGCAGCAGGCGAATCTGTCCGATGTGATTCAGGAATCCGGTGTGAACAACCTGTATCTGATGACATCCGGCCCGATTCCTCCGAATCCTGCGGAGATGATGGCCTCCAACCGGATGAGTGCAGTGCTGCAGGAGCTGCGCCAGTTATATGATGTCATTCTGATTGATACACCGCCGCTATTGGCCGTTACAGATGCACAGATTGTTGCCTCCAAGAGTGACGGCGTAATCATGGTGGTCAGCTACGGTAAGGTGAAGCGCGATATTGCAGCTAAGGCGAAGGCCAATCTGGACCGGGTCGGGGCCAAGATGCTGGGCGTGGTTCTTAACAACGTGAAGCGCAAGGCCAGCGAAGGCTACTACTATTACTACTATGGCAATTAAATTGTTTAATAGATAAATTGTTATTTTTGGAGGCACTGAAAATGACAGCGAAAACCAGAGTGTTTATGTTGTTTCTAATTGATATTGCGATCATATGGTTTAGTGTAGTCACTTCGTATATGTTCCGTTTCTTTGATGGCATTCCGCATGAATATGTTGTACAAATGATCCAGTTTGGAATAATTTCTACAGTTGCTATCGGAGGGAATTTGATCTATTTCGGGTTATATCGACGGATGTGGCAATATGCCAGTATCGGTGAAATAGTATCTATCCTCAAGGCTATAATAACTGGGGCAATAATAGCTTATGGTATAGCTCTATTAATTTTACCGGCGCGTGTACCCTTTGGAGTAGAGGTTCGGATTATGGAGACCACTCTAGTTCTGGTTGGTGGTATCCGCTTCCTATGGAGATTCCTTCGAAAGGAACGGATTAATGACAAGAATAGAGAGACCCATGCTTTAATCGTCGGAGCCGGGGATTGTGGAATGCTAATTGCCAAGGAAATGATGGGTCCTTCATTCGCAGATACGAAATTGGTGGGCTTCATTGACGACAGCTCCAATAAATATCATATGTCTATTTTGGGACTGCCTGTCTTGGGGAATAGATATGATCTGCCGCGTCTGGTGAAGGAGAAGAATATTCATGAGATTATTATTGCCATGCCTTCAGTTTCCAGAACTGAAATATCCGAGATTATTAACCTGGCCAAGGCTACAGGCGCGAAGCTGAAGATTATCCCGGCACTGAATGACCTGATCGCAGGCAAGATCTCTGTCAAGAAGCTGCGCGATGTCAGTGTAGAAGACCTTCTGGGCCGTGAGCCGATCGTGGCAGACATGAACAGTATTCTAGGCTATGTTCATAACAAGACTGTATTGGTTACGGGCGCAGGCGGTTCAATCGGATCAGAGCTATGCCGCCAGATCTCTCCTTTTGCACCGGACAAGCTGCTGATTCTAGGACATGGCGAGAACAGTATCTATACAATCGAGATGGAACTGCGCAAGAGCTTCCCTTACTTAGAGATCGTGACCGTGATTGCCGATATTCAGGATCGTACCCGGCTGATGGATATATTCCAGAGCTACAAGCCGCAGGTCGTCTTTCATGCGGCAGCACATAAGCACGTTCCTCTGATGGAGCGCAACCCTTCCGAAGCCATCAAGAATAATGTCTTCGGGACCCGCAATGTAGCTGACTGTGCAGACAAATATGGTGCAGAGCGCTTCGTGATGATTTCCTCAGACAAAGCGGTTAATCCAACCAGTGTCATGGGAGCCACGAAACGGATTGCAGAGATGTACGTGCAGAGTTTAAATGCCACAAGCCAAACGAAGTTCTCGGCAGTTCGATTCGGAAATGTTCTTGGCAGTCGAGGTAGTGTTATTCCAGCCTTCAAGAAGCAGATCGCAGCTGGGGGACCAGTAACCGTTACGCATCCGGAGATGGTTCGTTATTTCATGACTATTCCTGAGGCCGTTCAACTGGTGATTCAGTCCGGCTCCTTCGCGAATGGCGGAGAAGTTTTTGTCCTGGATATGGGAGCACCGGTTAAGATTCTGGCTCTGGCCGAGGACTTAATCACACTGTCCGGTTACGAGCCTTACAAGGACATCGACATCACCTTCTCAGGTATCCGTGAAGGCGAGAAGCTGTATGAAGAACTGCTGACTGATGAGGAGAACCTGGGTTCCACTCAGCATGACCGGATCTTTATCGGCAGACCTAATGTCTTTACTCAGAGCCAGATGGAGCTAGAATTCAAACGGTTAGAACGGGTTCTTACCGAAGATGCGGAAGCCATCCGCGAAGTGATTAACCAAATCGTACCGATGCAGCCAGTCATCCAGGCAGCTATTAGCTAATTAGAGATGTGGAGGTACCTGATGTGAAAAGATGGAAAAAAGTGTTGATCTGGACGCTATCAATCGTCGTCGTGTTAGGTGTTGGCGGGCTATTCGCGGCCAATTATGCTGTCGATAAGCTCATGAACTCCATGGCAGGCGGCTTCGATGTAGAAGCTGGAAATACGCCCAGTGTCCCTCAAGGACAAGTGATTGAGCCTATAGTTGCAGATAGCGATCCGTCTGCGGAGCCATCAGCTTCTGTTGCTCCGGCTTCAAGCTCTGCTCCAGATAGCACGCCTGCATCCGGTAATGCCATTGATCCGGCAGCTGCCAGCACGGACAAGCCGGTGAGTAATGGCAAGCCTGCAAGCACTCCTGCTCCAACCCCTGCGGGTGTGGATGGATTAGCCCACATTTCAACGGACAAGGCCAAGGAAGTTCAAGAGAATGTAACGATCACAGATAAAGCGAATGTGGCAGCGATCGTAGCTGCGCAGCTCAGTGTAGCAGATATTAAGAGATTGCAAGAGTTAGCCCAAGGCGGACTAACAACTGAAGAGAAGCGGGAAGCCCGCAGCATTATCCTCGGCAAGGTCTCAGAGGAGCAGTATAACGAGCTTGCTCAGATTGCCAAGAAGTACGGCGTGAGCCAAGGCAAGACCCGTGATCAGATCCTAGCTGAAGAAGAGCAACTCAAAGCCCAAGAAAAAGGAAGTGAATAGGCATGTTCAAGATCAAGATTCCAGCAGCAGCACTTCTGAGCTTAGCCTTAATGGGTTGTGAGCCCCTGACAGCATCGGCTCCGGTTACTGTAGCGGCAGCTACTCCTGTATCCACTGCTACAGCTGCTCCCATCAAAGAATCCAATTCCATCAAAGTACAGAATGTGGATGTAACCATGCTATTCGATGGTGTTGCACTACAGCCGCCAGTTGGACAACATGTGTTCATGTACAATAACACTACCTATGTCCCTTTGCGCTTCATGTCGTATGCGCTGCAGAAGAGCGTAAGCTGGGATGCCAAGAACTTGAAGGTAACCGTAGCTGAGCCAAGCAGCTCAGAGATGGTAGTCATTAAGGAATACCTGATGAATGCGACTTCCAGTCCTTCTTTTGTAACCAAGAATATTACCCTGAACAACGTTAATGCAAGTTATGTATTTAGCGGGAGCACGAAGGCATTGCCCGCAGTCCAGTCCAGTTATCTGCTGAACGGCTCGATCTATGTCCCTCTAAGATTCTTATCGGAATCTGTAGGAAATTCCATTAGCTGGAATCCTAAAACAAAGACCATAACAGCAAATTCCAAGAACTACGAAGAAAATACAGCTTCTGCGAAGCCAACCGACAAGGGAACTAGCCCATCTGCAAGTGCAAAACCGGCACCAGCAGCAACCCCAACGGCTGAACCAGCTGGGGCAGCCGGTGGTTCAGGATCGGCAGGAACAGGGTCTGGTAAGGTTTCTTATGAGAGTATCACTAGTGAGACTGAAGCGAAGTTAAGTGCGTTAAAGTCACAAAGTACTTCTACTTTGTTTGGAATTGCCTTGGAATATGTGAATGCTACAGATGCTGCAACCAAGCAAAGTATCAAGGCCAAAGGGATAGAGCAACTAGCCTCTTTTAAAGCCTCATTTAACAGTATAATCACTGACGCTGAACAAAAACTAAACACTAATGGATATAGCACAGCTATTATTGCTCAATATAGAGCGGCTTTTGAGTCTGAGTTAAATGAAGGAAAAGCAATTGCTGAACGTATGGGGAAATAATAGGTGTTGAAATAGACTTAACAAAGAAGAGAAATTGTCGAGAAGATGGCGGTTTAACATCCGCTATTTTCAATATCTGAAAACAGAGGTTGATAGTGAATGAGGCCATATTTAGTAGTAAAGAGGGTTGTTGATTGGCTCATTGCATGTGTGCTTATTGTACTAAGTTCGCCCTTTATGATAGCAGCAATTATAGCTGTGAAGATTAGCTCAAGAGGGCCTGCTTTATTTAAGCAAGAACGCCCCGGAAAAAACTGCAAAATCTTCACGGTTTACAAGTTTAGGACAATGTCTCTAGAGACGGATGTGCAGGGGGAACTTTTGCCCGATATCCAAAGAATGACTAAGGTAGGTTCTTTTTTGCGTAAGACGAGCATTGACGAACTGCCCCAATTGTTTAACATTCTTAAGGGGGATATGAGCTTCATTGGACCGCGTCCTCTGTTAGTCAAATATCTTGAATATTATACACCTGAACAAAATCGTAGACATGACGTTACACCAGGGATATCAGGGTGGGCTCAAGTGAATGGAAGAAACACAATCAGCTGGGAAGAAAAGTTCGACTATGATGTTTGGTATGTTGATCATATTAATTTAAAACTTGATATAAATATTTTCTGGAAAACGGTTAAGAATGTTTTGATTAGAGAAGGGGTTAACAACTCTCAGACAGATACGATGCCAGTCTTTACGGGTGGCAATACAATTGAAAGCTGATTATTCTATCAAGGCCAGGTGACTTCATTGGGAAACTTATTGATCTTGGGGGCTGGAGGACATGGTAAGGTTATCGCAGAAACGGCTATGCTTACTGGTCTATGGGACGAGATAGCCTTTTTGGACAATGATAGTACTCTTAACAGGGTGATAGGGATTCCTGTTATTGGAGGTTTCGATACTTATCCTAACCATAAAGAGACATATTCTAACGCGATCGTTGCCATCGGGAATAATTACAATAGGTTGATTTGGCTGGCTACACTTGAACAAGCGGGCTACAAAATCCCTGTAATAATTCATCCCTCCAGCATATTAAGTGAATTCTGTGAAATTGAGCCCGGTACTGTAGTTCTCGCTGGTGTTGTGGTCAATGCAGATGCTAGAATCGCAAAGGGATGCATCCTTAATACTTCAAGTACGATTGATCATGATTGTGTGATTGGGAATGGGGTTCATATTTCTCCTGGCACCAATATTAGCGGTACAGTTACAATTAATGATTTCTCTTGGCTAGGTGTAGGGTCGAAGGTTGTAAATAATATCACTATAGGCTCGAATGTGATTGTGGCCGCTGGCGCTGTAGTAATTAATGATATTCCTGATAGTGTAATGGTAGCAGGTGTACCAGCACAAATAAAAAAATGTTTTGGAGATGAAATGTAATGCAGGAGCGTATATATTTGTCACCTCCACATATGAGTGGAAATGAAATGAAATACATACAGGAGGCATTCGATAGTAACTGGATTGCTCCTTTAGGCACTAACGTTGATAAGTTCGAAGAAGAGATTTGCGACTATGTTGGCATGGAGCATGGGCTTGCCTTGTCATCAGGTACAGCAGGAATTCACCTGGCACTGAAATACTTTGGTGTAGGTCCTGGTGATTATGTCTTCTGTTCAGATTTAACCTTTGCAGGAAGTTGTAATCCGATTCTTTACCAGTACGCGAATCCAGTATTCATTGATTCCGAACCGGAAACTTGGAATATGTCACCTGTAGCTTTAGAAAAAGCATTTGAATGGGCCTTAAAGGAAGATAAAATGCCCAAAGCTATAATTATCGTAGATCTTTATGGACAAAGCGCGGACTACGATCAACTTTTGCCTTTATGCAGGAAATATGGTGTACCAGTAATTGAAGATGCAGCAGAAGCGCTGGGTGCCACCTATAAAGGGAAAAAGTGTGGTACATTTGGTGACATTAATATTTTTTCATTTAATGGAAATAAAATCATTACTACCTCTGGTGGAGGAATGATTGTTTCAAACGATGAGGCTGCAATTAAGAAAATGCGTTTTTGGGCTACACAGTCGAGAGAACCAGAAAAACATTATGAACATAAGGAAATTGGATATAATTATCGGATGTCTAATATTTGTGCAGGAATAGGCAGAGGACAATTAGAAGTTCTAGAAAAACGCATAGAATCCAAAAGAAAGATAAGATATTTATATGAAGAAAAGCTCAAGGGACTACCAATTGTATTCCTACCAGTTACAAAAGACAGTTCTTCAAATTATTGGCTCACAGTTGTATTAATTAAAAAAGAGAGCCAGGTTAGGCCCAATGATATAATCGGATTTTTAGAAGAAAACAATATCGAATCAAGACCCGTTTGGAAACCAATGAGTCTTCAACCTATTTTTAAAAAATATGAGTGTTTTAAGGGATTTGAAGCTGATTTAGGAGAAAAAGTTTTTGAAGATGGTATTTGTTTGCCTTCTGGAAGTGACTTAAGTGAAGCCCAAATAGGTTTAGTTATTAAACTTCTTCTTAAGTTGTTTAAAAGTATTTAGTTTTTTTATATACGATAAAAGGGGCAAACATTGTGACAAAAGATATACTTCTAGTTGCACATTTTTTTGGCGATTTAGGCACCAGTGAAAATAATCGTTTTAGTTATATTGCCAATATGTTATCAAAATCTCAGTATAATATTGAAGTTGTAACTTCGGATTTTTCCCATAACACAAAAAAGAAAAAAGATATTTTAAAAGAAAGTTTGAATTATAAAATAAAATACATTGCCGAACCAAGTTACTTGAAAAATGTATCATTAAATAGATTCAGTAGTCATTTTGTGATGGGAAGAAGACTGAGGAAGTATTTACAATCGCGTAAAAAGCCGGATTTAATATATTGTGCTGTTCCTTCACTAGATGTGGCTAGAGTTGTAACCAAGTACGCAAAAAAGCATGAGATTCATTTAGTCCTTGATATTCAAGATTTATGGCCCGAAGCATTTGAAATGATTTTTAATGTACCTATATTGAAAAAAATATTTTTCTTACCAATGCAAATGAGAGCAAACTTTATTTATAAATCTGCTGATGAAATTATTGCAGTATCAAATACTTACGTGGAAAGAGCTATGAGAGTTAACAAAAAATCTAATAGGCCTTATTGTGTATATTTAGGTACTGAATTAAAGACATTTGATAGGTTAGCTGAAAAAAATAAAATAATTAATAAACCGGAGAATGAGTTTTGGCTTGTGTATGTTGGTACTTTGGGACATAGTTATGACTTAACCTGCGTAATCGATGCGGTATCTATACTTAAACATCAGGGTATAGAAAATATTAAATTTAAAGTTTTAGGGGATGGTCCGCTTAAGCATAGGTTTGAAGCATATGCAAAAGAAAAGAAGATTGCAGCTGATTTCCTAGGAAGACTTAATTATGGTGCTATGACTGGCATATTAATAGAATGTGATATTGCTGTCAATCCTATTAGTCCAAGAGCGGCTCAGAGTATAATAAATAAACATGGTGATTATGCTGCTGCTGGTCTCCCCGTACTAAATACTCAAGAGTCTTTGGAATATAAGAAATTAGTCGATGATTATAAAATGGGGATTAATTGTAATAACAATGATCCAGATGATTTGGCCGCAAAACTAAAAGAATTATATGAAAATGATGAATTAAGAAAGGTAATGGGACTGAATAGTCGGAGGTTAGCCGAAGAAAAATTTGATAGAGCACAAACTTATCCAATCATCCTTGAGGCAATTAACAAGGGGGGATGATTTCTAAGTAAGTATTTGGATTATAGCTTAATTTTATTTGAAAATAAGAAATTAGAGGATGGTTAGTTTGGAGAAAAATGCTGATATGGCTATTTTAGTTGTTTCCTGTGATGCGTATGTAGATGTCGCTGAATATTTTTTTCCACTTTATTATAAATATTGGTCTGATTCTCCTTTTCCTGTTTACTTTGTGAATAATACAATTAGTAAAGAATACGGGAATACAGTAACTGTTATCAATGCAGGTAATGAAAAAGACTGGTCAGGAAGAGTGAAATTAGCACTAGGTCAAATTAAAGAAAAATATATTTTGTTTATGTTAGAAGACTACTACATTGGAAAACATGTGAATACAAACGTAATTTCCGAAGCGCTAAATATTATGAATTCCGAAAAAATTGTATATTATAGAATAACAAATCAGCCTAAAGGTAAATTTGAACACAAAAAATATAAGTACTTATCACCAATAGCTGATAATCAAGCATATGGAGTTAACTTACAGGCTGCAATCTGGGAAAAAGAGTTTTTCGAGAAATATTTAGGCGATGTTGATTGTTCGGCTTGGACAGTGGAAATTAATCATTTGAAAAAGGTGAAAGATAAATACTCTGAAGATATTAAAGATTGCGTAGTTGATACAAGGGGAATCATTGACATTCATAATGGAGTTATTAAAGGTAAGTGGGTTCCGAAAACCTTAAAGTACTTTAAACAAAACGGGATTTTCATTGATAAAGGAGCAAGAGGCGTTCTTTCCTTGAAAAATAATTTGAGCATTAATGCACGTGCTTCCTTGAGCCCGATTTTTTCAAATGAGTCTAGAAGATTATTAAAGAGAAATTTATCAAAGCTAGGATTTACATTCACATCAGATAATTAATGAGGAATATTGTTTTCCCTTACTTTAACTACATGTTTTAAATCATATTACCCATTTGAATATTATTTTAAATGAATTTTGTTTTAATAGATTATCTAATAATATAATTGTAAAGAAAGAGGAACTTGATATGTTTAAAGATAAAACTTTGTTAATTACTGGTGGTACAGGAAGCTTTGGAAATGAAGTGCTTCAACGTTTTCTAAACACTGACATAAAAGAAATAAGAATTTTTTCAAGAGATGAAAAAAAACAAGATGATATGCGCAGACACTATCAAAATGATAAGATTAAATACTACATAGGGGATGTACGGGATTTACAAAGTTTGAAGAGTGCATTGTCAGGTGTTGATTATGTTTTTCAAGCTGCAGCATTAAAACAGGTGCCAAGTTGCGAATTTTTTCCTATGGAAGCTGTTAAAACTAATATTGTTGGTACAGAAAATGTACTAACTGCATGTATTGACTCAGGAGTGAAAAAAGTTATTTGCCTTTCAACTGATAAAGCAGCCTATCCAGTAAATGCGATGGGGATTTCTAAGGCTTTAATGGAGAAAGTATTCGTAGCTAAATCCAGAACAGTATTACCAGATAAAACTCTTATCTGCGGTACTAGATATGGAAATGTACTCTACTCAAGAGGATCAGTTCTTCCTTTATTTGTAGAACAAATAAAAAGTGGAAAACCGTTAACTGTTACTGAATCTTTGATGACTCGTTTCATTATGAGTCTTGAAGAAGCAATGGAGTTAGTAATGTTTGCGTTTGAAAATGCGGAAACAGGAGATATATTAATACAAAAAGCTCCTTCTTGTTATATTGGCGATCTTGCACAAGCTATTAAAGAATTATTTCAAGTTGATAATGAAATAAAAATTATTGGAACTCGACATGGCGAGAAAATGTATGAAGTGTTGATGACTAGAGAAGAAGCAGCTAAGGCTAGTGATATGGGAGAATATTATCGTATTCCTGCCGATAATAGAGATTTGAATTATGAAAAATATCTAGAAAATGGTTCATCCGAAATTACTGTAGCAGAAGAATATACTTCAAGTAATACAAAAATACTTACAGTTGAAGAGATAAAAAAAAGACTCCTAGAAATCGATGAGATTAAAATAGAATTAGCAGCATGGGAGGGGAGATAGTTGAAGATACTAATTACTGGTTCCAATGGTTTTATAGGGAAAAATCTTGTAGCTGAATTAAAAAAAGAAAGTTGTAATCAGATATTTGAATGTACACGTGAAAATTTCAATGAAGAAATTGATTTTTTTTGCAAAGAATGTGATGTGATCTTTCACTTAGCTGGTATTCAAAGACCGGAAAATAATGATGAATTTATGAAGGGGAATTATGAAACGACAGTTTTAATACTTGAAAAATTGAAAAAATATAATAATAGGAGCCCAATAATACTTGCGTCATCTATTCAAGCTGAATTAGATAATATATATGGTATCAGTAAGAAAGCAAGTGAAAATGAATTAATTAATTATAATCAAGAAACTGGTGTTGCCGTATATATCTATCGGCTGACTAATATATTTGGTAAATGGGGGAAACCAAATTTTAATAGTGCAGTTACTACTTTTTGTTATAACGTTGCACATAAGTTACCCTTAACAGTTAACGATCCTTCAACTGAGATGCGTCTTATATATATAGATGATGTTATAAAGGAATTCTTAAGAGCTATAAATGGAGAAGTTACTTCAATAGACGGATTTTGTTACATTGAACCTATATACAGAAAAAGCTTGGGGAAAATTGTGAATTTATTAGGTGATTTTAAGAAAAATAGAGATATAGAGCAAAAACAATTATTCGAAGATGAATTTTCACGAAAACTATATATAACATATTTGAGTTATGTACCATGATGAAATTTATTTCCTGAAAACATTGTGTTTTAATATAAGTCAAGCGAGTTATAAATGAAACTTAATTAAGTTTGGAGTTGGGGTAATAAGTGAGATTCCTCTTATATTTATAAGTAACCATAAAAAAACTTTATTTTAAAATTGGAGATATTTATGATAGGAATAATAATTCTTAATTATATAAATTGGGAAGATACTATTAGATGTATTGAGAGTATTTTTGTGAACGAAAAAAAGACTTTATACCATATATATGTGGTGGATAATGCTTCACCTAATAGGATGAATAGAGATGTAGAAAACTTTCTATTAGTGCAAAATAGAATTACGTTTATTCAAAGAGAAACAAATGATGGATATTCTGCGGGTAATAATAGTGGAATAAAGATGGCTCTTTCAGATGGCTGTCAAGAAATATTAATAGTAAATAATGATGTGTTATTAAAAAACAATAGTATTTATAATTTACAAGAATTCTTGAAACTTAATAAGGAAGTTGGTATTGTAGGCCCTAAAATTTTTCTGGCTAATGGTCAATTACAAATGATTAATATGGGAATAAAAACGGGATTAAAAGAAAAATATATGTATTTACTTAGGAAAACTATATTTTCAAGTTTTGTGAAGAATTTCATAAGAAAGTTTTGTGCTTTAGATCAAGATTTAACCAAACCATTTGAGGTTCATTCTGTATCTGGATGTTGTTTTATGATGAGTGAAAAATGTGCTCATGATATTACTCCTTTTGATGAAGAAACTTTTTTATACCAAGAAGAGTTGATTATTGGAATTAAGATGGAGGAAAAAGGTTATAAAACCGTTTATTACCCTAGCAGTGAAGTCACACATGTTCATGGTCAGAGTACTAAGCATATTAAGGCATTCTCATATATTTGTTTAGTTGAGAGTGAAATTTACTACTTTAGAAAATATCTAAAAACGTCAAAAACTGCATTATTCCCACTATATATTATAAGAACAGCCAAGTACATTACTTTGTGTCTAATACACCAGAACTTCAGAACCAATATTAAGTTATATTTTCAAAGTACACTAAAAAAAATGTTTCGGAATTATTCAATTTAAAAGATTGCTTTTAGGAGAGGAAATAAGTGCAATATTTTATAGCGGGAATATTAGCAGTTTTAGGTTTGAAGATAAAAAAATCGAAAATTCTATTTGTTATACTTTTTTGTTTTATGTGGTTGCTTTTTGGATGGAATAGATGGAATGCTGACTATTATGGATACCAACAAACATATTACTCCATAGGTTCATATAATGTTTTTTATGAGTATTTTGAACAATTTGAAATTGGATATCGTTATTTTTGCAGATTTATGTTCTCTCTTGGTGTGGATTATGATACGTTTCTTATTATATATTCATTAATTGGATTGTTACTTATTGGAAGTACAATTATAAAATTCACAAATAAGCCAGGTTACGTTTTAGCATTGTATTTTATTTATCCTTTTTTAATGGATATTGTGCAGATACGGAATTTCATGGCTATGGCCTTTATCATATTCGGGATACGCTATTTGTTCTCGTCTAGAAAAGTTGACCAATTTAAGTATGTTTTTTTTGTATTTTTAGCTGCCTCATTTCAAAGTGTAGGTTTATTCTACTTGATTCTATTATTTGCTAAAATGCAGAGTGTTAAGAAGCTTGTGAATTGGGTTAGCTTGATTACAGCTTTTTTAGTGTTTATGCTCTTCTTGATGAAGAGTGGCTATTCTATACCATTCGTAGGAAGTGTAAGTTATTTTTCTACAAAGACTAGTATCATAACTCGCATAGGGTATTTTTTCTACTTTATTATAGGTTTTCAATTGGTGCGATTTTCATATAAGCAAATTAGAGATAACATTCATGAAAAAGAAGTGACTGATTTATGTACTCAAGAGGATTTAATAATTATCAAAATAGCAGATGTTATTTATAAGATGAATATAATAATACTTAGTGTATACCCGTTATTGTTTTTTTCGGTTGATTTTATAAGACTTTATAGAAATATTCTTCCTATCAGTTATATTTTGTTTTCTATTGCGGTGACTCAAAGTAAAAATGAAAAAATGATCATTTTTAAAATAGCAACAATAGTGTTTTTGTTTTTTTCAGAGTGGCTTTTTGCCTATTATATGAGTGGTAGTGATGTCTTTTACCCTATTTTTGAACAAAATCACATATTTAATTTTTTTAAAAAATGATATTTATAGGCATTTTAATGATATATACCAAAAAAGTTCGTAAATTGGAGATTTATTAAATTGAAAATGAACAAGAGATTTTCCACAGTAATAACTAATGTTTTCTATGCGTTTTCGGCACAAGGTATTTCTTTTTTGCTAAGTGTGATCTTATCGCTAATTGTGCCAAAGATATTAGGCGTTGAGGAGTTTAGCTATTGGCAGTTATCAATTTTTTATATGACGTATCTAGGATTCTTTCATTTTGGCCTGAACGATGGTATTTATTTAAGACTCGGTGGAGAAGAGTATAAAAGATTAGACTATAAATCTTTAGGTTCTCAATTCTGGATAGCTTTTATCTTCCATTGTGTAATAGGGTGCTCCTTTATCATCTATAGTTTGTTATTTATTGATGATTGGAAGCGTCAGTTTGTAATTGTAACTACGGGTATTTATTTGCCTTTGATTAATGCAATTGGTTTTATTGGTTACATTTTCCAATCTGTAAATAGAACTAAATTATTTTCTCTATCAGTAATAATAGACAAACTGTGGTTTATTATTGTAGTAATTATACTTCTGATTTGTAAAAATGATAATTTTATCTGGTTTGTTATTTTGGATATTATCGGAAAGTTGGCTTCAATAGGCTTCTTAATATGGAATGGGAAAACAATTATCGTTTCTAAACCGCACTTTTCAAAAAAAATACTCAAAGAGATTTATAAAAATATATCCATTGGAATTAATTTGATGTTTTCAAATGTCGCAGGTTTGTTTATTTTAGGTAGTGGTAGGTTTGTAGTAGATAAAAATTGGGGGATTGAAGTATTTGGTGTTTTTTCGCTGGCAGTAACTTTAGCAACTTTTTTGCTTTCTTTTATTGCTCAAATAAGTATGGTTTTATTTCCCGCTCTTCGACAAAGCAAAGAAGAACAGCAAAAAAAATTTTTTGGGATTTCACGTGAAATACTAGGATGGACTTTGCCGGGATTTCTTCTAGTGTATATGCCGTTATATTATGTTTTGAACTTATGGCTACCACAATATAAAGAAAGTTTAGTATATTTAATTTTTTTGCTTCCATTATGTGTTTATGAAGGAAAAATGAACTTGCTATGCACTACATATTTTAAAGTTTTACGTTTAGAAAAAAAATTACTTAAAATTAATCTTATATCCTTATCATTAAGCATTTTACTTGCTGTGCTAGGTGGCTATTTAATTCATGATATATATGTAGTCGTACTTTCTTCAGTAATAGCAATAGCATTTAGGAGTATTCTTTCGGAATTCTACTTAATAAAGTTGCTAGGAGGAAAGGCACTAGTGAAAGTTGCAGAGGAAGCATTGTTAGTTCTGATTTTTGTGAGTGCTACTTGGTTTACAGGACCATTTAAAGGGTTTTACATATATTTATTTTGTTATGGTATATATTTAATTTGCTCTAGAAAAAAAATAAAAACTACTGTTTACTTTTTGAAAAAACATATTAGCTAATATAATTTAATAATAATTTTTATATTTTGGAAACTCATAGTCGTAAGTTGTATAAATGTATTTAGCAGAGGAGTGAAGTTATGAAAGGCATAATCCTAGCAGGTGGCTCCGGCACCCGGCTCTATCCGTTAACCATGGTAACCAGTAAGCAGTTACTGCCTGTTTACGATAAGCCCATGATCTATTATCCTTTATCCACCTTAATGCTAGCCGGAATTAAAGATATCCTTATCATCTCCACACCTGAGGATACTCCGAGATTTGAGAGTCTTTTGGGGGATGGTTCTCAGTTTGGGATCTCTCTACAATACATAGTACAACCCAGTCCTGACGGTTTGGCTCAGGCTTTTATTTTGGGCGAATCGTTCATTGGGAATGACTCTGTGGCTATGATTCTTGGCGATAATATTTATTATGGGAATGGTATCCGTAAGATGCTTCAGCGTGCTTCCGGGAAGGCGCAGGGGGCGACTGTGTTCGGGTATCATGTCCATGATCCGGAACGGTTCGGTGTGGTGGAGTTCAATGATGAAGGCAAGGTACTGAGTGTGGAAGAGAAGCCGGTACAGCCTAAGTCTAATTATGCGATTACGGGTCTGTACTTCTATGATAACCGTGTTGTGGAGATTGCCAAGAACGTGCAGCCTTCTTCCCGGGGTGAACTTGAGATCACTTCTATTAATGAAGCATATCTTAAGATGGGAGAATTGGATGTGGAACTCCTGGGCCGCGGCTTTACCTGGCTGGATACGGGGACTCATCAGAGTCTGGTGGATGCCACCAATTTTGTCCGGACGATTGAGGATCATCAGGGGATCAAGATTGCCGCGCTCGAAGAGATTGCATATATTAACGGATGGATTACGAAGGAGCACCTGCTCCGTTGCGGGCAGAAGCTAAGCAAGACTGGCTACGGCCAGTACCTGATCAAGGTTGCTACCGGGAAAATTCAATATTAAGCAGTAGAGGTGTAGAGGATATGAAGTTAACAGAAACGGCGCTTCCAGGCGTGTATATAGTTGAACCTGCGGTATTCGGGGACCACCGGGGATGGTTCATGGAGACGTTCAGTGATGCGAAGTTCAGAGAGCAGGGCATCGATATTGCTTTTGTACAGGATAATCAGTCCTATTCTGCGGTTAAGGGCACCTTGCGCGGCCTGCATTATCAGCTCAATCCCAAGGCTCAGACCAAGCTGGTGCGTTGTACCCGTGGAGCCATCTTCGATGTGGCCGTGGATGTCAGAGCAGGCAGTCCCGCTTATGGAAAGTGGTTCGGTGTTGAACTAAGCGCGGAGAATAAGAAGCAGCTGCTGATTCCCAAAGGGTTCGCTCACGGGTTCATGACGCTGACCGAGGATGTTGAAGTTCAGTATAAGTGTGATGAGCTGTATGCTCCAGACTGTGATGGCGGCATTCTCTGGAATGATCCGGCTATCGGGATTGAGTGGCCCCTCCACGTTACGCCCGTTCTCTCCGGCAAAGACGAGCAGGCTCCGTTGCTGCAAGACGGTGTTCTGAATTTTACCTATACTCCCTGAAGCAGGTCGAAATTCAATTGAATGATTCTGAGGTGTAATTGATGAATAGAAAGAAATTGCTGGTCACCGGAGGTGCCGGTTTCATTGGCGGAAATTTCGTGCAGTACATTATTGATAAGTACTCCGATTACGATGTCTATAACCTGGATCTGTTAACCTATGCTGGTGACCTCACCAAGCACAAAGAGATTGAGGATCGGGATAACTACCACTTCGTTCAGGCGGATATTGCGGACCGTGAGGCTATTCAGTCTCTTTTTGCAGGGGAGCGATTTGATTATGTGGTACATTTCGCAGCTGAGAGTCATGTGGACCGCTCTATTACAGATCCGGCGGTATTCGTCCGCACGAATGTGATGGGAACCCAGGTGCTGTTGGATGCTTCCCGTGCGATTGG
The DNA here is from genome assembly GCF_038002225.1 of Paenibacillus sp. FSL R7-0204. Taxonomy (NCBI): domain Bacteria; kingdom Bacillati; phylum Bacillota; class Bacilli; order Caryophanales; family Paenibacillaceae; genus Paenibacillus; species Paenibacillus sp. FSL R7-0204. Next base: position 1,794,865 of record NZ_JBBOCA010000001.1, read on the forward strand.
AGTGACCAAGTTCGTTCATGTGTCTACGGATGAAGTGTATGGTGAGTTGGACTGGGACCCTACGGTATTCTTTACGGAAGAGACGCCTTTGCAGCCTAATAGTCCTTATAGTGCCAGCAAAGCGTCATCTGATCTGTTAGTCCGTGCGTATCACGAAACCTTCGGCTTACCGATGAACATTACCCGCTGCTCTAATAATTATGGCCCTTATCACTTCCCGGAGAAGCTCATTCCCCTTACGATCTCTAAGGTTCTGAATGAGCAGAAGGTTCCTGTCTATGGAGATGGCGTGAATATCCGGGATTGGCTGCATGTGTGGGATCATTGTGCTGCGATTGATTTGGTGCTGCATGAGGGCGTAAGCGGTGAGGTGTACAACGTAGGGGGGCATAATGAACGCACCAATCTTGAGGTTGTGAAGACGATTATTCATACTTTGGGGAAATCTGAGGATTTGATTGAATTCGTTACCGACCGGCTGGGTCATGATAAACGTTATGCGATTGATCCAACGAAGCTGGAGCGGTTGGGCTGGAAGCCTACGTACACGTTCGAGACTGGGATCGCCCAGACCATCCAGTGGTATACGGAGAATGCACATTGGTGGGAACAGATTCTTAGCGGCGAGTACCGGAAGTAGCTTATGAGCCGTAACCTAACTAGGACCAAGATGGGCAAGCGCAGAAAAAGAATTCTTTTTCTGTTCTTGCCCCTTCTGTTAATGCTCTTGCTGTTCCTGTGTGCGGGACGCTTCCTTCCGCTCTCGGAGATTCCCAAGCAGGCCGATGTCATTATCGTCCTCAGTGGCGGGGGAGGGCGGGTGGAGCAAGGGGTTAAGCTGTTTCAAAGTGGCTATGCGCCGCAGCTCCTGTTGTCTAACGCTAAGGAGGGGGCCGGCTCTGCCGGTGACATGCGCGAAACTGCCCTCTCCTTAGGCATCCCGGAATCTGCTATCTTGACGGAAGACGCTGCCGAGAGCACCTACCAGAACGCGCAGCTCACGCTCCCGATCATGAAGCAGAAGGGCTTCAAGTCGGCGATTGTGGTGTCGTCGGATTTTCATATGCGGCGGGTGAAGATTATCTTCGATCATGTGTATAGGAAGTCGGGGATTGCGCTGACTTATATCGGGGCGGATTCGGGCTATAACGCGAAGACGTGGTGGAGTGACCGGTATAGCCGGGAGATGACGTTTAACGAATATATCAAGATGATTGGCAATGCCTTCGGCTACAATGGCCCGGAAGCGAAGGGGTCGCTGGAGCAGATTAAGCGCTGGTTCCGCAGTGGTTGAAGCAGGGGGGACAGTAGAGGCAGCAGCTTTGCAATTGTGATACCAGGACGACAGAGACCTTATGTGACTACTAGGTGTTTCTGCTGAATCATAACGCCGCGAAGCTGGCGGGATTGCCTGTCCGGAAGTTGCCGGATATAATAACAGGATTCTAACAAAGAAGACATAGACGATGTTCATATGCAGCAGGTTATCTTTTCGATAACCTGCTCTTTATCTTGATTTACCTTAATTTAATTATCCACTATCATCTTTATACACCTGACACTACGATATTCAAGGCTTTGATTTTCCCGTTATTAAGCTTGAAGCGGAAATCCAGTGGAATTGGACTGCCCTTGAAATTACCTGAAATCGTGGCGGTGACCACCGTTTCGTCATTTTTCTCCACACAATTGTTGACTTCAGTCCTACCCGCGGCGTCCCTGTTGGCCTTCACAATAAACTTGCTGATAACTTCGGGACCATGAAATTCTTCTCCATTGTCAACTAATATGGCATCCTCTGCAAAGCAGTTAGCGAGAAGGTCGTCGTCACAGATATCTGAGGCATGATAATAGGCTGCAATAGGCTGCGGTAAAGGAATTGCCTTACTGTTAGAGGAAAGAACATTGTGCAGGCGTGTAATCTTATCTCCATCCACAGTAAAATGAAAATCAAAATAAAGGGGGTCAGGTAGTCCGGTTTTGTCGTAATTTCCGTCTGATTGTGCGGTAACAACGATCTCCTTGGCATTCTCAACAACATTTTTGATTTCCAGTCTTAAGCCTACTCCGAAATAGTCGTGGTCGCTCCACTCTTTGATAGCGGTTTTCCCGTGATATTCTTTGCCAGCGTCGAAAACAATGGCATCCTCGGCAAAGATCGAAAGGAAGGTCGCGGGATCATTTGTATTTGTCGCATGAAAATGTTCCTCAACCGGTCGGGGGAATTGGATTTTGTTTATCATAATCATCATTCTCCTTTATAATGTGCGGACAACGCCGCAGCTCAATTACAGTTCTTAATATAAAGGACAAAACCTGACAACAGCCCGTCTGGTTTTGGATTAATAATAAATATGTGAATATGACACACCGCTGTCGTGTTTAGAACGATATACTGTATTTGAATTGAGGTGATTGAATGCAGATCAGCAGACTTTTCGGCATTGTTTATTACTTGCTGGAGAAAAAAGAATCTACGGGGCAAGAGCTTGCCGACCGTTTTGAAGTATCGGTTAGAACCATATATCGCGATATTGAGACCTTAAGCAGTGCTGGCATACCTGTCTATACGAATCAAGGCAGAGGCGGCGGAATCGTCATTCTTGACAAATTTATACTAAACAAGTCGTTACTTTCTGAAAAAGAACAGGATGAAATACTGCTCGCCTTGCAGAATCTATCAGCAGCGCGGTATCCGGAAATTGAGACTATTCTTTCACGATTAAGCAGCCTTTTCAAAAAGAGCGATGTGAATTGGATTGAATTGGACTTTTCTCCCTGGGGAAGTGATGAAAGAAACAAAGAAAATTTCAATGCACTAAAAATGGCAATTATAAGCAAACATATTATTATATTTGAATATTTCAATACCTCAGGTGTGAAAAGCTTACGCAGGGTTGAGCCGCTTAAGTTGATTTTTAAGGATAAGGCATGGTATTTGAAAGCGTATTGCTATGATAAAAGAACATACAGAACATTCAAAATATCCCGTATGGCAAATATCGAAATCACTGAAGAGGTTGTGGAGCAAGAGACATTAGTGGAATCTGAGGCTGAAGCGACAGATAATCAATTTCAGAAATTTATTGATATTCGGTTAAAGATCTCTCCGGCGGGAGCGTATAGAATATACGATGACTTTAGTGAAAAACAAATAACAAAACATGAAGATGGATCTTTTACTGTTAATGCATCCATGCCCGAAGGAGATTGGCTTTCAAATTACTTTCTCTCTTATGGCCCGATTATTGAAGCGATGGAGCCTGAAAGTCTACGGGATGCTGTGATGAGCAAGATAGAGGTGATGATAGGGAATTTGAATCGAAAGGGTGGCCCTGCCTTATGAGACCCCTAGGGTCTCTTTTTTTTTGCCCTTATGGCAAACGGGTTGCCTGTAGTTCACGGATTAGACTAATCTGCAGCAGTCTACGTTATTGACCATTGGAATAATGTGACATATTATTACAACTATAAAAGAAATTATATTGGATTCCAGTTAGGTGGTGTTTGCATGGTCCCTACTACTAGAACTATGATACGTGATCTATTAGCGTTGCATTTGTCGCAGAAGGGAATGTCTATTCATCAATTTTCCATACAATCCGGAATTAATTCAGGAACGCTTAGCCGGATACTTAGTGGTCATCAGCCCATTGCTATGAACCATCTGGAGCGAATCACCAAGGCGATGGATCTGCCAGAGGATCATTTCTATAGCTTATATGTGGATGAATGTTTCTATTTCTCGTCACCCACTTGGCGGCGTCTGCGGCCTTTTCTTGTGCGGTCGGCTGAGCTGGGCCGTCTGGATTGCGTTGAACAGGTGGTTCAGAATCTGCTGGAGAATCTGGTCTATGCCCCCATGCTGTTCGAAGTGGCTGAAGGACTGTTTCAAGAGGGGCTGTGGCAGGCTGCCGAATTATTGTATAAGAATGTGAGTGTCAGTGAGAAGTATCAGAATTCCGAGAGACTCGCGTTATGCCAATACCGTCTATTCCGAATCGCCATTGGTGATGACCAGACGAAGAATTTGCAGGCTGCGCATCTCTTCGAATGTTACCTGGACCGGCTGGATGAAGCGGATCAGTTAGATGGATTGAAGCATCTCGCTCATGTATATGTTTCATTGAACAACTGGCTTAAGGTGGATGAGTTGGCAAAGCAAATGCAGCAATTAGCGACTCTTCGTTATAATCTCCAGCGTCAGTCGGACCGCAGAGAGAGTAACGAGGAAAAAACTGAGAAACCACTGTACTTCTACATCTTGTACGCACAGCTTATCCGTTCATATGTGTGTGAACAAATAGGAGACTACCCATCGGCATTAGATTGGGTGTCCCTCTATATGGATGGAAGCTGGATACAGGAAGACGATGGAGAAGTGAAGCGGACTGTGGCTCAGTTCCATGAGTGGGGTACCGCAAACAGACTACTCTATCGAGTGATGCAAGGACAACACGAGGCGCTCTCTGAATATGTTGAATATATCTCCCACCGGACAGATGAGATATTTACAGCGTTATACAGTATTGTCATATCGGCTAACCGCTACAATTGGAATGTTGATTATATTCTGGAGCGATTTGCTGCCTATATTCCTTACCGGACGTATTCTACAGAATTTGGCGATTATAATCGGCAGGTTATGTTGGACCAACACACTCAATTCCTTGCTGAAATGGCAGCCTATTATTTACATAATGAACGTGAAGAAGGTATTAGATTCATCCTACAAAGTTTGGAATCGTCTGCTAGAATCAATGATGAGAGAAATATTATCAAATGTGTTGATCTATTCGAACAGCATCGGCATCTGGCAGGTGAAGAAGAGCAAGAGCAATACAAACTTCTAATTAGAGAGGTGCAGGTTTCACATGAACAGAAAATTTATCAAGCTTCTAGCTTCCTGTAGTCTGGCTATTGCAATTATTATACCGGTTGCTACTACTGAGACCGTAGCAAATATCAGCATTCAAAGTTTTATTCAAACTATGGGCCACGGTATAGGTGGCGGTTGATGCTTACTGGGCAGCAGCGTTATTTTGATGATTGGCAATGCCTTCGGCTACAATGGCCCGGAAGCTAAGGGTTCGTTGGAGCAGATCAAGCGCTGGTTCCTCAGGTAACGGGGTACGAGGACTGGCAATGGGTGAAGCTGTGGTAACACCGGTGGAAGAAACGGCTACGCAAATGTGATATCGGATGACAGAGACCTTACGAGACCCCTAGGGTCTCTATTTTTTTGCCATCATGGCAAACGGGTTGCCAGTTCACGGATTGTACTAATCTGCAGCATTCTAAATTATTGACGATTGGAATAATGTGACATATTATTACAACTATAAAAGAAATTATATTGGATTCCAGTTAGGTGGTGTTTGCATGGTCTCTACTAGAACTATGATTCGCGATCAATTAGCGTTGTATTTGTCGCAGAAGGGAATGCCTATTAATCAATTCTCGGGACAATCCGGAATTAATTCAGGAACGCTTAGCCGGATACTAAGTGGTCACCAGCCCATTGCGATGAACCATCTGGAGCGAATTACCAAGGCGATGGATCTGCCGGAGGATCATTTCTATAGCTTTTACGTGGATGAATGTTTCTATTTCTCGTCACCCACCTGGCGGCGTCTGCGGCCTTTTCTTGTGCGCTCGGCTGAACTGGGCCGTCTGGATTGCGTTGAGCAGGTGGTTCAGAATCTGCTGGAGAATCTGGTCTATGCCCCCATGCTGTTCGAAGTGGCTGAAGGACTGTTTCAAGAGGGGCTGTGGCAGGCTGCCGAATTATTGTATAAGAATGTGAGTGTCAGTGAGAAGTATCAGAATTCCGAGAGACTCGCGTTATGCCAATACCGTCTATTCCGAATCGCCATTGGTGACGACCAGACGCGGAATTTGCAGGCGGCGTATATCTTCGAAGGTTACCTGGACCGGCTGGATGAAGCGGATCAATTGGACGGGGTGAATCATTTGGGTCATGTCTATGGTTCAATGAATCAGTGGCATAAGGTGGATGAACTGGCGAAGAAGATGCTGCAATTAGCAACTCTTCGTTATAATCTCCAGCGGCAGTCTAACCGTAGAGAGAGTGACGAGAAAAAAACCGAAAAACCCCTATACTTCTATATCCTGTATGCACAGCTTATCCGTTCAACTGTGTGTGAGGAATTAGGAGACTTCAATTCGGCATTAGATTGGGTGTCCCTCTATATGGATGGGAACTGGATACAGGAAAACAATGAAGAAGTGAAGCGAACTGTAGCTCAGTTCCAGGAGTGGGGTACCGCAAACAGGCTGCTTTATCGGGTAATGGGAGGACAATATGAGGCGCTCTCTGACTATGTTGCATATATATCCGATCGACCAGATGAGATATTTATAGCGTTATACAATATTATCTTGTCGGCTAACCGCTATGACTGGAATGTTGATTCTATTCTGGAGCGTTTTGCTGCCTATCTCCCTTGCCGTACTAATCTTGCAGAATATGGGATTCTTCATAACAAACAAATCATAACCAACCAATACACTCAATTCCTTGCTGAATTAGCAGCCTATTATTTAAATAACAAGCGCAAAGAAGGAATTGGATTTATCCTGCAAAGCTTGGAATCGTCCGCTAGAATCAATAACGAGAGCAATGTAATCAAATGTGTCGATCTGTTCGGGCAGCATCGGAATCAAGCAAATGAAGAAGAGAACGAACAATACAAAGTTCAGATTGGAGCATACCTATAAAGTGTCTTTTTACAAAAAAAGTAATGCTATTCCCCCTTACCCTCCACAATGCGACAAACAAACCAGGTATCCCGGTCTATAATTAGGAGCAAATCTATTTATAGTCTGGGAGAAATGGACCATGCCCAATTATTATTTTAGGGAAATGTGGACACCGCTGCGCTTGTTCGGGATCAGATTCTACCGGGATGACCAGGACCGGATGTGGATCAAGAAGGGGAAGCAGCGGCGGAAGCTGGTACGGAAAGGCGATAGTGACACGATGGAGACCTGAGGGTCTTCATCTTTTTTTTGCGGCGTCTTTTCTTTTTTTCCATGAAATGCAGGTGTATGATGGTTCAGTAGACTAGATAGAGAGAAGGAGATGCTGATATGTTGCCGAAGGAGAAAGTACATAAGCTAAGAGAATGGATGGCGGAGCGCGGGATAGCGGCCTGTGTGGTATTAAGCGGGGATGCGCACTTAAGTGAATATGAGGGGGAGCACTGGAAAAGCCGCCGCTGGATTACCGGCTTCACCGGTTCCGCCGGAACGGCTGTGATCACGTTAGCGGATGCTGGCTTGTGGACGGATGGCAGGTACTATATTCAGGCGGAGCGGGAGCTTGCGGGCTCGGGCATCCGTATGTTCCGTATGGCTGAGCCGGGCGTCCCGCAATGGGATGAATGGCTGGCAGAGGAATTACCGCAAGGCGCACGTATGGCCGTAGACGGCAGAACGTTGTCCGTAACCGCTATGAAGGGCTTGCAGGCCAAGTTCGCGGCGAAAGGGATTCAGACGATTACAGATCTCGACCCGGTGGGGACGATATGGACGGACCGGCCAGCCATTCCGGCCGAGCCGCTAATGCTGCATGATGAAGAGTATGCAGGTCTCAGCCGGGTGGACAAGCTGGAGCAGGTCCGGCAGGGGATGAAGCGTAAGGGCGCTGATTATTATGTGCTGTCCGCGCTGGATGATCTGTGCTGGCTGTTCAACATCCGGGGACGGGATATCCCGTTCAATCCGTATGTGACCGCTTTTGCCATTGTAGGGGTAGATCATGCAAGCTTGTTCGCCGGAGGACATAAGGCCACCCCGGAAGATAAGCAGACGCTGGCCCGGGATGGCGTGGAGATCAGGGAGTATGAGGACATCCTTCCGTTCCTGCAGACGCTCCCGGAAGCGGCTTCCGTGTTGTATGATCCGAACAAAACCGGATATAGTCTGGCGGCGGCCATCCCGGAATCCGCTCATCCTATAGAAGCGCCGGGTCTTGTGGTGGCCCTTAAGTCGATCAAGAACGAGGTGGAGATCCGTAATATCCGTGATGTCTATTTGAAGGACGCGGCCGCCTTGGTCGGACTGTTCAAATGGCTGCAGGAGACGGTTCCGCTCCGTCCGGTGACCGAGCTTGAAGCCGATGAGAAGGGGCTGGAGCTGCGGCGGCAGCAGCCGTTATTCGCTGAGCTAAGCTTCTCCAGTATCTCTGCCTACGGAGCGAATGCTGCGATGATGCACTACTCGCCGTCCGCCGATCATCCGGTAGAGCTGGAAGCCAGAGGCCTGTATCTGCTGGATTCGGGCTCGCACTTCCAGAACGGGACAACGGATATCACCCGCACGCTGGCGCTTGGCCCGCTGACGGATGAGGAGAAGAGAGATTTTACACTGGTGCTGAAGTCTGTGATTGCGCTGTCTACGGCCAAGTTCCTCTATGGCTCCACCGGATCTACCCTCGACATTCTCGCCCGGGGGCCGATGTGGGATCATGGCCTTGATTACAAGTGCGGAACCGGACATGGTGTGGGCTATTACTCCAATGTGCATGAAGAGCCGCAGCGGTTCAGCTTTAAGCCGAATGAGGTCCGCCTGGAGCCTGGGATGATCATCACGGTGGAGCCGGGAGTCTATAAGGAAGGCCGTCATGGTATCCGTACAGAGAACACGCTGCTGATTACGGAGGATGTGACTACGGAGTTCGGTAGATTCCTGAAGTTTGAAGACCTATGTTATTTGCCGATCGATACCCGGGCGATTGAGCCGTCTATGCTGAGCAGGGAGGAGCTGGACTGGGTGAACCACTATCATGCTGAGGTGTATGATAAGCTGGCTCCGCTGCTGGATGAGGAGCACCGGGCGTGGCTGAAGCGGGAGACGGCGGCGTTGGTGTTGTGAGGAAAATATTTTATATCTTAGGAACTATTACCTTGGTACTAATTGGAGTATAATTGTCTCTGCGAGTCTAGCAGGCTGCTCTCTTAAGCATATTAATAGAAGAGTGGACGGCCGGGGCTGCTTACTATGGTTGGGGGCGATGAGTGTGATGGCGAGAAGATGGAGAGTAGTATCGGCATGGGTGATGCTGCTGAGTATGCTGTGCGGGGGAGTGGCTAGTGCGGCAACGGTTGTAGAGCAGAAGACGTCTTATGTATTCGTGGATGTGAAGACCACATACTGGGCCAATGAAGCGATACAAAGTATGGCGAATCAAGGCATTATTACGGGGAACCCGGACGGGTCCTTTAAGCCTGAAGCGGCAATTACCAGAGAGCAGTTAGCCAAGCTGATTACATTGACCTTTGGACTTGATTTGGTCTCGGATGGAACGCAGACATTCTCGGATGTGGCTCCCTCCTCCTGGGCCTACAAATATGTGGAGACAGCCAAGGATTACCTGACCGGGTATTTTCCAGTGAAAGGCAAGCCGTTCTTCGATCCTCAGGCAAGCGCTACACGTGAAGATGTGGCTGTTGCCTTGGTACGTGCAATGGGGCTGGAGACGGATAATGTAGATGCGGACAACATTCTGCAGTACAGATTCGATGACTATGAGGATGTGACCCCTCAACTGGCGAAGGAAGTAGCGGTGGCTGTGGAGAATAAGCTGATTCAGGGCTTCCCGGACGGAACCTTCGGGCCGACTAGTCCGATTAACCGGGCTTCTGTAGCTACTTTGCTGTACCGCGTACTGAAGTCCTCCTATACTACCGCAACACAGGATGTGAAGCTGGACGTACAGGTGCCGGCACAGGTGTCGGACAGAACGGTCAAGCTTACGGGCAAAGTGAATGCGGACGCCAAGGTGTATATCAACGATGAAGAAGTAGAGAATGAGAATGGCTCTTTTGCCGAGGCGTATGATCTGGATGGGGGAGAGAAGGTCTACGAATTTGTCTTCAAGGCGGTTCTGCCGAACGGACGCTCGAATACAGTGACGAAGCAGGTGACCTATCAGACCTCCGGGCCGCAGCTTACCGTGCAGGCTCCTGAGACGTCCAATCAGCTTACGGCCAAAATCACCGGTAAAGTCAAGGACAGCGGCGATATGAATCCGGAAGTTACGGTTAATGATAAGACCGCCTATGTGGCTTACAACGGGGAATTCAGTGCGGATGTGACGCTGAAGGAAGGCGTTAACAAGATCGTGGTGACCGCAACGAATAAATATGATAAAAAAGCTGTGGTAGAGAAGCAGATTGTCGTGACCTTGGGCGGGCCTGTACTGACTCTGGATCTGATCCCGGAGAACAGCACCAGCAAGACGGTTACCCTGAGCGGAAAAGCGACCGACAAGAATGACAGCTATCCGAAGATCTATATAAATGATCAACTTGTAGGCGAATACGGCTCCTTCAACAAGACAGTAACGCTGAAAGAAGGGGCGAATACGTTTAACTTCAAGGCTACGAACAGCTTGGGCAAAAGCTCAGCGGTTATTACCAAGGTAATCACCTTTAATGTAGACGGACCTGTGCTGTCGCTCGATCAGATCCCGGAGACCAGCAGCAGCAAGACGGTAACCCTCAGTGGTAAAGCGACTGACAAGAATGACAGCTATCCGAAGATTTACATGAATGACGAACTTGTAGGGGAATATGGCTCCTTCAACAAGTCAGTAACGCTCAAAGAAGGAGTGAATACGTTCACCTTCAAGGCTGTTAACAGTCTGGGTAAAAGTTCGGCCGCTGCCACCAAAACGATTACCTTTGCTGTGGACAGTCCCGTGCTGACGCTTGATCTGATCCCCGAGACGAGCAGCGGCAAGACGGTTACCTTAAGCGGTAAGGCTAGTGACAAGAATGATAGCTATCCTAAGATCTACATGAACGACGCACTCGTAGGCGAATATGGATCCTTCAACAAGACGGTAACGCTCCAAGAAGGAACGAATACGTTTACCTTCAAAGCGACTAACAGCTTGGGCAAAAGCTCGGAGTCTGTGACCAAGACTATTACTTTTAACGTGAGTGAGCCGGTGCTGAAGCTGGATTATATTCCTGAGACGACCAAGACGAAACAGCTTACCTTGACTGGGAGTGTCACGGATGCAAACGACAGCAGTCCCAAAGTCTATCTGAATGACAAACTGATCAGCAGCTATGGCAGCTTCTATGAGTCGGTGACGCTGACAGAGGGCAGTAATACGTTCGTATTCAAGGTGACCAACAGCTTCGGTAAGATGGTTACAGTTGAGAAGACGGTGGTTTATACGCCGGAGGAGAGTAAAGAGTAAGTAGAGGAAAAATAACAATAACCCGCAGCGCCGGAGTCATCACTTCCGGTCTGCGGGTTATTTATGCTGCCGTTATGGAGCGGGCGGTTCAGCCCTGCCTCCGCTCAGGAATCACAAAGGATACTGTAGTGCCAACGTCAGGCTGGCTGCGGATCACGAGGCCTTCGCCGTAGAGCTGGGTCAGGCGCCGGTTGGTGTTCAGCAGGCCGATGCCGCGGTGGGCCTGGAAGGTGTCGTCGAGCAGGCGGGCCACCTGCTCCTCGCTCATGCCCTTGCCGTTATCCTCCACTTCGAAGGAGGTATAGCCCTTCTGGCGGTGAATGCGGACCTGGAGCTTGCCTCCGGCTTTGCGGCTCAGCAGGCCGTGTCTGACGGCATTTTCCACAAGCGGCTGGAGGGTGAGTGGAGGAAGCAGCAGCTCGATGCCGGGATCCACCTCCCATTCGATCTGCAGACGTTCCTCGAAGCGCGCCTTCTCAATGAAGAGATAGGATTCTATTAGCTCCAGCTCATGGGATAATCCAACGAGCTGCTGCGAATTCATATAATCGAAGCTGATGCGCAGGTAGGAGGAGAAGGCCTCGCCGAGATCACGCATCTTCGGCAGGTCGAATTCACTCAGCGCCAGCAGCGCGTTCAGCGTGTTGAACAGGAAATGCGGCTGAATCTGTGCCTGGAGATAAGCTGCCTCCATCCGCAGGCTCTGGGTAACGGACTGCTTCAGTCCGGTCAGTGAGCGGACCCGGTATTTCAGCTCCAGGGCGTCCACTGGCTTGGCGACATAATCATTCGCTCCGGCCAGGAAGCCGGTATAGATGTCCGCCGGCTGGTTGCGGGCCGTGAGCAGCAGGATCGGCAGCTCTGAGAGGGAGAAGCGCTGCCGGACGATCCGGGTTAATTCATAGCCGGACATGTACGGCATCATCACATCGGCGATCAGCAGTTCCCACGGCTCGGTGCCCAGCAGCTCCAGGGCTTCCTCTGCACTGGTGGCGGTCACCAGCTGATAATGCTCTGCCGAGAGCATGCTGGAGAGCACCTTGAGATTGACCGGATCATCGTCGACGGCCAGGATCAGAGATTTGGCTGCCCGGGAAGCATCCTGCATCTGCGGCGGAGTGGTTAACTCCACAGGGACTGTGAGATTGCGGATATCGGACTGCTGTAATAGCAGCCGGCTCTCCTCAAGCAGCAGCCCTTGCAGCTCCGGGTTGTCTTGCTGCCTTGCGGCGGCTGTATCCTGATTCGTCTCTTCCCGGGCCCCGGCAGAGGAGGCCAGCGGGAGGGTGAAGGTGAACACGGACCCTTTTCCCGGCTCGGAATCAACTGTGAGGTCTCCTCCGTGCAGCTCGGTCAGCTGCTTGCTGATGCTTAAGCCCAGACCGATGCCGCCGCCGTCAATGATGCCTTTGCTGCCTTGCTCATAGGGCGAGAAGATCCGCGCCTGCGTCACCTTGTCAATCCCTGCCCCGGTATCAGCTACGCTGATCCACGCAAGCTTGCCGTCGGCTGCAGCGGAGACGGTGACCGATCCGGCCTGCGTGTATTTGATGGCATTGTGCAGCAGGTTATAGAGGATCTGCACAATCCGCTTCTCATCCCCCCAGACCGGCGGCAATGAAGCGGGAAGCTCATTACGCAGCTGCAGCCTTTTGCCTTCGATCATGAATTCGAACATCCCCAGCACGCCCGAGACGAGCGAACCCATGGCCAGCGGCTCCCGCTGGAGCACAATCCGCTTCTCCTGCAGACGGGTCACATCGAGCAGATCGTTAAGCATCAGGGACATCCGGTGGCTGATCGTAATGAGCAGCTCCAGATCCTTAGAGCTCTGTTCGTCCAGCACCTGTTGTTCCTTGGAGGCTACAGTCTGGGCAATGCTGATAATGCCGTGCAGCGGTGTCCGCAGCTCATGGGAGGTATTGGCCAGGAATTCGTCTTTCTTCCGGTCGCTCTCCTTCAGCTGCAGGTTGAGCAGCCGGTTCTCCTCCGCATTGCGGAAGTACCGCTTGAACCAGTAAGAAGAGAAGCCGATAATGGCTGCAATGACATCTACAGGATAATACAGGATACTCCCCTTGGCATTTGATTCTATGGCTCCGCCAATTACGCTGGAGCCGATAGCGGCGGCGGCAAACAGCAGGAAGAAGGAATCCTGCTCCTGCCGCAGGACCATCCGGCCGATATAATAGATGACTCCGGCTACCGGAAGCAGGTAGAAGACCGAGAAGAACAGTCTGGCATAGACCACGTAATGTGCCGGTAAGATCAGAACATAAGCGGTATAGAGCAGGAGACCCAGCAGATAGATTTTGAACAGACGGCCGGGGCCCTCGTAGGCCGAGAAGCTGCGCGTCAGCAGCAGCATAAACAGAGACAACGCAGGATAGGCCAGCATTTTGAGCTTCAGTGCCCAGGTATAATTAATAGGGAACCAGAGCAGCAGAATCGTATCGTTATCGGCTACAATGGTAGCTGCTACTGCCATCAGCAGGAGGAAGAAGAGCAGGAACGCCCGTTGCTTCCGGTTAAAAAAGAATAAAATCCCCGCATACAGCGCGTGCAGCAGCATGATCATGAACGCCACCAGCTGGAAGCCGAGTGAATACATCCGTTCGCTATCCACCGCGGCTTGGGAGCCGAAACGGATCGACCTGACAATCCCGCCCTCCAGCGGATGGTCGTAGTTGGCTGCCCGGACGAGGAGAACAATCTCCTGTCTTCCCGGATTCTCGTAGGCTGCGGTGTAAGAGACCGCCTTAGGGATATAGTCCCCGCTATCCGTGGACAGCTTCCCGAAGCTGGTCTCTCTCTGCTCGTTAATATCGATGCTGGAGGTGGCCTGAATCCGCTGAATCCAGAAGCCATAAGACTCTGTCTGTGACGGGTCTACGAGTATGCGCAGCTTGTATGTACCATAGCCCAGAGAGGATTGCTCCCCTTCCGGGAAGCCGCTGCTCCAGTCACCGGGAACCTGGACCACATGCGGTGTGGCCGCAGCAAGTAGGGCGGAATCCTCGTAGCCCAGGAGCTGGCCGGGATAGAACTCCCATTCTCCATCCAGCTGGATGGAAGGGGAATTCATGAAGTCCCAGCCACGCATATCCAGCACACCTTGCTGTGCTTCGGGATGCTCAGACGCTGTATTGGCATTGAACCACAGATAGCGCAGACTGATCAGAATGGTTAAGTAGAGAAGCAGCAATAGAGCCTGCTTGGGGTTGAATCTGGCTCGTGCCTTCATTAGGTGTGTACTCATCGAGGTTATCTTCATCATACGGTTTCAATTCGACATCTGTGATCCTTATCCTGCTTACCCCCAGATGCCAATTAGCAGTATTCCGCAGAAAATGACAACCGAGCATATCATCCGCCGCAGGCCCTGCCGCTCCTTCAAGAGCAGCACACCGAGGAGCGTAGCGAATATGGTTCCGATCTCCCGCAGCGGGCTGATGTGGGCAAGCGGTGCCTGCTGAAGTGCGAACAGGAACAGCAGATAGGAGCCCGGATTCAGCACGCTGCCCAGCAGGATGGTGAATTTGTTGCGGCGCCACTCTTCAAGCAGCTTCCGCGATCTCAGGACGGCTGGGGTCAGTCCGGCAACGAAGCCGATATTGGTGACCTCAAGCAGGGCCAGCGGCGACATATGCTGAAGGTTCAGCTTATCGACGAATACGTAGCAGGTAGTGCATAATCCCACGCAGAGAGCCATGAGTATCGGTGTATAGTAGCCTAAGGTGGTGCCGGGGCCGGAGGAAGCCGGAGTGCCGGACACAGACCCGGAGGAAGCCGGGAGGCTTCTTCTTGCGCCGATTCCGCTGAGGACAGCGAAGCCGCCGAGCATGCAGCAGATCCCGATCCAGCCGTAGACAGACAAGGATTCCTTCAGGAAAATAACGCCGATCAGCGGGATCAGCAGCGTGCTTGTCCCCCGCATTACCGGGTAAATCTGGGACAGGTCGCCCATCTCATAGGTTATGGATAAAAGCCAGGAATATAAGGCCTGCAGCGCTACAGACAGCAGCAGCAGAGCGTAAGCGCCGGCGGCCAGCGGCTGTGTCCACAGCTCGATAAGCAGCACCGGCAGCAGCAGCACCGTGGAGACCATCATGATCGACCACAGGAAGCTGCTTTTATTCAGGCTTCTTTTGGTGAACATGCTCCACACCGCGTGGCACATTCCGGAAGCCAGCACCAAAAGAATTGGCAGCAGCATTAATAGTCAACCCCTCAAGAAGTAGTTAATGTTGTGGTTCGGCAGCAGGGAGAGGTGTATGGGCGGGTTGTTCCGTGCACCGGGAGCCGTCTGCCAGCCGGAGCCAGGTCTCGAAGGACGGCTGGTCCTGCTCTAGACGGATGACGCGCGCGCCCCGCTTCAGGTTGTCGTGCCCGTAAGTATTATAGCCCGTTGCCCGGCCATAGCTGAGGCGGATGCCATGCAGCGTGCCGGTGAAATCATTGATATGGTCATGTCCGCAAAAGGTGCCTGCCACATCGCCCATCTCTACGAGGGTGGCGAATAACCCTGAATTCAGAACCGGAGCACAGACCCGTTCATACTTGTGTCCGTAACAAACTTGGGTGTTCCACATCTCGTCATATTCGGGCAGCGGGATATGGAAGAACGCCAGTGCAGGCCGCTTCGCTTGACCTTCTCTGGGATTCAGCCGCGCAGACTGCCCTGCCAGCCAATCCATCTGGTTACGCCGGACCCAGCTATACCCGGGAATCTGCTCCAGCGGAGAGTAGGCACCCGTATCAAGCATATAGAGGATGGCTCCCGTATGTTTGCCCGCGCCTTCAATCTCCAGGACGTAATTGCTTGAACCGGCCAGCTCCGCCGGACCAGCCTCAGCCAGACACTGCGGAGACTCCTGCGCAATCTCCATCAGCTCGCTGTAGGTCACTCCGTTCTCCGTATCGTGGTTGCCGAATACGAACGCCCAAGGCACACCGGAATTCACTACAGCAGCCAAGGCATCGCGGAAGGCCTGCTTGGGGTCCTGGCAAGGCAGCCCGCCTTCACGGACCGGTCCCGTATAGATCGTATCTCCTGTGAAAATAACCAGGTCCGGCTGCTCCGCCTTCAGTACCAGCTCCATCAGCTCCCGGGTCTGCTGATCCTCTGCTCTTCCATCCATCCAGTGGAGGTCGGTGAACTGTACGATGGTGAAGGTACCGTCTGGCCGAAATGATAATTTACTGTTCATGCGGGAAATCCCCTCTCTTTTCAATCCGATTATGGGTAAGGCAGTAAGGCGTGTAGTGATGTAATAGTGCGGCGTTTGTTGATTCAATGTGTTGTTGATTTGTGTTTCTTTATGTTGTTTCATGTTGATTTTAGGCTCGTTTGGTTATTCTGTCAAGCCTCCTAGGAGCACGAAATTAGGCAAAAGCTCACTCTGCTGTATAAAGTACAATGGGAACCACACCCACATGTCTACAAGGGATATTTCTGTGCTAGCGGGTCCGCATTGACAAGTGGAATTCAGATTCATATACTGATGAAAACAACATAAATACACTAGAAACAACATTTCGTCTGGAGATACCCAACATAAATTTTATTTTACTAGGTCGTGTCTGAAAACTAAAAAATAATCTTTGAGAAAAATGAATGGAGTATTAAGCATGATTCAGCCTATGGCTCAGAGGCGATTCGAAATTGGCTTACATCCCATAATGATAATCTTTGTATACGCTGAACGAGATAAAGCAGAAGCTTTTGCAATTAACCATTCGGGTGATTACAAGTATTGCGAAGATTTAACGGAAGAACTTGTGTTTGGTTTGAAAAACAATTGTTTGTAATTTTATGTTACTTAATGTGATACAGGTACGTATAACACCTTAAAATATATATTGGGGTGTTATATAATGAGAGATAATCACTGGGCAGTAAAATGTGCCGTTGTATTTTTGATTCTTGTTACTGTTGTTAACTTGGGTGTATCAATCTGGTCAACTCTTGAATTCAATAGATTAACGAAAGATTATAAGAACTCAAGACAAGAACTTAGTATGACAAAAGGTTTTAAAAATGTTATGGATTCTTTTGCAAAAATAGCTGGTAATTTAAGCACAGATAAACCACAGATTAATGAAGAAGCTATTACTGAGCTTCAAGTAAAATTGCAACAATTTAAAAGTACAGCTATATCAACTTCTATACATATGATTCTAAGTACAATTGCAAGTTTAATCACAACTGCTATATTATTTGTACCTAAGCAAATAATGCAGTTAATCGAAAAGTTTATTGATATACCATATTATAGTTTTAATCATTATGATAATTATGATTATGACTCCGTTTTAAAATTTAAAGCAATAATGATTATGGTAAATATAGGTATTTTGATACAGGATATTTATGGACTGTCAGGAACATTTAAATACTTATAAACTAATTGCACTACCTAAAGGGAAAAGCTATGCGCTGTCCCTTTAAAATTGATTGGTATCTGTTCAAAGAACGACATTTGCTGGAATGCTTTTTCATTAAAATCAAGTATTTCCGTCGCATGGCCACTCGTTACGACAAGTTAGCCAATTAATATATCAAATCAACAACGACTGGAGGAAGCAGGGATGTCGCTGACCTATGAAGAACGCAAGCACACGATTCTCGCCCAGCTCGAGCTTGCGGGGAAGGTGCAGGTGCATTTTCTCGCGGAGCGGTTCGGGGTGACGACGGAGACGATCCGGCGCGATCTTGACCGGCTGGAGAAGGAAGGGCGGCTGCGCAAGGTGTATGGGGGAGCGGTACGAATCCGCTCGGAGAACCATGAGCCTACGTTCATGAAGCGCGCCCAGACGCATCTGGAGGACAAGCAGGCCATCGGCGGGCTGGCTGCCTCACTTATTCAGGACGGCGAGACGGTCATCCTCGACAACGGGACAACAACCCTTGAGATTATGCGCGCGCTTAAGGACCGTACACAGGTGACGGTGATTACGAACTCTGTTCCCGTGCTGAATTGTGCGCTGGAGCAGTTTGCGGGGAAGGTTATTTTTGCCGGGGGTGAGGTGAATGCAGGGTATCAGGCGGCAGTAGGGGGCACCGCCCATGATCTGCTGAGTCAGTTCAAGGTGAATAAGGCGTTCATCTCTGCCGGAGGGATCTCGCTCTCGGAGGGCATCACCGACTACCACCTGGAGGAAGCCCTGATCTCCCGCAAAATGATGGAACGGGCCGAGGAATCCATTCTGGTCGCGGATCATTCCAAATTTGGCATCACTACCTTTGCCCAGATCGCTCCGCTAGAGCATATCTCCATGGTGCTGACCGACAGCGGCTGCTCTGCAGAATGGAAGGATGCCTTTGCCCGGCTGGATATCGAGCTGCTGACCGGGGCGTAACGCAGAGCTGTGCAATACAAATAGCGCCAATCCCTACACTTGTGAAGTGGAGGATTGGCGCTATTTATTATGTTTATGGGGTTAGTATAATCAGCCGATCCAGATCCGCTGCGTGCTATGATCGCCGGAATTGGCACCAATCATAATATCGAAGTCTCCAGGCTCGAACACGAGCTGATCATCCTGGCCGTAGAACATGAGCATGTCTCTGGTAATCTCGAAGGATACCGTCTGCTTCTCATGCGGGGCAAGGGTAATCTGCTTGAAGCCCTTCAGCTCCTTGCCGGGACGGACCACACTTGCGGTAACATCGCGGATATAGAGCTGAACCGTCTCCTTGCCGGTAACCTCCGAGGTGTTCTCCACCTGGATGGCGGCAAGCGCCTTGCCGTCTGCTGCAGCTTCTACTGTGAAGCCGCTGTAGGCAAACTTGGAATAGCTCAGGCCGTAGCCGAAGCAGAACAGCGGATCATTTGGAATATCCAGATAGCGGGTTACATAACGCACATTCGGATACTGGGGATCATAAGGGCGTCCAGTCTGATAAGCATTATAGTACACAGGAATCTGTCCCACGGAGTAAGGGAAGCTCATGGAGAGGCGTCCGGACGGGTTATAATCGCCGAACAGCACATCTGCAATGGAATTCCCCGACTCGGTGCCGAGGAACCAGGCCTGTACCAGCGCGTCACTTGACTCAAGCACTGGCGCAAGCTCCAGCGGACGGCCGCTGAACACAATGGTGACCACCGGCTTGCCGGTTGCCTTGAGGCGGTGGATCAGCTTCTCCTGATTGGCGGACAGCCGCAGGCTGGCCTTACTGCCGCCTTCCCCGGTATCCTGCTGATTCTCGCCGACTGCGGCAAGAATCACATCACAGTCCTTCAGCTGCTCGTAAGCCGCTTCGGAAGCATCCTCCACATCGAATACACCCTCCAGCATGCTTCCCAGCTCGCCGGTCATGGCTGTGAGCAGGTCTGCTGCCGGGATTTTGCCGGTAATGCCGGTGTAGAGGGAGACCGCCGGGTCTTTCTCGGTACCGGCCCAGCCGCCAAGAACATTGATCGAGGCAGCGAAGGGACCGGCGAGGCCAATCTTCATGCCGCGCGTAAGCGGCAGGACTCCGCCTTCGTTCTTCAGCAGAACGATCGAGCGGGCACCCATCTCACGTGCCGCCTGAAGATGCTCTGGACTTGGCTTATCGGCTTCGTCAGCTACAGGGTCGGCATCCTTGAACGGATTGTCGAACAGGCCGAGGGCATCCTTAAGCTCCAGTACCCGCGTAACCGCTTCGTCGATGAGGCGGAGGTCAAGCAGACCTTCTTCAATAAGCGAAGTAGCGTGGTTCAGATAGTGGGTGGACATCATTTCGATATCCAGTCCGGCTAACAGGCTCTTCAGAGCAGCTTCACGTCCGTCTTGCGCTGCGCCGTGGGGCACCAGCTCGTTCACGGAGTTGAAGTCGGCGATGGTGACGCCATCGAAGCCCCATTCCTCGCGGAGAATACCGCGCAGGAGCTTGCTGTTGCCGCTGGACGGAATGCGGTCAATGGTATTGAACGCAGCCATCACCATAGCGACACCGGCATCTACCGCCGCCTTGTAGGCTGGCAGATAGAACTCGCGGAGTACGCCGGTGGACATGTCTACCGTGTTATATTCACGGCCGCCTTCAGGCGCACCGTAGCCGGCGAAATGCTTCACGCAGGCAGCGATCCGCCCCGGCTCCTTCAGATCCTTGCCCTGGTAGCCCCGGACCATGCTCTCGGTCACCCGGGCGTTCAGATAAGGGTCCTCACCGGAGGTCTCCATGACCCGGCCCCAGCGCGGATCGCGCACGAGGTCGGTCATCGGAGAGAAGGTGAGGTGAATGCCTGCGGCAGCGCTCTCCCGCGCAGCTACCTCAGCGAACTGCTCACAGGCATCGAGGTCGAAAGAACAACCCATGGCGAGCGGAATCGGAAGAATGGTCCGGTAGCCGTGAATGACATCGGCCATGAAGATCAGCGGAATCTTCAGGCGGCTGGATTCCAGATGCCGGGTCTGCAGCTCAATGACATTCCGGGCGCCGATGCCGTTCAGAACGCTTCCGATGCTTTTGATCACCTGCGGCTCGATATTAAGTTCTTTGAATGGACCCGTCAAATCCACGGTATCATCCAGACCCCAATAGTATGGACCAAGCTGGGTAAGCTGGGCTAACTTCTCGTCTAGTGTCATATCGTTCACGAGATCCTGGATAAACGGTTTAGTCATGGCTAACTCCTTCGTAAGCGTACTGAAAGTTATTGTGTTACATAGATATGCAGCTCATTGCCGGGCAGGCTCAACAGGTGATTCTTGGCAATGCTTACCGCGCCCGGGCGGTATGGATTCGGTAGAACCTGGCCGGTAACAGCAACGCCTGCTGCATGCACCTCAGGGGTGCGGGCCTCACCTGCGCTGATGTGATAGACGAAGGTCATCTTCTTGCCGAAGCACTCATAAGTGAAGCGCAGACCGTCAAGGCTGGCCGGAAGGACCGGATCGATAATCAGCTCTTCTTCACTGAAGCGGATACCCAGAACGGCTGAGATCAACTGATTGAGATAGATCCCCGGACCGCTGGAATACAGCCGCCAGCCGCCCTTCACCTCAACGCTGCCATCACGCAGCTGGTCGAAGTTCTCCTGATAGCTGTAGCGGTCAGGGAAGTCGCCGTCGGAGCTGCTGAAGTACATGTTGCTCTGGCGCAGCTGGGCATTAGGCACGCTCTGCCGGATGTTGATCGGATTAATCTGGAAC
This sequence comes from Paenibacillus sp. FSL R7-0204, assembly GCF_038002225.1. Lineage (NCBI taxonomy): Bacteria > Bacillati > Bacillota > Bacilli > Caryophanales > Paenibacillaceae > Paenibacillus > Paenibacillus sp. FSL R7-0204. The sequence continues at coordinate 1,816,247 of NZ_JBBOCA010000001.1, forward strand.
AGGCCGTCCCAGGCACGCTTCGCTTCGCCCAGCTTGGCGGAAGCTTCAATATAGCGGATATGGGCATGTACATATTGCAGGCTGATCTCACGGCCGACGCTGGCTGCTTGCTCCGCACGGCGGAAGATGGTGCTTACGCCGCCTTCATAGCGGGCAGGACGGTCCATCAGGCGCACGCCGTCCGGGCAGTTCAGGTGCTCATCGATCAGGCGCAGATTGGCTGCGGCCTGCTCCGGTGTAACCAGCTCGGCAATAATACTGCGGGTCATCGGCAATAACCGGTAATGAATGCCGGTCTGCTCATCCAGCGGATGAAGCATATAATCAATGCTGCCGTTCTCCTGGAAGTAAGCGAAGCCAGCGATCACGCCGTCTTTGATCAGGAGTGTACGGAAGGATTCCTTCATCTCTTCAGCCATAGTTGCCAGGCTGGCGGAGAATTCAGGATCGGCGGAAGTCACCTGGGACAGATTGCGGATCACCTGGAAGGCGAGTGCAACCGTCCATGCGCTGACCAGCTTGGTCTTGAGCGCTTCATTGGCTGGCTGCAGGGTGTCATCCCAGTCGCCGCCGGCATAGTTGATCAGAGCAGTGCCTGGTACGAAGCGTTCACGGATGGTCTCTACGGCAGCCTTCACATGCTCAAGGACCGTCTCGGTCTGCTGGCTTGGCTGAGCGTCTGCCAGATGGTGATAGCCGATTTCTTCGTTAAGAATCGCGTAGTCTCCGGTAGCCATAATGTAATCGCTGATGCATTTCAGCGGCCAGAGCACAACATCGCCATGCCATTCATGGGCCTGGACCGGATGCTGGTCGAACATGAACCATTGCGGCCATTCCTTGCTCTCCCACAGCTGATGCGAATAGATCTTCAGTAGAACATTGCGGGCCAGCTCATAATGCTGGGTCATCAGGAAGTATTCCATCGGTCCCTGGCAGACATCGCGTGTACCCCAGGCTGCTCCGCCCGGCTGTTCAAGGCCATGCGGCATGATGAAGTGAGTCATCGCATTATGGGTGTACCACCATGCGGTCTCATTCAGAATGTCGATCCGTGACTGCTCGGCTCCATCCAGCTCCAGCTGGAAGCCGGAAGTGAACGAAGCATAGAATTCGTTATACTGTGCCTGCTCCTTCTCCAGTGTGTAAGGGGCCGTCAGCGGAAGAGCCTCTGCTGCTGTAAGTCTGCCCTGAATCACAAGCTGGAAGCCGGAGGACTGCGTTACCGACAAGGTGAGCAGAGTGCCGTTGCGCGGTTGTCTGTCGGCAAAGAACATCCGGTCATCGCTGTACGTATAGGAAGTTCCCGGCAACTGGATATCGAAATGCAGGCCCGGATAAGGAAGCTTCTGAAGAGACGCTTCATCAGGAAGAAGCTGCAGGATGCCGTCTTTCTCTTCCACCCGTACCGGACGCTGGAATTCATGCTCGCCCATGACCAGCTGATTCGTGATCAGATAATCATAGGATCTGCCCAGCTTTGACTGAACCTGAAGGGCAACATCCGGCTGACCCGCTGCGGCGATTGAGGTAACGGTCAGTACATCATCCTCAAGCTGATAGTGCCATTTCGCAAAATTAACGCCCATCTCGTAAGCCGCCGGCAGCGTGAGAATCCGGTAGACCCCGTCCATGCGGACATAGATCCGCTGACCGCTGTTCCGCTGAATGTTCAGCAGGCCGCGCGGTGTAGAGAGCCCTTTATGGAAAGAGGTATTCCCCACCACGGTCTGCCCGTTGAAAATACCGTACATATAGTTAGTGGAGGAGATCAGGTTGTTGTCTACCTGCTTGTCGCCCAGCAGCGAGGTGATGATATGGCCATGCGGACGTTCCACCAGCAGCTCCTTAGGCTGAAGGACCACATGGACATGACCGTCTGTGAAGAAGGAGAGCAGCTGCCCGTTCTCGGTCTCCTCAAGCTTCCGGTTAGGGAAGGCGGCATCAATCTCGGCCTGTGACCACTGTGCAGATACATAAGGCTTGCCGATATCGTCACTAAGCAGAGGAACATCACGGTTTGGCACGGCTTCCTTGCCGCTCCAGTCGATCTCTGCGTAAGCGGCCTGCAGCTCAGCCTGGAATTCAAGCTCTGTCACAGCCGAAGGGTGATTCGGACGGAATAGGCCGTAGAAGGCGAATTCTACCGGAGCCGACAGGACCATAGTCTCGGTCTGGAGTGCGGTATAAGCCAACTCGTATTGATAATTACGGTTCTGCAGATTGCCGTTAAGCGCTTCAGGCACATAGCTGCCTTTATAGGAAATGCCGAAGAACTGCATACCATCCGTGGAATAGCCTACAGCCTGTGAGCCGACAACACCTTGCTGAAGATACGGGAAGTCTGTTCCCTGCGGCTGGTTCTGGCGCGAGCATACGGCGTAGCCCTGCGGGCCTTCCCAGATGCTGTGATCCAGATATTGGCTCATATACAGCTCATTAGCGAGAATGCCGCCTTTCTCTGCAATGCCGACATCCTGGCCATACACTACATCTACAGTCTCACCGCTGCCGGAAAGCTGAAGCTGCCAGAACCAGATGCCATCCTTCGCCGGTGCGAAGCTAACACGATAACTGATTGCTTCTATAGAACCTTCAAAAATCAGTTTGTCATCGGTACGTGACAGCTTGGAGCCTGATTGGATACCAAGCAGCGGATAGCTCTGGATTCCTTGCTCTGTATATACGCGCAGATAGATATTATTGGAAGAGCCGTCTGCCGGATTACCCTGGAACAGATTAATAAGAGTGGAGCCCTGCGTGAATTCAAAAATATCTCCTGTAGGCAGGAATGTATACGACAGGTCATCCCGGGTTAAGGTAATCATGTTCATTTGTTGTTTGAATATCATATCGAGCCTCGCTTTCCAGTGCTTAAGTTAGGACATGAAATCGATCAGAACGGGGGAATTCATCATCAGATGTCACAAAAAGGGCTGACATGTCCATGTAAAGAATAAATAGAAACGTTTCCATAGGCTATACATTTCGAGTTTAGACTTTTGACTGAAAAAAGTCAATTATCTATAAAAAAAACGCCTTTTCATCTATTATGAACAATGAAATGTAATTTTATTACTTGTTATTTAAAAATAAAAAATGTTTGACAGCGTATACAAGGAAGGAGTATGCTCTGAGCAAGGGGAAACACAAAGAAATAATGGAAACGTTTCTATATGGTCGAAAAGGGTTAATTAGTTGCAGTAGAATGCTTAATTAGTTGCAGTGGAATGCAATGTTTAATTTGGAGGTGGGTTCATTGGCAAGATTTGTACAATCGGGCGGAAATGTTGTCCGGGAATTATTGAAGAACAAAGTGCTGTATCTCATGCTGCTGCCTGTCATTGTGTATTTTGCTGTGTTTCATTATGCGGTAATGCCTGGCGCTTACGTGGCATTCGTAGATTACAAGCTCAACAAAGGGATCTTCGGCAGTGACTTTATCGGACTCAAGAATTTCGAGTTCCTGATTCAGAACGGAGACCTCTGGAATATCACCAAGAATACTTTGCTCTACAATCTGGTGTTCCTTGCACTCGGTAACATCATCCAGATTGTATTTGCCATCATGCTGTCGGAGATTGCAGGCAAGTGGTTTAAGAAGATCTCCCAGTCGGTTATTCTGCTTCCGAACTTCATCTCGATGGTTATCGTCGGCGTGTTCGCGTATAACCTGTTCAATTTCAACTCCGGGTTTATCAATACGATGCTTACCAGTACGGGCTTAGACAAGATTGAGTTCTACTCCGACGCTGGAATCTGGAAGTACATCATTGTAGCGTTCAAGATTTGGGCAAGTACCGGTTACGGTATGATTGTCTATCTGGCAGCTATAACGGGGATCAACCATGATCTCTATGAAGCAGCCTATATGGACGGCGCCACTACCTGGCAGCGTATCCGTTATATGACTCTGCCGATTCTGAAGCCAACCTTCATTCTGCTCCTCCTGTTCGGTATGGGCGGAATTCTCAAAGGCTCCTTCGACCTCTTCTACAATTTGATTGGAACAAACTCCGTGCTGTATCCGCAGACGGATATTATAGATACGTATGTCTTCCGGTCACTCGTCGGACAATTTAACTTCTCCATGGGTGCTGCAGTAGGCTTCTACCAATCCTTATTCGGTCTGGTTCTGGTGCTTGTCGTTAACTTTATTGTGCGCAAGGTTGAACCGGATAGCGCGTTGTTCTAAGACAAGATAAGAAACAGGGGTGTTAATATGGCAAGTAATACTATTAAACAGGATTCAGGCAGCATTTTCATTAAGGTGATCAGCTACATTTGCATCTCCGTATTTGCCCTGTTCTGTGTGTTTCCTTTTGCGCTGATGATTTCATCCTCCTTCATGAATGAACAGGAGATTATCCGCGAGGGGTACAAGCTGATTCCGAATGAGATTTCTTTCAAGGCCTATGAATTGTTGCTCAGTAACTCCTCCAAGCTGGTGGATGCTTATCAGGTGACGATCTTTATCACAGTCGTTGGTACGGTGCTCGGTCTGTTCATGATGTCCATGGCCGGATTTGTCCTGAACCGTAAGGATTTCAAATACCGTAACTTCTTCTCCTTCCTGATCTATTTCACCACCTTGTTCAGCGGAGGGTTGATTCCGACTTACATCCTGATGGTTAAGCATCTGCACCTCAAGGACAATCTGTTCGCAATGATCCTGCCGGCAGTGGTAGGGGCGTGGTCGATCTTCCTGATGCGTAACTTCATGAAGGCGATCCCGGATTCCCTGTATGAATCAGCTACGATTGACGGCGCAGGCGATTTCCGCATCTACTGGCGGATCTTCATGCCGCTGGCGGTTCCGTCACTGGCAACGATCGGACTGTTCTCGGCACTGGGCTTCTGGAATGAGTGGTACAACGGAATGCTGTACATGGACACTCAGAGCAAATTCCCGCTCCAGTACTTCCTGCAGCGCATGATCAACCAGGCGAATATGGGCAGTCTCATCAACTCGGGGGCGGTCATTAATACAGCCGATCTGCCGACTCAATCGATCAAAATGGCTACAGCCGTGCTGGCCACAGGCCCGATCATTCTACTGTATCCATTCATTCAGCGTTACTTCGTAACCGGTCTTACTATCGGTGCTGTTAAGGGTTAATGGACGCCTGCTTCAATTGAAGGGTGTTTGTTATAGATGCAAAAAACCATAATATAGAAAAGAAAAGGGAGGCTTACCGAATGAAAGGTAAAAAGATTGCTTCTTCTCTAGCTGCTGTCCTCATGCTTACTGGAGTGCTATCCGCTTGTTCGTCAAGCAATAATGCAAATGGAAATACGGGCTCGTCTAATACTCCATCCACTTCCACTAATACCGGAGGCGTAGACACTTCTAAGGAAGCGAAGCTGACGTACTACCTGTGGGGCAGTGAAGGAGTTACCAATAAAGACATTCTGGCTGAGATCAACAAGAAGCTTAAGGCCGATCTCAATACTACGCTTGAAATCAAATATATTGACTGGGGAGACGTAGCAACCAAGTATCCGCTGCTGTTCGCTTCCGGTGAATCGTTCGATCTGTCGCATGCTTCTCCGGGTGCTCCTGTGTCCTACTACACTCTGGCTACAGAAGGTGCGCTGACGGACATTACGGATATGCTGGACAAGGTGGCTCCTAAGCTGAAAGCGGAGATTCCTGAATCCTCCTGGCAGAACACTAAGGTGAATGGCAAAATCTACGGCGTACCGAGTCTGTTCAGTGAATATACGCCTGCCGGTTATGCCTACCGTACCGATCTGCTGAAGAAATACGGCATGACTGACATTAAGTCCATTGATGATATGGTTAAATACATGGATAATGTAGTTGCCAATGAATCCTTCCCGCCAATTAACGGTAAGGCTGAGGATGCACAGAACATGTACAGAATGCTCGTTGATACTACAGGCATGTGGCTGAACGCACCTGGTATCTCGCTCAATGAATTGAACCTGGTAACGAAGAGCCCAGAGGATTACAAGACTGTATTCCATCCGGCCTTCACTCAGGAATTCGAGGATTGGGCTGTGAAAATGCGTGAGTGGGGCGACAAGGGCTACTGGGGCAAAGACGTTCTGTCCGCTTCCCTCGGCAGCAAAGACAACTTCAGAGCCGCGAACTCTGCGGGTTATCTGACTCATGCCCAGGACTGGATCGGCCAGTATGGCGGCGATATCAAGGCGCTGCCTGATGCTCCTACAGCTTTCTATACTTTTGCTGAAGCCAACAAGAAAATCAAACGTAAAATGGGTGTAGACAACTCAACCGTTATCAGCGCCAATTCCAATAATCCAGAGCGCTCTCTGATGGTCATTGAGAAGTTCATGACAGATAAGAGCTACTACGATCTGATGCAGTACGGTATCGAAGGCAAGCACTATATCATTGAAGACGGCGTGAAGAAACAGCCTCCAGGCTTCAATGAGAAAACAGACGGCGGCGGCTTCTCGGCTTGGTCGCTCAGAAACGATAAGTTCGTGATTCCTAGTGATACTGAGAATCCGGTCCGTAAAGAACTGTTCGCTGCATGGGATAAAGAAGCGATCGATGATCCTTACAACGGCTTCAGCTTCGACCCGGCTAATGTAACTACCGAAATTGCTTCGATCTCGAACGTCAATGCACAGCTCGGTATTCAGCTCATGCTGGGTAAAACAAACAAAGATGCAAAAACAGCTGTAGCAGAATACCGCGATCAGCTGAAAAAAGCAGGAGTTGACAAGGTCATTGCCGAAGTAGAGAAACAATTGGCAGAATTTACACCTGTTAACTAAAAGAATGTATAGGTTACAGGGGAGCTATATCTTATAGCTCCCTTACCTGTAAATGGGGGAGTAGAGTGGACGTAAACATTAAGGATATCGCCAGGATATCCGGTGTCGGTATCTCAACAGTGTCCAGAGTTATCAATAACAAGGGTCTGGTGAGCGATGCCACCCGGGAGAAGGTACTGAGTGTCGTCAAGGAATATAACTATATTCCCAATTCCAATGCCCGAAATCTGAAGACAACGCAATCCAAAAATATCGCACTTATGGTAAAAGGGATTACTAACCCGTTCTTCTCTATTATGATCAAGGAGATTGAACGTCAGGTCAATCTGCGCGGATATCCGTTTCTTATCCATCAGGTAGAGGACGGCACCGATGAGATTAACGCTGCCATTCAGCTGGTGAAGGAGAAGAATCTTAGCGGGATTATTTTCATGGGCGGTACCTATAATCACTCCGAAGAGAAGTTCAAGCAATTAACCGTTCCATTCGTGCTCACAACAATTACCACCTCGCAGGAAGTGGACCCGTCCATCTTCTCAAGCGTAACGATCGATGAATCCAAGGAAGCCTATAAGGCAACCTCTTATTTACTTTCACTTGGTCATCGGAACATCGGCTTTCTCGCCAAATCCCCCTTACTGGAAGATACCACAGGCAGCCGCCGGCTTCTTGGCTACAAGATGGCGCTGGAAGAACATAACATACCTTATCATCCGGGATTTGTAGAGGATTGTGAATACAGTCCAAGCTCAGGCTTCAATGCTGCACGCAGACTGCTTAACCGTGACAGAACGGTAACCGCTATCTTTGCGGCCTCCGATACGATTGCGATTGGTGCGGCCAAAGCTGTGCTTACCGCAGGCTTATCTATCCCTGATGATATATCCATCATTGGCTTCGACGGTATTGAGATGGCTGAGTACTATCATCCTGCGCTGGATACGATCAGCCAGCCGGGCACCGAAATGGCACTGTCCAGTGTGGGCGTACTATTCGATCTAATCACCAAACATTCCTCCCATCAGCATATTGTCTATGATGCGGTATTGCTCAAGCGGGGCTCTTGCAAGATGATTAAGGGCCGGTAACAGCAGGGCGCTGACTATAAAATTATTGGAGCTGATCATACACATGCAAGATACACTGAGAATTGGTACTTTGGTTCGTGGGGGAGAGGCCGTTCAGGTCATTCCGCAGATTGTGGAGCATGGCTTCGAATCCTTTCAACTTAATTTCTGGCAGACAACCGGGGGCATCAATCTGGTAGAGACTGCAGCGCGAATACGCGAGCTGGCAGCGGAGCATAACTTCGTAATCTCTGCTGTCGGCATTTACGGCAACCCGCTGGGCGGGAACCCCGAGAGCGAAGATACATTAGCAGGCTGGACGCAGCTGATTGAGCACGCTCACTTGTTCGGAACGGATATTATCGGCGGCTTCACCGGACGGCTGCCCGGCTCGTCGATTGACGAATCGCTTCCGAGATTCGCCGAGGTGTTCGGAGAATTGTCGAAGCGGGCGGCAGACAAGGGTCTGCGGATTGCTTTTGAGAACTGTGCGATGGGCGGGAGCTGGCAGAAGGGTGACTGGAATATCGCCCATAACCCTACGGCTTGGGAGA